>JBKHWK010000016.1:0-28471 GCA_046566625.1 Gammaproteobacteria bacterium
CCGGCAAAGGCCTGACCATATCCACCTTTCATCACCTGGGGCTCAGTATCCTGCGCCGGGAGCTCGCACTGCTCGGACTGCGCGCGGGCTTCAGCCTGTTCGACGCCGACGACAGCCGCAATCTGCTTCAGCAATTACAGATTGTCGACGACGCGGCGCCCCTCGATCAGGCCGCGCAGCGCATCTCGCACTGGAAAAGCCACTTGCAGACCCCGGAGCAGGCGCAGTCCACGGCGAGCGATGCCGACGAGCTGCGCCTGGCGCTCATTTACGCCGCCTATCAGCGCGCCCTCACCGCCTACAACGCGGTGGATTTCGACGATCTCATCGCGCGGCCGATCCACCTGTTCCGCGCACATCCCGAACGCCTCGACCACTGGCGGCGCCGTATCCGCCACCTGCTGGTGGACGAATACCAGGACACCAATCGCGCCCAGTACGAGTTGATCCGCCTGCTGGTCGCCGACCACCATCAACTGACCGTGGTCGGCGATGACGATCAATCCATCTATGCCTGGCGCGGCGCGCGTCCGGAGAACCTGGCGCAGTTGCAGGAGGATTTTTCCGATCTCGAAGTCATCAAGCTGGAGCAGAACTACCGCTCCACGGCGCGCATCCTCAAAACTGCCAACACCCTGATCGCGAACAACGAGCACTTGTTTGTGAAAACCTTGTGGTGCGATCGCGGCCACGGCGAGCCGATTCGCGTCATCCGCTGCGACAGCGAAGACGCCGAGGCGGAACGGGTAGTGAACGAAATCCTTCTGCTGCGCGCCCGGCGCAGCTGTCCCCTGGGCGCTTTCGCGGTGCTGTACCGGGGCAATCACCAGGCGCGCGTGGTGGAAATGAAGCTGCGCTTGCTGAGCCTGCCCTATCAGTTGAGCGGCGGCACCTCGTTCTATGCCCGCACCGAGATCCGCGATCTGCTCGCCTACCTCCGCCTGCTGGTCAATCCGGACGACGACACCGCGTTTCTGCGCATCATCAACACGCCGCGCCGCCAGATTGGCCCCACCACCCTGGAAAAACTCGGCCACTACGCCACCGGCCGGGGCATCTCGCTCCACGCCGCGTGCGGCGAACTGGGGTTGGCCGAGACGCTGGATGGCGCGGGTCTCGAGCGCCTGCGCCGCTTCCGCCACTGGTACGACGGTCTCGCCCGCGCCTGCGCGGAGCACAGCGGCATCAAGGTGATCCGGGAAATGATCGAAGACATGGACTACGCCGGCTGGTTGGCCCAGAACGCCAGCAGCGCTCCGGTGGCCGAAGCGCGTCTGCGCAACGTGGAATTGCTGTTACAGCAGATCACGACAACCCTGGCGAGACAGGTGGAGGAAGAAGGGGAAGAAGATGTCGCGGCGGCCATCGGGCGGCTGCTGTTACTGGATTTGCTGGACCGCCAGGACGGCGAAGGCGACGATGATCGGGTTCAATTGATGACATTACATGCCGCCAAGGGCCTGGAATTTCCTCATGTGTTCCTGATCGGCCTGGAAGAAGGGCTGCTCCCCCATCGCAACAGTATCGATTCCGGCGATGTTGCGGAGGAACGGCGCCTTGCCTATGTGGGCATCACCCGCGCCCGAGAGTCCCTCACGCTGACGCTGGCGGGACGCCGCCGTCAGTTTGGCGAAACCCTGGAGACGACGCCGAGCCGGTTTCTCGACGAATTGCCGGATGCCGAGCTGGAGCGCGAGGGTTTTGGCGAACCCCTGCCGCCGGAGCGGAAACGGCAGCAGGGCAACGCGAGTCTGGCGGCCCTCAAGGCGCTGCTGGAGTGACCCCGATCACTGATCTTCGTCGATAAAACTGTCGTAGTCGGGCACGACGGTCTGGCCGTTGCTAATGAGGAAATCCCGGTTTTGCATCCAAGCATCGCGGACGAACACATATTCGTCGTAAGCCTCTTCCAGCGCCTGCTCCTGATCCAGAAAACCGGCGCGGGTATCCACCACTTGGACCACCATGGGCGCATAGCCTGCCTGATCCACCACCCAGTTGTTGGCAATGTCCGTCATCCAGTCCACACCGCGCGCGGGCCCGTCCCGCAGCGTGGAAGGCCCGAGCAGCGGGAGCATGAAGTAACGGCTGTCGCGCCAACCCCAAACCGCCAGCGTCTGGCCAAAGTCTTCCCGAAAAGCCGGCATATCGAGCCGGGTAGCAACGTCGAAGATTCCGGCGACACCCGCCGTGCTGTTGACGACGAACCGCCCCAGCGCCAGGCCGCTGTCCTTGGGACGCCCCTGCAGTGCCAGGTTGAGCACGACCACCGGATAATGCAGATTGGTGAACGCATTGCCGATACCGCGCTGCACCGGCGCGGGTGCCAGCCAATCGTAGCCGCGCGCGACCGGCCGCAGGACAGCGCGGTCCAGCCCGCGATTGAAACCGTACATCGCGCGGTTATAGGGCTCCCAGGGATCGCGGGGAGCACGCGCTTCCGGCGGCGCGGCCTTGATCCCGGCACAGGCCGCCAGCAGCAACGCGGCCAGCGACACGGCTATCGCGGGCAGCAGGCGTGGCACGGATTTCATCCCGATCTCCTCAGTTCGACAGGGGTTCCTCGGGCCAACCGAGGAGACTGCTGACTTCGCTCAGACTGGCAAATGTACGCAGCGCCTGGGGCGGGTCCGCGAACTCGATTTCCGCGCCACGACTGTGCGCCCAGGCTTGCCACTCCAGCAGCAGTGCCAGGGCGCTGGAATCCGCGCGGGTGACCGCCGCGAGGTCGACTGCGGCCGGCAATGCGCCCGCGACCCGCCACGCCAGACTCCGCGCATAGATCGCGGGAACCTCCCGCGCGGTCAGGTCGCCACTGAGCTGCAAACGCCCTTCGCGACTCTCAGGCCGGCTTGTCATCGGCTTTGACCTCTATCTGCAATTCTCCGGACTGCAGCCGGCTCAATACGCGATCGAAGCCATCCCGGCGAATTTCCTCGCCAATCTGGTTGCGGAACGTCGCCACATAGGAAATGCCTTCGATGATCACATCGAACACCCACCAGCGGTCGTCCCGCTTGCGAAATACATAATCCACCGCCGCGTCGGAACCCGAGTCGAGACGCACCCTGGTGCGGACCCGGGTCATGCGATCCGTATTTCCGGCCTGCTCGGGCAGAATTTCCACCTGATCCCGGCTCTTGAACTTCAGCAGACCTTCGGCATAGCGACGCACCAGCAGGTCGCTGAGCGCATCGGAGAAGGCGGCAACTTTCTCGGCGGGCAGGCCACGTCCGTGCTGGCCGAGCACCAGACGGGCGGAGTAGAGCGAATCGATCTTGGGCAGCAGATTTTTCCGCACTTCCTGTTGCAGCGGTACGGGATCCGCCTGGTAGGCGGATCGATTGGTGTCGATCAGCTCGAACAAGCGGTCACTGGTCGTGCGCACAATTGCAGCGGGCTCTTCACTCGCGACCGCAGTGCTCACCAGGAAAGCCCCCAGCACCAATCCCAGGAAATATTTCATTTCTTTTGCTCTCCACCACTATTGAACAGGAAGCGACTGATCAGTTGCTCGAGCACCAGCGCCGACTGGGTAATCAGGATTTTATCGCCATCCTCCAGCATGTCAGGCGCACCGCCGGGCTCCAGACCGATGTACTGATCACCCAGGATACCGCTGGTCAAAATCGAGGCCGAAGTGTCTTCGGGCAGGGTCCGGAAGCGGTCGCCGATGACCATCACGACGCGCGCCGAAAATGTTTCGGGATCCAGATCGATGCTCTCCACCGACCCCACGCGAACACCGCCAAGACTCACATTGGCGCGGGCTTTAAGCCCGCCGACGTTACTGAACTCGGCCACTACCCGATAGCCGCCGTCTTTCAGGGCACCACCATCGGTCGCGTGCAAGGCCAGGAAGACCAGCGCGGCAATACCGAGCAGCAGAAACAGCCCGGCGGTGAATTCGATCTGATGGGAAGATGTCATGACAGGATTCCAACGCTAGAGCATGAAAGCAGTGAGAACAAAATCCATCAACAGCACCGCGATGGCGCTGGTAATGACGGTCTGGGTGGTGGCCAGCGCCACGCCTTCGCTGGTGGGCTTGGCGCTCCAGCCGAAATATACCGCGAGCCAGCTGACCAGAAAGCCGAACACCGCGCTTTTCAGCAAGCCACCCATGAAATCCTTGCCCAGTTCGACCGATGCCTGCATCTTGCTCCAGAACACGATCGGGTCGCTGCCCATCATGTAGACCGAGAAAAACACCCCACCGAGCAGCGCGGTGACGTTGAACACCATCACCAAAGCCGGCACCGCCAGCGCCCCGGCCAGCAATCGCGGCTGGACGATTCGCTCCATCGGATCAATGGCCATCAAATCCAGCGCATCAAGCTGCTCGGTGGCTTTCATCAGGCCGATTTCGGCGGTGATCGAAGTGCCCGCGCGGCCGGCGAACAGGATGGCCGTCAACACCGGCGCCAGTTCGCGGAACAGCGAGAGTGCCAAGACCGTGCTGACCGCATCCCCGGCGCCAAAGCGGGTCAGGGTGTCGTGGGTTTGCAGGGTAAGTACCAGGCCGACGAAGAACCCGCAGATCACGATAATCACTAGCGAGCGCGCACCGACGAAATACACCTGACGCAGGATTTCGCCGAGCTGGAGCCGGCCGAAGCGCATCCGCGCAAACGCCGTAACCAGAAAAATCCCGGCACGACCGAATTCGCGTATCGGCTCGGCCAGCAGTCGGCTGCCAAGGCTGGAAGGCGTGGTCATCGTCAGGCTCCCACGGCGAGCAGATCGTCGGCGAGGGAACGCGCCGGAAAATGAAAGGGCACCGGACCGTCAGGAAGGCCCTGGATGAATTGGCGCACTACCTCCTGATCGCTGTCCCGCAGCTGCTCCGGAGTACCCGACGCCACTACCCGGCCCTCGGCGATAATGCAGCAATGGTCGGCAAATTTCTGCACCTCCGCGACATCATGGGTGATGACCACGCTGGTAATCCCGAGCGCCCCGTTGATCTCGCGGATCAAGCGCACGGAAGCCCCCAGAGAAATGGGATCGAGACCGGCGAAGGGCTCGTCATAGAGCATGACGGCCGGATCCAGCGCCATCGCGCGGGCCATCGCCACGCGCCGGTTCATGCCGCCGGACAGTTCACGCGGGTACAGGGCAGCGGCACCGCGCAATCCTACCGTCTGCAATTTGAGCAGTACCAGGCGCCGGATCAGGGGTTCAGGGAGTTTGGTGTGTTCACGCAAGGGCAGCGCGACGTTGTCGAAACAGGTGAGATCGGTAAACAGTGCGCCATTTTGCAACAACACACCGATATCGCGGCGCAGCGCATTGAGATCAGCCCCACGCAGCCTGTTGACTTCGATATCGCCGACCCACACCTGCCCCTTGTCGGGGCGCAACTGCCCGGTGATGAGCTTGAGCACCGTGGTCTTGCCGCAACCGCTCGGACCCATTACGGCCGTCACCTTGCCCGCCGGAATCGCGAGTGAGAAACCGGTCAATACCGCGCGATCGCCGCGCGCGAGGGTGACGTTGTCGAGGCGAATGGCGGCCGCAGAGCTATCCGACGCGGCAAGGGTATCAGGCATTGTCTCGATGCTCGTCTCTATCCATTGTTCTTTGGGCCATTGTCCTGTGGGAAAGCGGCCATGGCGACCGCGGCGTCGCAGGCTGACCATCACCCACTGACCTCAGCGGTCGGTGGGGCCCAGCATGCGCGCGGGATCGACCAGGCGATCGAAGGTCTCGGCATCCAGATAGCCTAGCGCCAGGGTCGCCTCCCGCAACGAAATGCCTTCGGCAAAGGCCTTCCCTGCGATTTTCGCGGCGCAATCGTAACCGATAACGGGATTCAATGCCGTTACCAGCATCAGGGAACGCTGGAGATGGAGCCTCAGCTGCGCCGGTTCAGCCTGGATACCCACCACACAATGGCGGCAGAAGCTGTCCATGGCATCGGTCAGCAATGCGCAGGATTCCAGCACATTGTGGATGATCAATGGCTTGAACACGTTGAGTTCCAGGTGGCCCTGGCTGCCGGCAAAACCCACCGCCGCATCATTGCCCATAACCTGCACCGCCACCATGGTGAGCGCCTCGACCTGGGTCGGGTTGATCTTGCCCGGCATGATGGAGCTGCCCGCCTCGTTGGCGGGCAGCCGCAGTTCTCCCAGGCCGGAGCGCGGTCCGCTGCCGAGCAGGCGTATGTCGCTGGCGATCTTGAACAGTGCCGCGGCCAGCACCCGCAGGCGTCCGTGCAGGTCCACCAGGGCTTCGTGGCCGGCCAGGGCCGCAAATTTGTTGGCGGCGCTGGTAAACGGCAGTCCCGACAGCCGGCTCAATTCGGCGGCCACCGCCCCCGCCCACCCCACGGGCGTATTCAGACCGGTGCCGACGGCGCTGCCTCCGAGCGCGATCGCGCCGAGCGCTGGCAGCACGCCTTCCAGACTCGCCTGCGCGTATTCCAATTGCGCCGCGTAACCGCTGAACTCCTGCCCGAGCGTGACCGGCGTGGCATCCATCAAATGGGTGCGACCGATCTTCACCAGAGAGGCGAATTCCACGCTCTTGGCCGCGAGCGCGCTCCGCAACTCGGTCAGCGTGGGCAGCAGGCGCTCCCGCAGCTGACGGGCGGCGGCGACGTGCATCACCGTGGGGAAGACATCGTTGGACGACTGTGAACAATTGACGTGATCGTTGGGGTGCACCGGGCCCGGTTCACCACGCCGCCCGCCGGCCAGTTCGTTGGCACGGTTGGCGATCACCTCATTGAGGTTCATGTTGGTCTGGGTGCCGCTGCCGGTTTGCCAGACCACCAAGGGAAACTGGTCGTCGTGCCGCCCAGCGATAATCTCGTCGCAGGCCTGGCTGATCAGCAGGCTGCGCGCTTCGGAGAGCACACCGAGCGTACGATTGGTGCGTGCGGCGGCTTTTTTTACCAGGGCGAAGTCGTGGATGAATGCGAGCGGAAAGCGCTGGCCGCCAATCCGGAAATGCTCCAGGGAACGCTGGGTCTGCGGCCCCCAGAGCGCCGCCGCGTCGATAACGACCTCGCCAAGCGAGTCCCGCTCGCGGCGCGGCGCGCTCATCGCCGGGCGGCCGGACGCGTCAAGCGGATGGGCCTGGCCATGGCCGCATCCCTAGTCGGCGGATGGCAGCAGTCCGAGGTGCTGCGTATCGATGTTGCGGACAACCACGGGGCGGCGTTCGTCCTCCCGCAGCACATCGACACCGGGCGGTGCGACCTCAAGGGCGCTGATATCGACGCTAACGGGAACCACCGAGGGACGCTCGTCCGGTCGCAGCACATCGGCGCCAACCGGCGCCAGACTCCAGTCATCAGTGGCGTGCGCCAACGGCCCCGCTGCGGCGGGTATCTCCGGAACCGTTAGCGGTCGCAATTCGACCAGGGCACCGGCTTCCCGAAGCGCGACTCGGTAGCGTTCCGCTTCGTCGGCGCCGAGATCGCGCCGGATCGCCATCGGACGACCGGAAAACAGCGTGTTCAGCCGGGTGTCGTCGATCTGGAACATTTGCCGCAGACGATCGCGGACCTCATTCAGGCGCTGACCGGGAGCGATATCGCCCCGGAAGAACACGTCGTAACGCGGCTCACTCATGGCCTCAGCACTCCTCTCATCCGCCGAATCTTTCCCACAGGATGCCCAGCCACACCAGCACACACAGCCCCATGCTGAGCAGCACGGCGGCCGACCCCAGGTCCTTGGCGCGCCCCGCGAGCTCCCGCCGCTCCGGGCCGTGCAGATCGACCACGGCTTCAATCGCCGAATTAAGCAACTCGACGATCAGCACCAGCACTTGCACACCCAGCAACAGCACCAGGTCGCGGGCATTGTCCGCCACCCAGAAGGCCGCCGGGGTCAGTACCAGCGCGAGGCACAACTCCGTGCGAAACGCCTCTTCGTGGCGAAAGCAGGCACGCAGACCCTGCAGCGAATAGCGGGTGGCATCGAGCAGCCGGCGCTTGAGCAGGCCGCCCTGGGGCATGCGCGACCGGCGCGCATTCTCCACCTTATGCCACTCCCTGCGCGGTCCGGTGCTCGGTCGCGCCGCCTGCCACGATCCGGGCCGGAACCCCGACCACGGTGGCGCCGGGCGGGACCGGGTCGAGCACCAGGCTGCCCGCACCGATCCGGGCACCGGCACCGATCTCGATATTGCCGAGAATCTGCGCGCCAGCGGAGATCAACACCCCGGCCCGCACCTTGGGATGGCGGTCGCCGCGCTCGCACCCGGTACCTCCCAAGGTGACCGAATGGAGCATGGAGACGTCGTCGCCCACACTCGCGGTCTCGCCGATGACCACGCCGGTGGCGTGATCGATCATGATGCCGCCGCCGATGCGGGCCGCGGGATGAATATCGACCCCGAACCGCTCCGAACACTGGTTCTGGAGAAACAGCGCCAGCGGGCGCCGCCCGGACTGCCAGAGGTGGTGGGCGCTGCGATGCACCTGCAAGGCGTGAAATCCCTTGAAATACAGCAGCGGCATCAGGTAGCGGTCGCAGGCGGGATCGCGCTCGTGATACGCGAGGATATCGCGGCGCGCGTTGACGCCGATGTCGGGCGCCTCGCTCAGCGTCTGCGCAAAGACCTGTTGCAGGGTCAGCGCGGACACCACGGCACTGCCGAGGAGTTCCGCCAAATTGTAGAGTAGCGCCGACTCGAGCGTCGCGTGACTCAATAGCGCGCGGTGAAGGTAGCTGGCCAGCACGGGCTCGTCACGAGCCGCTTGCATGGCTTCGTCGCGAATATCCTGCCAGAGCTGGTCGCGAATGGTGTTCATCGACACCCCCGGTTGCGGGTTTGGACTATCTCGCATCACCCGACGGGATGCAACGGGCACTCCGGACGAAGCGCTCATGGATGGTATCCAGATCCTCCAGAATCACCGTCTTCAGCTCAATGTCAGCGGCTTCGATTGCGTCCCGCAGCAGTTGCGGCGACAACCGCACCTCGAACTCCCGCGCGACTGGCGCAAAGCTCAGATGCCAGGGCTCGGGCGCCACCCCGCCGGCGTCCGTCGTGTAGGGCCGAAAGAACTGCGTTCCGGCGTCGAGCGCTTGCTCAAGCCAGGTGTGCAAGGCGAAAAAAGGGCCGCCAGGCGCGTATTCCCCTGCCAACAATTGCAAACGATAGTCAGCGGCCACCGCGCTCGCGTCCCAGACGTCGATGTCGGTGCCCCAGTGATGCCGCGAGGCGCCGGGCAGGGCCGACCAGCGCAGGATGGCGTACATTCGCTCGCGGTCGCTGAGGGTGCGCACATCGCGCGGACGACCCCGATCGTCGAGTACCGGCCGCTCCCCGCGCGCCTTGGCATTCCAGATCGCCAGCTGCCGCTCGAACGAACGAAAACCGCTGGCCACCCGCAACTCCAGACCTGCGGCAGCCGCCTGACCACAGAGCTCGTGCAACGGGTCAATGACATCGGGGTGGAGGTGACAGAGGTCGCCACTGCGATCCCACACCGCAAGGCAATTCAGATCGTGCCCCGTGAGCCGGGCGCTGGAAAGATTCAAGATCGCCGCACCGCGTGGTTCGGAATAGCCATGATATCGGGCCGGGGCGTCGCTGGGCAGCGTGGGTCAGCAATCCATGCCTGAATGAATTGCGACAGGGAAGGGCAGGTAAAAACGGGCGCCTTAATAATGGGGCGGCCGCTGATCCGCGCCCGGATCGGAACCCGCTTCCACCGCATCGCGCAGGCGCTCGGCCAGGCGCTCGCACAACCGTTCCAGCGCGTCGATTCGACGCTGCTGACCATAGATGGCGGCATCGAGGGCTTTGAGCGTGTCCTCCTGAAAAGCGAGGCGCGCCTCCAGTTCGGCGATGCGTTCGAGATCGTCCACAGTCAGTCCTCCGCGGGAAGCACGCCGGTATCGCGCAGCGCCAGCGGTACCACCGTCCAGGGCCGCCGCAGACGCACTTCGAGCACATAATCCGGCCGCGCGCCGTCGGCCAGTCGTCCGGTTAGTTTCAGCCGGTCGAGCGTGTCGGTGCGAGCTTCTATTTCCACCCGCAACGCGGACCTCGGCGGCAGGGTTTGCAAGGTCCCCGCAAAACCTTCCAGGGCGGGGATCCCCTTGATCTGCAGGCGGCACGACAGCGCGGCGATCGCAAGCTCACGCTCCGACGGATTGACGATCCGCAGGGCCATCAGATAACGCGGACTACCCCCCGGTCTATCGACGAGTTGCAGGTCCGCCAAATGAACCTCCGGCGCGGTTACTTGAGCCGGTCGCCACAGCGCGCACGAGGAGAGCAGCGTCCCGATCAGAAACATCGGCCAGAAACGCCGGATCATCGCCATTCCACCCCTGAGGTATCTGAGGTGCCGCAAGGGAATTTGCCTGCGTGGTATTGCGCCCTGTCATCGCACGAAAGCGCACCGGCCGGTTCCATTCGCACTTCCCCTGCCGGCATTTCTGCGCCAAGCTTGTTTTGTGAAACTTCAGATGCTCGTCATTGAATTTTCGTCGTTGACACCCATCTAATCGACGCATCGCAGTCAACACCACGCGACCAGGAGAAATCAAGTGCAAAGAATCTTCCTCTTTTTGGCCACCAACATCGCTGTGCTGGCACTGGTCAGCATCATCGTGAAGGCACTGGGCCTCGAACAGTACCTGGCGACCCAGGGTGTCGGGACCAATCTCACCGGCTTGCTCGTCATGTGCGGTCTGTTCGGCTTCGTGGGGTCGTTCGTCTCCCTGCTGCTGTCGAAAACCATGGCCAAAATGGGTACGCAGACCCGCATCATCGAAAAACCGGCCACGGCCGACGAGCGCTGGCTGGTGGAAACCGTCGCGGAACTGGCCAAAAAAGCCGACATCGGCATGCCCGAGGTGGGGATATTTCCGGCGCAGCAGTCCAACGCCTTTGCCACTGGCTGGAACAAGAACAAGGCCCTGGTCGCGGTCAGCGAAGGTTTGTTGCAGCGTTTCAGCCGCGACGAAGCGCGGGCCGTACTGGCCCATGAAATCGGCCATGTCGCCAACGGCGACATGGTCACCCTGGCGCTGATTCAGGGCGTCGTTAACACCTTTGTCATGTTTCTGGCGCGCATCATCGGCACGGTCATCGACCGTGTGGTATTCAAGAATGAACGCGGCCAGGGCATCGGTTACTTCGCCATTGTCATGGTCTTGCAGCTCGTGCTCGGGGTGCTCGCCAACACGATCGTGATGGCGTTCTCGCGCTGGCGCGAATATCGCGCCGACGCGGCTGGCGCCCAGTTCGCGACTCGGGGCGCCATGATCGCCGCGCTGCAGCGCCTGCGCGCCGAGACCGAGGCCCATGTTCCAAACCAGCTACCCGATAGTCTGACGGCGCTGGGTATCTCGGGCGGCTGGAAAAAGCACGCGTCGCGACTGTTCATGACGCACCCCCCACTGGAAGAGCGCATCGAAGCACTGCGGCGCGGCGTCTGACGAGTCCGCGTCATTTTTCTTTGCCGGGTCGATGACATTCCCGCGGGTGGTGCGCGCGCACTGAACCCGCGGGACGATGTGCGACTGTTTGCGGTGCGAACTGCCGCCGGCGTGGTGGTCTATCGCAACCGCTGCCCGCACGCCGGGTTCGAGCTCAACTGGCTGCCCGACCGCTTTCTGGACCGCGACGGCCACTATATCCACTGCCAGGTGCACGGTGCCCTGTTCGACATCGCCACCGGCCATTGTGTCGCCGGACCCTGCGCCGGCCAACACCTGGAGTCGATCCCCGTGCAGATCCTTGACGGCGATCTGACGCTGGAGGATGTTGGGCAGGGCCCGCGGGCCTAGTGGCGCCCGACCGCGCCACCAAGCCACCCTAACCGCAGACTTTATACCCTGGGGCCGCAGCCGCGACCCCCTATCCGCTGCTGACGAGGAAACTGCCATGAATACTGTCGCCGACAACCTGGAAATCCGCCAACTGGTTGCCAAATACAACCGCGCCTTCGACTATCGCGATCCCGAAGCCTGGGTCGATACGTTCGCCGCCGACGGCACCTTTGCCATGGGCGGCAAACAGCTCGCCGCCGGCCGCGAGGCGCTGCTGGCCTTCGCCAAAAAGATGATTCCGACCATGAAGGTCAAGCACTGCACCACGGACGCCATCGTCGAGGTCAACGGCGACAGGGCAACCCACGACGCCTATCTGATCCTGGTGGATACCGGCGATAAAGTCAGCGTGGTGAATTCCGGCCGCTACCTGGATGTCCTCGCCAAGATCAATGGCGCCTGGAAATTCAAGGCCCGGGTAGTCGAAATCGACGGCAAGATGTAAGCCCCGACAGGCACCGCCAACGCCCCGTTCCAGCGGGGCGTCTTTTTGCGCGCACCGCGCACCACTACAGTTCGCGAAATTCCAGTTCACGCTCCAGCGCGATCTCCTCCGGTCCCAGCCGGCAACCCCACGCGAGCACCTCGACGCCCTGGCGCCCTGCCTGGCGTAACGCCCGGGCGTAGTCCGGATCAAGATCCGCGGCCGGCACCACGACATCGATATCGCTCAACTGGACGCAAAAAAGCAGCACCGCGCGCGCACCTCCGGCGACCATGGCTTCGAGTTCGCGCAGGTGTTTGGCTCCGCGAAGGGTGACCGTATCGGGAAACGCGGCCCGGTTATCGCCCAATGACAGAGTGACACTCTTGACCTCCACATAGCAGAGCGCGCTCCTGCCTTCGAGCAGAAAGTCGATGCGGCTGTTTTCCTCGCCATAACGCACCTCACGCCGGACGCCTTCATAACCTCGCAGCGCCGCTATGCTGCCCGCTGCAATGGCCTCCTCCACCAGGCGATTGGCACTCCCGGTGTTGACCCCGGCCAGCCGGCCGTCGCCGGTGGTGACGATCTCCAGGGTGCCCGGCAGCTTGCGGCGTGGATCGGCACTGCGGGAAAACCAGCAAGGTGCGCCGGGCACCTGGCAATTGCGCATCGATCCCGTGTTGGCACAGTGCAGTGTCAGTATCTCGCCATCGGGCAAGCCGATATCGGCAAAAAACCGCTTATAGCGGCGCAGAAAGACGCCCCGCTCCAGGGGTGGGACGAACTTCATCGCGCCGCGAGCGCCTTGTGCAGGCGGCTGACCGCGAGTTCGAGGCGCTCCAGCGGCTCGGTATAGGAAAATCGCACCCGCTGGCGGGCCAGATGAGCGCCGAAGTCAGTCCCGGGGGTAAAGGCGACCCCGGCGCGCTCCAGCATGTCCCAGCAAAAAGCCTCGCTGTCGTCGGCGAGGCCCGCCATCCCCGCATAGATATAAAAAGCCCCAGCCGGCGCAAAGGGAATGTCAAAGCCCAAGTCCCGGAGCGCTGGCACCAGAAAATCCCGACGGCGCCGGAACTCTTCGCGGCGCGCTTCGAGCTCCTCGATCACCTCCGGCTGAAAGGCTGCCAGCGCCGCATGCTGCGCGATACTGGGCGGCGAGATGTAGAAATTCTGCGCCATCACGTTGATCGGCTCGAGTGCCGCTTCGGGCAGCACCATCCAGCCCAGGCGCCAGCCCGTCATGCCGAAGTATTTGGAGAAACTGTTGACCACGAAGGCGTCGTCAGTCAACGCCAGGATCGAGGTCTCGGGTTCGTCGTAGACCAGCCCGTGGTAGATCTCGTCCACCACCAGGGCGCCGCCGCGCTCCCGGACCGCGGCGTGTAACGCGGCCAGCTGGTCGCGCGGGATGATCTCACCGGTCGGATTGCTGGGCGAGGCCACCAGCGCACCGACCGTGTGGGGACGCCAGTGTGTCGCCAGCGCCGCGGCGGTGAGCTGGTAGCGCTCGGCCGCAGCCACTGGCACCCACTGCGGTTCGCCCCCGGCACGACGGACGAAATTGGCGTTGCAGGGATAGCCCGGATCGGTCAGCAAAAAGCCATCGCCCGGCTCGATCAGCAGGTCGCAGATCAAACCCAGCGCGGCGCTGCTCCCGGTGGTGACGGCAATGCGCGCTGGCGCCACCGTCACGCCATGGCGCTGGGCGTAGAAGGACGCAATCGCTTCCCGCAGCGGTGTAATGCCCAATGCCGGGGTATAACGGGTTTTTTCGTCGGCCAAAGCCCGGCGCGCCGCCTCGGCAATGGGGAACGGCGTGGGAAATGCCGGCTGACCCGCCTCCAGACGCACAATATCGCGGCCTGCCGCCTGCATCCGCTCGGCGGCCTCCAGGAAGTCGACCACCTTGAACGAGGTCATGGAAGCCACCCGCTGCGCCCATCTGTGTCGCCCATCCCGCATCGTCTACGCTCCCCGTCAGCGCCGCGATTCTAAGCTAAACCCGCCCGACCCTCTGAGATCGGCGCGCCGGAGATTCACACCGACAGGGTTGAAAAAAACCCCAACCGGCCCTATAAACGCGCCTTCCCGTCGGACCCCCCCCGGAATTGCACATGGCCAAGAAGAAACCAGCCGAGAAATCCTCCGTGTTGCTGCGGAGTTTCGAGCCCTACAAAGAGAAACGGGGCGAGGAGTACATGAGTGATAGCCAGCGCGAACACTTCCGAAAACTGTTGCTGGACTGGAAGCAGGAGCTCATGACCGAGGTTGATCGCACCGTCAATCACATGAAGGATGACGCAGCCAATTTTCCGGACCCTGCCGATCGCGCCACCCAGGAAGAAGAATTCAGCCTGGAGCTGCGCACCCGTGACCGCGAGCGCAAACTGATCAAGAAAATCGACAAGACTGTCGAAATGATCGACGCCAACGATTACGGCTATTGCGGACAATGTGGTGTCGAGATCGGCATTCGCCGCCTGGAGGCCCGCCCCACCGCCACCCTCTGCGTCGACTGCAAGACGCTGGATGAAATCCGCGAACGCCAAACCATCGGCGGCTGATTCCGGATCAGCCGGCTGTTACCGTGTCGGAAGCGTACACCGGACGCTTCGCTCCCTCGCCCACCGGCCCGCTGCATTTCGGCTCGCTGGTGAGCGCCTTGGCCAGCTTTCTCGACGCCCGTGCCCACCACGGACACTGGCTGCTGCGCATCGAGGACATCGACCCACCCCGCGAAGTACCCGGGGCCGCGGCGAGCATCGCCCGGCAGCTCGACGCCCACGGCCTCCACTGGGATGGCGAAATTCTCTACCAGAGCGGGCGGGCAACCCAGTATCGCGACGCGCTGCGGCGGCTCGCAGCCACGGGATCTCTGTTTCTCTGCGATTGCACCCGGGAGCGGCTGCGCCGCCTAGACGGTAACTACGATGGCGCCTGTCGTGCTCGTGTTCTGACCGACCCGGACCGGGCAAGCTCCGGATATGCGCTCCGAATCCGCACCGGCGACGCGCCAGTAATTCACTTCACCGACTGGCTCCACGGCCGCTCCTTGGCCACCCATCTTGAGCGGACGGGCGGTGACTTCGTGCTACGCCGCCGCGACGGCCTCTTCGCCTACCAACTCGCGACCGCGGTGGATGATGCAGCCCAGGGCATCTCTCATGTGGTGCGCGGCAACGACCTGCTGGAATCCACCCCGCGCCAGATTTTTGTATTGCGGGCGCTGGGCGTGCCGGTGCCTGCCTACGGCCATGTCCCGGTGATAACGGACTCTGCCGGGCGTAAACTCAGCAAACAAAACCACGCCCCCGCGCTGGACGTTGCGCGCGCAGGGGACAATATATTTCGCGCGCTGACCTGGCTGGGCCAGAACCCGCCGTCGGCAGCCGCGGGCGCCAGCGTCGCCGAGTTGCTCCACTGGGCGAGCCAGCATTGGTCGCCGCAGGCGGTATGGCAAGGAAGAACGCCAAATATAACTGAATCGACTGCCATGCATTATCAAAACGACAAAAAGGTCTAAAAACCCCTTTGCCAAGGGGAACCTCCGTCGGTAGCATGAAGGTCGCTTATAACAACAATAAGAGAGCGGCATAACAATAACAAAGACCATAATAATAATTATCGAAAGGTACTGGTTTGCTTGTCGGTTATGGGGTGGGTTAGCCCGACACCGAGTGCAAATGAAATCTCGGGGGAAGCCTGCAATGGCTTCCCCCTTTCGTTTGCGTCATCCTCCAGCTCCCGCGGAGATCAGCACGTCAGTCGTCAGCACGTCCCTCGGTTGCGCATCCCGAAAGAATGGGCCGCCAGAAGTGCTGTGCTAGAATCGCCGCTGCCCAACTGATAGCTTCCGGAATGCTCCAGCGGTTGAAAAAATGGTTCGGTCGAACTCCCGGCAGACCACCCGAGATCCCCCGCAGAATCCCCGCCAGTAGCCATATCCCCCACTCCGCGATCAGCGGCGGAGCCCGGGAAGTGGTGGCCAAGCTGGTGGCTGCCGGGCATCAGGCATTCATTGTCGGTGGCTGTATCCGGGACACGCTGCTGGGCCACCCGTCCAAGGACTTTGATGTCGCCACCAGCGCGACGCCAGAAGAGGCCAAGCAGCTGTTTCGGCGCGCCCGCATCGTCGGCCGCCGCTTCCGCATCGTTCATGTCCACGTCGGGCGCGAGCTGGTCGAAGTGACGACTTTTCGGGCTTCCCATGGGGCCGGTCCTCACGCAAATGCGACGCCGCACTCCAGCGAGCAGGCGCGCCGCAGTCAGCGCGGTATGTTGCTGCGGGACAATGTATTCGGGTCACTCGAAGAGGACGCCGAGCGCCGCGACTTCACCATCAACGCGATTTATTACGATCCGCAGCGCGACGAATTGCTGGATTTTGTCGGCGGTATCGAGGATATCGCCAGCCGCACCCTGCGGATCATCGGCGACCCCGCAACCCGCTTCCGGGAAGATCCAGTGCGGATGCTGCGCGCCGCACGCTTCGTCGCCAAACTCGATTTTGCGCTGGACCCGGCAACCGCTGCGCCACTCGCCAAGCTACACGCGCTGTTGCGGGAGATTCCGCCGGCGCGGCTGTTCGACGAGGTTCTCAAGCTACTGATGACCGGGCGTGCCCTTGCAACCTATGAGGCCTTGTCCCGTTACCTGCTGTTTCAACACCTGTTCCCCGATACCGCCGCGGCAATCGCCAGCGACAGCAGCTGGGATGCGTTCGTCCGGCAGGCACTGATCAACACCGACATTCGCATCAAGAACGATCAGCGTGTCACCCCTGCTTTCCTGTTCGCGGCCCTGCTGTGGCCTGCGGTTGCGGCCAGCGGGGCCTGGACGCGAGCTCCCGGCCCGCAGGAAACCCTGGCGTTACAGCAATCCGCTGCCGACGTGCTGACACGGGAAATGCGCCACATTGCGATCCCGCGGCGTTTTTCCGCGCCCGCGCGCGAAATATGGGAATTGCAGCCACGACTCGAGCGTCGCAGCGGACGCCGTGCCTGGCAGCTCATGGAGCACCCCCGCTTTCGGGCCGCCTACGACTTCCTCCTGCTGCGCGAACAAAGTGGTGAGGAGCTGGGTGGTTTGGGTGCCTGGTGGACGCGGTTTCAGGCCGCGGGAGAAACCGAGCGCGAGCAAATGGCCGCAGCGGTGCAAGCATCCCCAGCTCCCCGTCGGCGCACCCGTCGACGCCGGACACCCGGTTCCGGCCCGGCGTGAGCGCCAGGGTATACATCGGCCTGGGGAGCAATCTGGACAACCCGCGGCAACAGATCGACTGGGCCCTGGATGCGCTGGCGCGACTGCCGGAATCACGCCTGGAGGCCACCGCCCCGCTCTACCGGAGCCGGGCTGTGGGACCGGGGACACAGCCCGATTACCTCAACACGGTGGCGCGACTGCGCACTGCGCTGGCGCCACCTATCCTGCTGCGCGAGTTACTCGCCCTGGAGACCGCGCGCGGACGGCGCCGTGACCAGCATT
Source organism: Gammaproteobacteria bacterium (assembly GCA_046566625.1). GTDB lineage: Bacteria > Pseudomonadota > Gammaproteobacteria > Pseudomonadales > Porticoccaceae > JAGPUQ01. The sequence goes on from JBKHWK010000016.1 coordinate 17,719, forward strand.
GGGGGCCGCGAACCCTCGACCTGGACCTTCTGCTCTACGACGAGGTTCGCCTCGCCGACCCAGAGCTTGAGATACCGCACCCGCGCCTTGCCGAACGCAATTTCGTGCTGATGCCGCTGCATGACCTGGACCCGGATCTGGTCCTGCCCGATGGCACCTCCCTGGCGCAGCTGTTGGCACGAGTCGATCGCACAGGTATTGTCCGCCTTTGAGCCGGAGCCCGCCGTGGAAATACTTGCCAACGACATTCAGCTGGCCCTCGACACGGCCAGCCTGCCCCGTTTTATCGCCGTGGAGGGACCGATCGGCGTCGGCAAAACCACGCTGGCACGGCGCCTCGCCGCGACGCTGAATTACGACACCTTGCTTGAAGACGTTGAAGAAAATCCGTTTCTGGAACGCTTTTACGCCGATCCGCACGGCAATGCACTGCCTACCCAACTGTTCTTCCTGTTCCAGCGCACCCGCCAGATTCAGCAGCTGCGCCAGGGCGACATGTTCCGGCCGATCCGGGTCGCCGACTTCCTGCTCGACAAGGACCCGCTGTTCGCTCGCGTGACCCTGGATGACGAGGAGCTCCGCCTCTACCAGCAGGTCTACGATCAGCTCACCGTCGACAAACCGGTGCCTGACCTGGTGATCTACCTGCAGGCGCCGCCCGAAACCCTGCTGGCGCGCATTCAGAAACGCGGCGTGGCCATGGAGCGCGCCATTACCGCGGATTATCTGCGTCAGCTCAACGAAGCCTATACCCAGTTCTTTCACTACTACGACGACGCGCCCCTGGTGATCGTCAATACCCGCGACATCGACGTGGCCGACAACGATCTCGACTACCGCCGTCTGGTCGAATTTCTGATCGGCGTGAAAAGTGGTCGCCACTACTACAACCCGCAATACAATCCGCCGTCCTGACACCCGGGCAGACCCATGAAAGCCGTAACCATCCATACCCTGAACGATCTGAAGCGGGCCGGCGAGAAATTTCCGGTCATCACGGCTTACGACAGCAGCTTCGCCCGCCTCGTCGAACTCGCGGGTATCGAGGTGGTGCTGGTCGGCGACTCGCTCGGCAATGTAATGCTGGGCTTCGACAGCACCGTCCCCGTCACCATGGACCACATGCTGCATCACACCGCAGCGGTGCGCCGCGGCAACAGTAAATCCCTGCTGATTGCCGACCTGCCCTTCATGGCCTATGCGCTTCCCGAACAGGCGCTGGCCAACTCCGCCCTGCTCATGCAGGCGGGCGCGCAAATGGTCAAGCTGGAAGGTGGGGAATGGCTGGCCGAATCGGTCGCCATGCTCAATGAGCGCGGCATCCCGGTGTGCGGACACCTGGGACTTACCCCCCAGTCCGTGAACAAATTTGGCGGCTATCGGGTGCAAGGGCGCGGCCACAGCGATGCGGAGCAGCTGGTGCATGACGCCCATCTGCTGGAAAGCGCCGGCGCCAGTTTGTTGGTGCTGGAATGCGTTCCGCGCGACCTTGCCGCGCGCGTCAGCCGGGAGCTCGCGATGCCCGTGATCGGTATCGGCGCGGGCGTCGAGACCGACGCTCAGGTGCTGGTATTGCAGGACATGCTGGGGATTTCGCCGCGCGCGCCCAAGTTCGCGCGCAATTTCCTCGCCGCCTCCGGCGACATCCTGGGCGCACTTCAGGCTTATGCAGCGGCGGTGCGCACCGGCGAGTTCCCGCAGCCCGAGCACACCTTCACTTGACTGCGGCGGAAGCGGGCGCCTTGCAAAACAAGCCATGGAGGGTGGCGATGACAGCGCTGGCCGCTGCATCGCCAAGCCGGTAGTAGATCGTCTGGGACTCACGCCGCGTCGCGACCAGCCCGGCGCGGCGCAGCGTCGCCAGATGCTGGGACAGCGCCGACTGGCTGAGCGGGATACGCGCGTTCAACTCGCCCACCGACAGCTCGCCCTCATGCAGAGTGCAGAGCACCATCAACCGGTTGCGATTTCCCATCGCCTTCAGCAAGGCTTCGGCAACTTCGGCGTGCGCGGCCAGCGCGGTCAAATCGAGCTGCACTGCCTTCCCCCGGGGTCCAGTCATCGGGCGCCAATATAGCCGACCTCCCCGGATATGCAGAAGTAAATATTGCTAATTTGCATTCGCCTAATGTAACGTGGCGAAGAGTGGCTCGCGCTGGACCGCAATCTCAGGACGAAGGAAGTCCGTGAAACCCGGCCACCGGCGGGAACACCCCGCAACCCTCGCGCTCTGGCTGGAGGCATGCCATGCATCATTTCGTACTAGCCGCCATCGGCGGTGGCCTGGTCGGCGTCGCCGCCATCATGATGATGGCCCTGAACGGCCGCATCGCCGGCGTCAGCGGCATCCTCTCCGGGGTCTTCACCCAGGGCGCGGGAGAACGTCTGTGGCGGCTTCTGTTCGTACTCGGCATTGTGATCGGCGGCGCCCTCCCGCCCCTGCTCAACGCAGATTTCAAACCACCGCTGCCCAGCGCCGGCGTGCTGCTTGCGGTAGTGGGCGGATTGCTGGTGGGGCTCGGCACCGGGCTCGGCTCCGGCTGTACCAGTGGCCACGGTATCTGTGGCATCGCGCGCTTGTCGAAACGCTCCATCATCGCGACCCTCACCTTCATGACCGCGGGGATCATCACCGTTACCCTGCTGCGCCTGACCACCGGAGGCTGACTTCATGGGCAAACTACTGGCTGCGCTCGCTTCCGGGATCGTGTTCGGCATCGGCATGGCCGTTTCGGGCATGACCAACACCAAACGGGTCCAGGATTTTCTCGATTTTTTCGGCGCCTGGGATCCAACCCTCGCCTTCGTCATGGGTGGCGGCCTGCTCGTCACCACCCTCGGTTACCGGTTCGTGCTCCGCAATCCCGCCCCGCTCTTCGCTGGCAGCTTCTCGCTGCCCACCAAGACCGATATCGACAAGTCTCTGCTGATTGGCGCGACGCTCTTCGGCATCGGCTGGGGCTTGGTGGGTTACTGCCCGGGACCCGCGCTGGCTGGCCTGACCTACGGCTACGCGCCGACCCTCGCCTTCATCCCGGCGATGATCGCAGGCTTGTTGCTGGCGCAGAAAATCGCCCCAAAAATCTGACGGTGTCGCGCGCAAGCCGACGCGCCTTGGCCAGCGCCCCGCGCTATGCTGCTGCAAAACCCCCACCACCGCGGTGACCCCGTGACGACTACCCATTCAGCCGCGCAACACCGGGACGCTGCCGAGGTAACCGCCGTCTATGAGCGCTATCTGAGCGCCTTTCTCGCCGGCGACCTGGCCACCGTCGAAGCCCTGGTGCAGTTTCCCCTGGCCTATATCGGCGCGGGCGAAACCCACCTGCTCGACCGCTTCCCGGTCTCGCCGCAGGCGCTGCGGGAACGCAAGCAGTGGCACACCACGGTCAATGCCGATTACGAGGTGTCACTGGTCGCGCCCGACAAGGCCCATGTGATCCTGCGCCACGCCGAGCGGGTGCGCGCGGACGGCTCCCTGATCGAGACCGTCGCGGCCTTTTATGCTTTTACCCGCACCGCCGAGGGCTGGAAACTGTTCGCCCTGTCCGACATCGTCATTCCCGCCTGAACCCGCCGGCGGCCATCCCGCGCCGGCCGACCGCAACATTTCCTTTCGCCGCCGGCCGCCTTGGTTTATAAACGCTGCGGAACCACGCCGTGAACGTCATGCACGGTCGCTCATCGACAACTAAAACAGCAGCTTCCAGGGGAACACCATGATCACCGCAAAAGACATGTACTTTCATACGCCGACGTCCGACGACAAATATTGGGCGGAGACCAATTACTTCGGCTTTTACGTTCCCGAGGAGCCGCTGCACGTCAATGTCTATGTGCTGACCCGGCAGAATCTGGGCGCGGTGCTGTCCAGCATCACCATCACCGACGGCTTCTCCAATACACCCCATCTGGTGCGCTACACCAACAACCAGGTGCATCTGCCGTTTCCCACAACCAATTTCGACGACTACCGCCTCGGCAACGGCCTGGCGGTCAAATGCACCAAGCCCGTGATGGACTACGACATCCATTTCGACGACGGCAAGCGCCTGTCTTTCGATGTGACCTACAAGGCCCTGATGGAGCCCTACGACATCCACGATCCCGCCATGGATCCGCTGGCCCAGGTCAGCCACGGTGGCGACACCGTATCCGATACCGCCTACGCCGGGCACTGGGATCAGAGCGGCCGCGTGACCGGCAAGATGACCCTCGACGGCAAGCAGTTCCCGATCGACTGCGTGTCCAGCATGGATCACAGCTGGGGCCTGCGCCACGAAGACCAGTTCGCCAATTTCTGCTGGCTCAATGCCAACTTCGACAACGACACCAGCATCCACTGCATCTGGGTGATCAACCCCGACGACAAAAACGATTACGCCGCCATCGTCCACGGCTATGTCCGCGAGGGCGACAAGGTCTATGGCCTCACCAAGGGCAAGGGCCGGGTGCTGCGCAACGGTCTGCTGCACCAGTTCATGGACCTGCAGGTAGAGGACAAGCGCGGCCTCAGCCATCGCTTCACCGGCACCGCGTTCACCTCCAATCCCTGGTCGCCCTGGCCTTACCTCTTCGCCACCCACACCTTCATGCGCTGGGAGCTCGGCGGCGTGATCGGCTGGGGGGAAATCCAGGAAGTCGCCATGTAGGCAGCGCGGAGCGACCGCCATGCGCCACTACACACCGACCCTGGGCCAGCGCGCCCGACCGACGCCGGACTGGATCGCCGGCATCCGTGCGCGCTTTCCCGTCGAGCGCACGCTCGATGAGGTGCTCACCCGCAAACTGGTCGAGCGCGCCGACCCACGCGAACAGAGCATGGATTTCTCGCGCCTGGAGCGGCGCCTGCTCGATTACCTGCGCAGCGCCACCGGGGACGCCCAGCTCGGCATCGCCAACCTGAAACGCCTCACCGGAGGCGCGTCCAAGGAGCAGTTCACCTTCGATCTGCGCCGATCCAGCGGCAGCAGCAAGCTCATGCTGCGGATGGACCCGCTCGAATCCGTGGTCGAGACCCACCGCCTGCGCGAGGCGCAGATCCTGCGCGCCATGCAGGGCTGGGTGCCGGTACCCGAGGTGCACTGGGTCGAGGCCGATCCCGCCGCGCTGGGACGGCCCTTTCTGATCGCGGGTTTTCTCGAGGGCATCGTGCAGCCGGAGGGTGGCGGCAAGGTCACCGGACTCGGCATGTCGTTCGAACCGACATTGCGCGCCCAGCTCCGGGATCAGTTCGTGCAGCACCTGGCCGGCATTCACCGGCTCGACTGGCGCCGCTGCGATCTGTCCAGCTACGACGCTCCGGAGCCCGGCACCACCGAGGCCAACCTGTGGTCGCTCGGACTCTGGGAGCGCATCTGGCACGAGGACACGGTGCAGGCTCATCCGGTCATCGAGTACGCCGCGAGTTGGCTCAAGGCCAACATGCCGGCAGTGGCCAATCCGGTGGTGGTGCACGGCGACTACCGCAGCGGCAATTTCATGTACACCCCGGACGGCCGCATCAACGCCATCTTCGACTGGGAGCTGTCCCACCTTGGCGACTACCACGAAGATCTGGCCTATGTCGGCTGCAAGCTGCTCGGCTGCCCCGACGAGCGCGGCGAGCTGCTGGCCTGCGGGCTGTTGCCGTTCGATGAATTGCTGGCGCGCTACGAAGAGCTATCCGGAAATCCGGTCGACCGTGGGCGGCTGCATTACTACGATGTCTTCACTCACTACAAAATGGCGTCCATCGCTTCCACCAGCCTGCGCGTGGCGCACGGCCGCAAGACCCATCTCGACGCCATGATGAATCTGATCGGCGGCATCGGCGCGATCGCGGTGGCTGTGCTGACGGATCTGCTGGCCTGAACGCGCGGCTCAGCGCGGCTCGCAGATAAAGACCGGAATATCCCGCGGCGTGCGCTGCCGGTAGAGCTCGTAATCGGGATAGTGCTGGCAGCACACCGGCCACACCGCCTCTTTCTCTTCGGCGCTGGCGCGGCGGGCGCGCAGCTTCATCTTTTTGCTTTTGTACTGCACTTCGATATCCGGATGGGCGATGAGATTGTTCACCCACACCGGGCTCTTGGGCGCGCCGCCCTGGGAACCGACCACAATCACGCCGTCGCGATAGGGGACGTACATCAGCGGAATGATGCGTTGGACGCCGGACTTTGCGCCCGTCATCGTAATCAGGCAAACATCATGACCGTTAAGCTTGCCGAGGATGCGTCCCCCACTCCAGCGGTACAGCTTCACATTGAGGTGTGAAAACACCTTGAGGTAGGGAATGATCTTGCCCATCTGCTCGGACGTTGCGGTTTTCAGATTCACCATTGCCATTGCGATTCTCCTCTGGATAAAGTGCGTGTTTCATGACCCCGATGCCCGGCAGGCTCGCTGGCGCGGTCCCGGTTACTCTTTTCGCTATGCGTCCGCGCGAGGCATGGCGGGAGCCGCCAAGCGCAGCCAGATGTACCCCCCGAAACCGGCAATCAACGAACCCAGCAAGACTCCGGTTTTGGCCATCAGCAACTCGTCCGGGTGCGCGGCAAAGCCCAGTTCGGCGATGAAAATGGACATGGTGAAGCCGATGCCCGCCAACAGCGATACCCCTCCGATCTGGCTCAGGCGGGTGCCGGAGGGCAGTTCGCCGATACCCAGCTTCAGCGCCAGCCACACAATTCCGGTAATGCCGATGAACTTGCCAACCACCAGACCCAGGGTCACACCCAGGGTAACGGGGTGCGTCAGCGTAGTCGTCAGGGAACCAAAATCCAGCGGAATGCCGGCGTTGAACAGGGCGAATAGCGGCACCACCAGAAAGGCGACCGGCAAGTGCCAAAGATGCTCCAGTCGCTGCAACGGCGCCTGTACCTGGATCGCACCATTGCCCAGCGCCTGCGCTACCGCGCGCAGTTCATCGTTGGTAAGAATGCTGGCGTCCGGGCGATAGCTAGCATCGAACCGCGCCAGGAGTGCCTTGGTGCGCTGGCTGAACAGCCCCGGATCGTAACTGGGTCGGGCGGGCACAGTGAAAGCGCCGAGCACACCCGCAAGCGTCGCGTGAATCCCGGATTCGAGCAGTAGATACCAAAGCACCGTCGCCAGCAGAAAGTAGGGCATCGTGCGGCGCACGCCGGCCAGATTCAGCAGCAGCATCGTACCCAGCACCAGCGCCGCGCCCGCGAGCCAGCCGAGCGCGAGTTTTTCGGTATAGAAAATTGCAATGACGATCACCGCGCCGAGATCATCGACGATCGCCAGGGCCACCAGAAAGGTGATGAGTGCCTTGGGTACGCGCCCTGCCAGCAACGCCACCACACCGATCGAGAACGCGATGTCCGTCGCCATGGGAATGCCCCAGCCACGGGCGCCATCCCCGCCGCCGTTGAACGCCGTATAAATCAGCGCCGGCACCACCATGCCGCCGATGGCGGCGAGGATAGGCAGCACGGCATGGCGGGGATTGGCGAGTTCGCCGACCAGTATTTCCCGCTTCAGCTCCAGTCCGACCACAAAGAAAAACAACGCCATCAGACCGTCGTTCACCCAGTGGTGCAGGGTTTTTTCGATCCCCCAATCGCCGATACCGATATGGGCCGGAAGGTGGATGAGATGCTGGTAGGCCGCGGCCACACCGGAATTGGCGAGTATCAGGGCAAGGACCGCCGAGACCATCAACACCATGCCACCGGTGGTCTGACGATGAATGAACTCCTCAAAGGGCGTGAGGATTTTTTCGAAAGTCCGCTCCCAAGGCGCCCGGATGCGGCCCGCGTCGTTTGGGACGGAACTGAAGGGTTCAGGGTCCTGATTGCTCACGAGTACTGCATCTCCTTGCCAGTGAAGGCGATCCACGCGAATCAACCGTCGCAGCCGCTGGTGCAGCGGCGGTCTTCCGTCGCGTCGACCTGGCCCATGGTAACCAATTAAAGCGTGGCAAAGGCCTGTCATACAGGTATCGATCGGGATGCCGGCATACAGGGCTGCGCGCCGCTCGCTTCACCGCCACAGCAACGCATGGCTCTGTCGCCCTTGTCGCGGTCGGATGCACCGGTTAGGATCGCCGCCAGACCCGCGACCCGCTCACATCTGTCGATGACCTCGCAACCACACACCTGGTCCCGCTTCCCCGCCTTGGCCGCGGCGCGGGTGCTGTTGGCGGTGATGCTGCTGGCCGCAGGCCAGGTCGCGGTGGCAGTGCATGATGCCGACCATCCTTTCCACGCCCATACCAGCGCGTGCGACGCTTTTCTGGGCGCCGACAACCAGCAACCGGGCCTCGCTCCCGAGGCAGCCCAGGGTGTAATCGCACCCATCCACCCGACACCGACCGACCTGGTGTCACAAGCCGTCACACTGATCCCCTACCCCGCGTTCCAGCCCCGCGCGCCGCCGCTCCTCCCCACGACCTGAGTTTTCCAAATCCTTATCCGCGATCCGGCACCCTGATGCTGGACGCCTGGTCGTTACGGGAGCACCCCATGAAAAGAACCATCCTTGCGATGGCAGTAGCCATTGCCATGCCGTGGTCGGCGGCATCTCGCGCCGCCACCGACGTCGACGCCATCCGCGCCGAATTCGATCAGAAATTCAAGGCGCTGCAGGCCGAGTACGAGACACGCCTGAAAGCCCTTGAAAATCGCCTGCAAACGGCCGAAATCAAGGCCGACAACGCCCAGCAGGAGGCGGCCGCCAGCACCAGTCCACCCGTTGCGGCCAATGCCCTCAACCCGGAAATCTCGCTGATCCTGCAAGGCGCCTACATCGATCGCGCCGGCGGCGAGCGGCCGATCACCGGCTTCATGCCCGCTGGCGGACACGCCGACAACGGGCGCGGCTTCACGCTGAACGAAACCGAGCTGGTGCTGAGCGCCAACGTCGATCCCTACTCGCGCGGCCTGCTCATTCTGGCCGTGACCGACGATGAGGTTGAGGTCGAAGAAGCCTGGTTCCAGACCCTGCGCCTGGGCCACGGGCTGACGGTCAAGGGCGGCCGCTTCCGGTCCGGCATTGGCTACCAGAACGAGAAACACGCGCACGCCCGGGATTTCGCCGACAACAGCCTGATGTACTCGGCGCTGTTCGGCGAAGCGCTGAACCAGGACGGCCTGCAATTGCGCTGGCTGGCGCCAACCGAGTTATTTCTGGAGCTGGGCGCCGAAGTGGCCAAGGGGCAGTTCTTCCCCGGCTCGGATGAGGGCGCCGACAAGAACGGCGCCGATGCCTGGGCCGCTTTTGCCCATGTCGGTGGCGATGTCGGCATCGCGCATTCCTGGCGCGCGGGCTTGTCGTACCTGAGCGCATCGCCACGGGAGCGCGAGGGCTTCCTGGACGACATCAATGACTTCGAGGCGCTGACGGCGTTCTCGGGCAGGTCCAAAACCTGGCTCGCCGACTTCGTCTGGAAATGGGCGCCGGACGGCAACCCCAGGCAGCGCAATGTCATTTTCGCGGCGGAGTATTTCGATCGCGACGAGGACGGGGACCTGCTGTGCCAGGACGATTCCGCAGCGGGCGGCGCCTGCCTGGGTCTGACGGACCGTTATGCCAGCGCCCAGTCGGGCGGCTACGTGCAGGCCCTCTATCAGTTCATGCCGCGCTGGCGCACCGGTCTGCGCTACGACCGGCTGGATGGGGGTTCGGTGGATTTCGGGACCAACGGGGCGTTCTTCGACACAGCCGATTTCGACCCGAGCCGCTGGAGCCTGATGACCGACTACTCGCCGTCGGAGTTCTCGCGCTTTCGGCTGCAATTCGCCCGCGACAAGTCGTTCGAGGATGACCCCGACCATCAGCTCATCCTGCAGTACATCCTGAGCATCGGCGCGCACGGTGCCCACAAATTCTGAAGGAAAACACCCATGAAATACTTGTTTACCATGAGCTTGATCCTGTTGGGCTTGGCCGCTCCTGCGGCCCGGGCGGCGCTCAACGTGTTGACCTGCAAGCCCGAATGGGCCGCACTGACCCAGGAACTGGCCGGCGAACTGGCCGAGGTCGATTCGGCCACCACCGCCCTGCAGGACCCACACCGCATCCAGGCGCGGCCCTCGCTGCTGGCCAAGGCGCGGCGGGCCGATCTGCTGATCTGCACCGGCGCCGAGCTGGAGGCCGGTTGGCTGCCGCTGCTGCAACGCGAGGCCGGCAATGCGCGCATCCAGCCCGGCCAACCGGGTTATCTCGAAGCGGCGCGTTTTGCCCGCATCATCGAGCGACCCAGGGCGCTCGATCGGGCGCAGGGCGACGTGCACGCCAGCGGCAACCCACATGTGCATCTGGACCCGCGCAACATCGCGCGGGTGGCGGATGGTCTGGCCAGGCGCCTGGCGGACCTGGACCCGGCGAACGCCGCCCGCTATGCCGATCGCAACACGGACTTCCAGAGCCGCTGGACGGCAGCCATGGCACGCTGGGAACAGCAGGGCGCGCGCCTCACGGGCATGCCCGTGGTGGTGCATCACCGCAACTGGAGTTACCTCATCGACTGGCTGGGACTGACCGTGATCGGCGAACTGGAACCCAGGCCCGGCATGGAGCCGACCGCCAGCCACCTGGCGGCTTTGCTGGAAACGCTCAAGGCAACACCGGTGCGGATGGTACTGCGCACCCCCCACGAGTCGCCCAAGGCCTCCGAATGGCTGGCCAGCCGGGCCACCATCCCGGCGCTGGAACTGCCCTACACCGTCGGCGGCTCGCCCGGCGCGAAGGATCTGTTCGGCCTGTTCGACGACACCCTGGGCCGCCTGTTGCAAGCCGCGCCATG
>JBKHWK010000017.1:0-16420 GCA_046566625.1 Gammaproteobacteria bacterium
GTAAAACCTAGAATTTCCACTGCTACGGCGGTGCCATGGAGGCGTTCGAGCTCGGCCTTGATATGGTGGGCTTGCCAAAGCGCGAGGGGACTTTCGCGGGTGGCGATACGCAGACGCTGGGGTGACATGAAGGGTGCGACCGTACTCAGATTTGATCGAGCAATTTCTTGAGGCCGACGATATGCCGGCGGCTGACCTGGGGCCTGATATCGAGATCCCGCAAGCGCACAAAATTCTGGCCCTCGTGATTGCGATCCAGGCCTTCGATGTGCGCAATCGACACCAGCGCATTGCGATGCACGCGGATGAAGCGGCCGTCGAACTCCTGCTCCAGGTCCCGCAAGGTCTCATCGAGCAGGGACTCGCCGTCGCCATGATACGCGGTGACGTATTTGTGGTCGGCCTGAAACAGCGCCACTTCCGCCACCGGCACCAGATCCAGGCCGCGCCGGTTGCGCGCCGTGATGTGGGTGCGTCCCTCCAGCATCATCCCCGGCAACTGCCGCAGCTCCGCGAGTTGCGCCTTGTTGATGCGTCGCGCGCGATTGAGGGCTGCGGCCAGGTCCGCTTGTCGCACCGGCTTCAGCAAATAGCCGACCGCCTGGGAGGAGAATGCCTCCACTGCATAATCACCGTAGGCAGTGCAGAAGATCACCGCCGGCGGCGGGTCCAGCTCAGCCATATGCTGCGCGGCGGCGAGACCATCCATGCCCGGCATGCGCACATCCATCAACACCACGTCGGGACTCAGGTCGCGAGCCATCCGCACCGCTTCCTGGCCGTGGCCGGCCTGACCGATGATGCGGAACCCGCCGAGCGCCAGCACCATGCGCGCCAGGCGCTCCCGCGCCAGAGGTTCGTCGTCCACAATCACTACGTTCATGGGCGCGTCCCTCACCAGGCCAGTGGATAACTCAGGGTCGTTACATAGTGCTCGCCGTCGGTCAGAAACTCGACGCGCGCACGCGGTCCGAAGTGCGCTTCCAGGCGCCGCCGGACATTGTCCATTGCCGACTTGCTGCCCTTATTATGCCGCATGCGCGGATTGAAGGGGTTGCGCACCGAGATGGTCACCCGGTCGCCTGTCCGCCGCACGCGGATCTCCACAGCCCCCCCCGCCGGGAGCAACTGAATGCCGTGGTAAACGGCATTTTCGAGCACCGGCTGCAACGACAGGCAGGGAATCTGCACGCCGGCGCCGTAATCGCCGATCTCCCACTCGGTGGTCAGGCGATCACCCAGGCGCATTTTTTCGATGGCCATGTAACTGCGACACAGCGCCAGTTCTTCGCGCAACGGCACCAGCGTTTGAGCGTCGCTGAGGGCACGGCGGAACAGATCGGAAAGATCTTCCACCACCCGCTCGGCTTTTTCGGGGTCGGAGCCGATCAGGCTGGCGATCATGTTCATGCTGTTGAACAAAAAATGCGGTCGAATCCGCGCCTGCAACGCCTGAATGCGCGCTTCCAGTTCGGCGCGTTGCTGGATCCGCAATTGCTGCTGCAAGTAAAGATAGCGCAGCAGAATGCCGGCGGGTATCGCGGTCACCACCACCACATTCAACGCACGGCCAAACCCGAACACACCGCCGAGACTCCAGGCCACCACATAATCCGCCGCGACGCCAACCACGAACGCAACCGCCAATACCAGGCCAAAACTGATGACGGCGCTCCAGGTGTAGCGCACCCCGATCAGCCAGCGATTGCACTCGCAGAGCACCAGTACACTCAACAGCGCAATCCAGATCGCCATGAACGCAATGTTGCCAAACCCCGACCAGTCGAAATTTTCGATACCGAAACGGGCGACCGCCATCAGCACCGACAACAGCAATGAAATGACGATGACCGCCAGCAGGCCCTCGCCACGGCACAGATCCGGGAGAAAGTAGTCAACCTCGTACAAAGACACCGGCCGCCGCCGCGGCAGCCGTTTTGCGTACTTTTCATACCAGCGCAAAATTCGCTCCATCATGCCGCTCCTGGTCCCGGTTTATAATACGCGTCTTCATCCTATCCAGCCGCACGCCCTGCCGGTGTGCGCAACTCGCAAACCCGGACACCCTATGAGCCAGGACAAACCCGTCAATCAGGCTTGGGGCGGCCGCTTCGGCGAAGCCACCGACGCGTTCGTTGCCCGTTTCACCGCCTCCGTCCGCTTCGACCAACGCCTCTACCGCCACGATATCGCCGGCTCCATCGCCCACGCCGGAATGCTGGCCCGGGTCGGCGTACTCACCCAAGCGGAACGCGACGCCATCGTCACCGGCCTGGAAGCCATCGCCGCGCAGATCGACGCCGGCCAGTTCACCTGGTCCGAAGCGCTCGAAGATGTGCATATGAACATCGAATCCGCTCTCACCGCGGCGATCGGCACTGCCGGCAAGAAGCTCCACACCGGACGCTCCCGCAACGACCAGGTGGCCACCGACATCCGCCTCTGGCTGCGCGACGAAATCGACGCCATCCTGGCGGAAATCACCCGCCTGCAGCAGGCGCTGGTGGCGGTCGCCGACCGCGAAGCCGACACCATCATGCCCGGCTTTACCCATTTGCAGACCGCGCAGCCCGTGACTTTTGGCCACCACCTGATGGCCTGGTACGAAATGCTGGGGCGGGATCACTCGCGCCTGGTCGATTGCCGCAAGCGCCTGAACCGCTCGCCGCTGGGCGCCGCCGCGCTGGCCGGCACCAGCTATCCCATCGACCGCCACTACAGCGCGGCGCTGCTCGGCTTCGACGGACCCACCGCCAATTCCCTGGATTCAGTCAGCGACCGTGATTTCGCCATCGAATTCTGCGCCGCCGCCAGCCTGCTGATGACACACCTGTCGCGCGCGTCCGAAGAGCTGATTCTCTGGGCCTCGGCGCAATTCCGCTTCATCGACCTGCCCGACCGCTTCTGCACCGGCTCGTCCATCATGCCGCAGAAAAAGAACCCCGACGTGCCGGAACTGGTGCGCGGCAAGACCGGCCGCGTCACCGGTCATCTGGTCGCCCTGCTCACCCTGATGAAGGGCCAGCCGCTCGCCTACAACAAGGACAATCAGGAGGACAAGGAGCCCTTGTTCGACACCGCAGACACCCTGCGTGACTGCCTGCGCGCCTTCGCCGACATGATGCCCGCGCTGGAGGTCAATCGCACCGCCATGCGCGCAGCGGCGCGCGCCGGCTATGCCACCGCCACCGACCTCGCCGACTATCTGGTGCGCCAGGGTCTGCCTTTCCGCGACGCCCATGAAGCGGTCGGCAAGGCGGTAGCCCACGGCATCGCCAGTGCTCGGGATCTCGCCGATCTGTCGCTCGATGAGTTGCGTGCCTTCTCGCCCGCCATCACCAGCGATGTCTTCGCCGTGCTCACACTCGAGGGCTCCGTGGCCGCCCGCGATCACATCGGCGGTACCGCGCCCAGCCAGGTACGCGCCGCAGTGACCCAGGCCCGCGCCGAACTTGCACAACGCGGTACGCCGACCCGGGACTGAGCGGCGCAGATATCAGGGGCCAACGCAGTCGCGATGCGTCGCGCTTGCACTCATGAAAAGCACCGCAGCCCCGACCAATCACGCGCGCATGCGGACCAACTTCCGATTGATTTTATTGCTTCCTTGCCGGCGCCCGCAGGCATCTCAGTGCCCACTGGCGCCGGCTGTTTCGTATCAGCCCAACCGACCAATCGCCTGAATCACGGCGGCAGTCTGCTCCAGCGGCAGCATATGCCCCGCCTTTTCGACCACGATCAGCTCGCTGCCGGCGATACCTTGCCGGAAGGCTTCGCCATAGGGCAACGGCGTCAGGCGATCGGAGGCGCCCCATACCAGCAGGGTTTTCGCCTGGATGCGGTAGAGGCGTTCGCTCAGGCCACGATCCGCGATCGGGAACAGAATCTTGCCGGCCATGCCGAGCTGGCGGGCGTTCTGCACCAGGAAGTTTTGCAGAAAGGTGAGATCGGAAAAATCCGCGCCCGCCGTCATCATCGCGGCGCCGGCTTCGACATCGTGAAACAGCACGGCGGGAAGTTCGTAGGGCACCATCGAGAAGATGTCCGGCATCGGGTATTCATCCAGCCACAGACCGGCCGGGCACAGCAGGCACAGGCGGTCGATATCGTGGGGTGCGATGGCGGCCATTTCCGCCGCCATCATGCCGCCCATGGAGTGACCGACGACGATGGGTTTGCGCAATCCGAGCGCATCCATCACATCGTAGCTGTGCAGGGTGAAATCGAGCATGGTGCGAATGCTCTCGCACTCATCGGACGCACCGTAGCCCGGCACCAGGGGTGCATGCACGCGGTATTTCTGTGCGAGCGCGGTCAGAAAGGGATCGTCGGCGGTGATGCCGCCGGCGCCGTGCAGGAAGAACAGATCCGGGCCGGTGCCGCCACTCAGGACATCGACCACGGCGTGATGGGTTTTGATTTTGTTCAGGCTCAGGGCAGTCATCAGTGGTTGCCTCCGAGGGCAGCGTTGTAGTCGGACACCGGGCCGGGCGTGGCGCGCTTGGCCAATGGCTGGCACCAGAAGCGGGTGTCGTTATCGTATTCCGGCCACATGTTGCGCAGCCTGGGCATGACTTTTTCGGCGAACAACCGGGTCGAGTATTTGGTTTTTTCGAGCGGCATGTCGCCGACGTGCATCAGGCAGAAGATGTTGCCGACGCGCAAACCCTTGATCAGATCCTCCATGCGCTCACGCACGGTCTCGGGGCTGCCGGCGATGATGAAGCCGCCCTCGACCAGATCCTTCCACGACATGTGGGAAGCCTCCTCGAAATTCGGCGAGAACTGCGACAGCGCGCCGGATTTGATGGTCTTGATGGTGCGGTAGCCCGGCGCATCGGCAAAGCCGGGGGCGATGTGCAGGCAGCGGTTGAAGAAGTAATTGACGTGCTCGGAATAGAGTTCTTCCGCCTGGGCATCGGTTTCGGCGACGCAGATGGTCTGCGCGAAACCGGCGCGATAAGGCGAGGCGTCGGGTTCGTTGCGCTCGGCGAGGCGATCCCAGTACCCCTGCAACAGGGCCTTGGCGCGGATGTAGCCGGAAAAGCTCAGATACGAATAGGAGTAGACGTTGTCGAGACAGAAATCGTAGGTCTCCACCGAGCCGCCGCCGGGAATGTGAATGGGCGGCGGATTCTGGATCGGCTTGGGCCAGGTATTGACGTGGCGCAGCTTGGTGTAGCGGCCATTCCAGGCGAAGGGCTCGGTCTCGCGCCAGGCCTTGCGCACCAGATCGTGGGCCTCCTGATAGCGCTCGCGGGTCAGCGCCGGAATGTCGCCATAGCAGAAGTTGGTATCCATCGAAGTGCCGACGGGGAAACCCGCCACCAGCCGCCCGCCGGTGATGACATCGAGCATGGCGAATTCTTCGGCAACGCGGATCGGTGGGTTGTACAGCGACAACGAATTGCCGAGCACGACCACGGCAGCATTGAGGGCACGACGCGAAATGGCGGCCGCCATGATGTTCGGCGAGGGCATCAGGCCGTAGGCGTTCTGATGGTGTTCGTTGACGCCGATGCCGTCGTAGCCCATGGCGTCGGCATATTCCAGCATGTCGAGATACTGGCTGTAGACATCGTGACCCTTGATCGGATCGTACAGCTTGGCATCGATATCCACCCACACCGAGCGGTGTTTCTTGCGGAAATCCGCGGGCAGATGCGGCCAGGGCATCAGATTGAACCAGGTGAATTTCATGGTGACTCCCGTGATGCGACCGCGGCCGCTGCTTTCGCTGCGGTGATCGCATGATGTTATGAATGGGCCAGACGCGTTTGTCGGTGACGCCGGTCAGGCTGGCCTCCGCTAGCAGTTTTTCAACAAACTGCTAGATGCAGCCCTCGGGGCTGCACGACGCGGCGGTATCGCCGCCGGCTTGGGCCACGGCCCGGTCGAGCAGGTGCAGGAAGGTCTCCTCGGACTGCGCGCCGGACAGCGTCAGTGTGCCGTCGAAAACAAAGAAAGGCACGCCGGTGACGCCCTGGTCACGGGAATAAGCCATGCGGTCGAGCACTTCCGTGCGACTATCCTGTCCTGCGAGACGCTGCACCAGGGTGGCGGCGCCGCGCATGCCGACTTCACCGGCAATGGCGGCGAGGGTTTCCGCATTGCCGACATCCCGGCCGTCGCAGAAATAAGCCCTGAACAAAGCCTCGACCACGGCGTCCTCGCAGTTCTCCGCGCGCGCCCATTCGATCAAGCGGTGGGCGTTGAGGGTATTGGCACCGCGAGCGATGCGGTCGAGCTGAAATTCGATGCCGACGGATTTTCCCGCCGCGGCAAGACGCGCGAACATGCCGTCTATCACCTGGCGCCCATATTTGCGCTCGATGGTTGCGCGGTACGGGTAGCCCTCGGCCGGCGCTTCCGGATGCAACTGGTAGGGAAACCAGCGAATCTCGGTTTGCAGTTGCGGGCGCTTGGTCAGCGCGCGCTCGAGCTGTTTTTTGCCGACATAGCACCAGGGACACACGACGTCGGAGATGATATCGATCCGCATGGCGGTTTTCCTCCGGGGTTTCACAACGGAACTTTCAATGCCGACATGTCACCACAGCAACTCGTCACCACGGCAACTTGAGGTGCGTGTCAAAGCACCATGATCGCGTCCATTTCCACCTGGGCGGCGCGTGGCAGCGCGGCCACGCCGACGGCGGCGCGCGCGGGATAGGGTGCCGAGAAATAGCCGGCCATCACCTCGTTGACGAGGGCGAAATGACCGAGATCGACCAGGAAGATGTTCAGTTTGACGATGTCGCCGAGGGAACCGCCGGCGGCCGCGCAGACCGCGGCGAGATTGTCGAAGACGCGCTCGATCTGGGCGCGCATGTCGCCGCTGATCAGTTGCATGCTGACAGGATCGAGGGGGATCTGTCCCGAAAGATATACCGTGTCGCCGGCGCGCATGGCCTGGGAATAGGTGCCGATCGCGGCAGGCGCGCAGTCGCTGTGAATGACGGATTTGTCAGCCAAGAATCACCTCGGGTTTCAGTTTTTGACGCGCTGCACCGAGCGCACGGGTTTCAGGGTCCGGATGCGGCGCATGATGTTGGCGAGATGCACGCGATTACGCGCGGCAAGCACAATGTTGACCATGCTGGCCGCGTCCCGATCACCCACATTGATGCGCTGGATGGTGGCGTCCTGTTCCGCGATCCGACTCGCCAGGGTGGCGATGATACCGCGCTCGGACGCCACCACCAGTTTCAACTCCACGGGAAATTCGCCCTTGACGGTGGGAGACCACTGCAGGGGAAGGGATTTTTCCTGGCTGTCGCGAATGCCGGTCAGGTTTTTGCAGGAGTCGCGGTGTATCACCAGACCGCGGCCCGGACTGATGTGACCCAGGATCGGGTCGCCGGGCAGCGGGTAGCAGCAGCGCGCGAAACTGATGACCAGACCCTGCCTGTTGTCGATCAGGATGGGCGAGTCGAGGTTGGGCGCAACCTCGCCGCGGTCCGCGACCGGAATCAGGATATTCGCCACGGCGTAGGCCACGCGACTGCCGATGCCAATCTGCTGCAGCACGCTTTCAAAGGTTTTCGCGCCGGTTTCCTGGAGCAGACGTTTGATCTGGGATTTCCTGATCTGCTGATACCCCGTACCGAAACGGGACAACGCCTGATCGAGCAGGCGCTTGCCGAGCTCCACCGATTCGTCGTGCTGCTGGTGCTTGAGAAAATGACGGATCGCGCTGCGAGCTTTTGCGGTAACCACAAAATCGAGCCAGGACGGATTCGGCTGCGCACCGGGGGCGGTGACGATGCGCACCCGCTGGCCACTCACCAGTGCCTGAGATAGCGGACTCAGCTGGCCGTTGATCTCGCAGCCGACACAGGTGTCGCCGACATGGGTATGCACCGCATAGGCGAAATCCACGGGCGTGGCGCCGCTGGGGAGCTCGATGATCTTGCCGTTGGGCGTGAAGACATAGACCTCGTCGGGGAAAAGATCGGTCTTCACATGCTCGATGAACTCCAGCGAGTTGCCGGCCTGGCGCTGCAATTCCAGCAGGCCCTTGACCCAGCGGTTGGCGCGGCTCTGGTTACCGGCCGCCGGTCCCGATCCCCGTTTGTAAAACCAGTGCGACGCGATCCCGTAGTTGGCAAGGTCGTCCATTTCGCGGGTGCGTATCTGCACTTCAATGGGGACGCCGTGCATGCCCACCAACACCGTGTGCAGCGACTGATAGCCGTTCGCCTTCGGAATGGCTATGTAATCCTTGAATTCGCCGGTGACGGGTTTGTACAGGTTGTGAACAACGCCCAACGCCCGGTAGCACGCGTCCACTGAATCGACCACGATGCGGAAGGCGAACACGTCCATCAGCGACTTGAAAGAGCGCTTCTTGAGCTTCATCTTCTGGTAGATGCTCCAGAGATGCTTCTCGCGCCCGCTTACGCTGGCCACAATACCTTCACTCTGCAGCCGGTTTTCGAGCGCTTCCTGGATTTCCGCCACCACCCCGATGCGGCGGCCGCGCGCGTTGCGCAATGCCTCGCGAATGCGGCGGTGGCGCAGAGGATGCAGTGCGGCAAAGCCCAGTTCCTCGAACTCGACGCGCATGTCGTTCATGCCCAGGCGCTGGGCCAGGGGCGAGTAGATGTCCAGGGTTTCGCGGGCGACGCGGCGCCGCTTCTCCGGCGGCAGTACGCCCAGGGTGCGCATGTTGTGCAGCCGGTCGGCAAGCTTCACCAGCACCACGCGAATGTCGCGGGACATGGCGAGCGCCATTTTCTGGAAGTTCTCGGCTTGCTGTTCGGCGCGGGACGAAAATTCGATTTCGGTCAGCTTGCTGACCCCGTCTACCAGGTCGGAGACGGTCTTGCCGAAGCGGCGGTTGAGCTGCGGTCGAGTTACCTGGGTGTCTTCAATGACATCGTGGAGCAACGCGGCCATGAGGCCTTCGCTGTCCATGTGCATGTCGGCAAGGATGTGGGTAACGGCCAACGGGTGCGAAATATAGGGCTCGCCGCTCTGCCGAAGCTGGCCTTCATGGCCTGTTTTTGCGTAATCGAAGGCACGCCGAACACGTCGAACTTGCGAGGCGGGCAGGTAGGTGGACAGTTTTCGCTCGAGCGAACTGACCGCCTCCTGGCACACCGCCTCCGGGTCAGTCGTCCCCGGCCAGTGTTGCGTCGTCCTCAAAGACATAGGGCGGCAGCTCTGTGACCCGCGAGAGGTCAAGCGAAAGGAAATCGTCGACGTCTTCAACTTCGTCGAGAATGCTGCGGTCAACCAGGCCCGCGGCGATTTCCCGCAAAGCGACTACGGTGGGCTTGTCATTTTCCCAGGGCACCAGAGGCTCTTTGCCGCCGGTGGCGAGCTGGCGCGCGCGCTTGCCGGCAATCATGACCAGCTCAAAGCGGTTATAAACGTTTTCCAGGCAGTCTTCGACAGTAATACGGGCCATGTTTCGCCTCGGATAGGGACGGTTGTCCGCCATTGGACCGGCGGTCGGCAAGTTTACCGCAAAACCAGGCTCAGGACAGCAGCGCCAGGAGCAGCGCCTCAAAGCGCCGCTCCTGGGCGCTGAGGGTGAGTCGTTGGCTTTTTACTACCGCCAGCAGTTCATCGAGCGCCGTATCGAACTGGTCGTTGACGATGAGGTAATCGGCCTCGACATAGTGCGAAATTTCCTCGCGCGCCTGTGCCAGGCGCTGCTGGATCACTTCCGGCTGGTCCTGGCGCCGGCTGGTCAACCGGGTCATCAGGGTGTCGATGGAGGGTGGCAAGATGAACACGCGCACGCAGTCCGGCAGCAGCCGGCGCACCTGAGCCGCCCCCTGCCAGTCGATCTCCAGCACCACGTCGGTGCCGTTGTGCAGTTGCTCCTCAACCCAGAGCTGCGAAGTGCCATAAAGGTTGTTGAACACGCGCGCGTGCTCAAGAAACTCGGCGCGCTCGAGCATGGCAATGAAGTCCGGCTCGGTGACAAAGTGGTAGTCGATGCCATCCCGTTCACCAGGACGCATGGCGCGCGTGGTGTGGGAAACCGAGACCCGGATGTCCGGCAGCTGCTTTACCAGCCCGGCGAGCAGGCTGGTCTTGCCGGCGCCCGAGGGCGCGGATACGGTGAAAAGTGTCCCCCGGTGGGTCATGTCACCACTCCTGCGTCGGTTTGAAATGGGGTTCGGGATGTCGCACGACGCACCTCATTCGAGATTTTGCACCTGTTCGCGGATCTGTTCGATCAATACTTTCATCTCTACCGCCGCCTGGGTGGTCGCGGTGCCGATGGACTTGGAACCCAGGGTATTGGCTTCCCGGTTCAGCTCCTGGGACAGGAAATCGAGGCGCCGGCCAACCGCCCCCGACACCGCCAGTACGCGCCGGAACTCGCCGCTGTGGGTTGCTAATCGATCCAGTTCTTCGTCGACGTCGGCGCGTTGGGCGAGATAGGCCAACTCCTGTTCGAGGCGATCAGCGTCGATCTGTGCGACCAGCTCATCAAGGCGGGCGCGGAGCTTCGCGCGCTGCGCGGCGAGCAGCTCGGGCAGCAGAGCGCGCACTTTTTCGACCTCCTGGTCAATGCGATCGAGGCGGTCGCGGATCAGGGTGGCGAGCTGCTCACCCTCGCGGCGCCGTGCCGCAGCAAGTTCCGCCACTGCCTGCTGAAATAACCCGGTGGCCGTCTGCGCGAGCATCTCCCGATCCGGCGCCACAACACGCACCACACCGGGCATACGCAGCAGATCGAGGGGCGAAACCGGCGCGCTGTGTGGGACCAGGGCGGCAATCTGCGCGCAGGCGCCAACGTAAGCGTTAATGCGATTTTCGTCGATGGCGATCCAGGCGTCTTCGGCGGTTTCGGTGAGGATCAGCGTGGCATCGATCTTGCCGCGCGGGAGATGCTCGCGGAGGATGTCGCGCAGCGGCATCTCCAGCTCGCGCAGAGTTTCCGGAAGCCGGAAATGCGGCTCCAGAAAGCGGTGATTTACCGAGCGCAGCTCCCAGGTCAGAGCGCCGCCCGGAACGGGGCTGGTGACGCGCGCGAAGGCGGTCATGCTGTTGGGCATGGGGCGGGCACTGTGGGCGGCGAAACGAGGCAACCATCTTAGCAAATGGTCGGGCCGCACCGGCACTTCCTCTACAATGGCGCTCCTTATATCGCGATGCGGACGCATTGCCCACGCTCCTACCGAGGATATGCCATGGCCAGACCCAGTGGTCGCCGCCCGGAACAATTGCGTCCGGTGAAAATACAGCGCGAATTCACCAAGCATGCCGAAGGTTCGGTGCTGGTGTCGTTTGGCGACACGCGGGTGATCTGCACCGCCAGCGTCGAGCCTGGCGTACCGCGTTTTTTGCGCGGCAAGAATCAGGGCTGGGTAACCGCCGAGTACGGCATGCTGCCCCGCTCGACCAACGAGCGTATGGGGCGCGAGGCGGCGCGTGGCGGTCAGGGGGGGCGTACTCAGGAAATTCAGCGCCTCATCGGACGTTCCCTGCGCGCGGCCATCGATATGAAGAAGCTGGGTGAAAACACCATCACCATCGATTGCGATGTGATCCAGGCCGACGGCGGCACCCGTACGGCGGCCATTACCGGCGCCTGTGTCGCCCTGGTGGACGCCATTCGCTATCTCCAGCGCCGCAAGCGCATCGTCGATGACCCGCTGCTGTACATGGTGGCTTCGGTGTCGGTCGGCATGTACAAGGGGGAGGCCGTGCTCGATCTCGACTACGCCGAGGATTCGACCGCCGAGACCGATCTCAATGTGGTGATGACGGCGCCCGGCGGTTTCGTCGAAGTCCAGGGTACGGCGGAGGCAGCGCCTTTTTCGGGGGACGATCTCAGTGCCATGCTGGCGCTGGCGCAACGGGGTATTGCCGATCTGGTCCGGGTTCAGCAGATGGCGCTGGCGCAATGACCGGGCGCCGATAATCCGTTACCGATCCCTTCTGGCAGCGGATTACAGGCTCACCATGTCGTAATCGACAATCACCGGGGCGTGACTGGAAAAGGCTTTGGATTTGTAGATCGCCGCATACTCCACGGCGCGCATCAGCTCCCGCGACACCAGCTGGGTATCGGTACGCCAGCCGTCGCCCTTGCCCAGAGTGCCGGACGGCCACCAGCTGAACTCGTCGCTATCGGTATTGGCGACGCGGAACGCGTCGGTGTAACCGACTTGCTCCTGGACCTGGCGCCACCACTGCCTGTCTTCGGGCAAAAACCCCGGCGAATTCGCGTAGCTGGCGGCGTTCTCGATATCCGCTGCCGTCGCCGCGATACCCCAGTTGCCGCAGTAGATATAGCGTCGACGCTTGCGGGTTATCTTTTCCATATGAGCGAGCAACCCGGTTAAAAACCGGGTTTTGGTTTCCTGCTGCGTGGATTCCGCACCCTGGGGTACCAGCAGCGAGATCACGCTCAGGCTTTCAAAGTCGGCCTGCAGGTAGCGGCCATCCGTATCGTCGCCGCTGAACAGCCCGAACCCGTAGATCAGGGCTTTGGGAACCACGCGGGTGTAGATCGCCACGCCGTCGCGCAGCGGATCGGATGAATCGAGGTAATAGGCGCTATATCCAGGGAGCTGAAATTCGGGTCGATCCTCTATTTCCGGGATACGCGCCCGCAGATCCTGCAGGCAGATCAGTTCGGCGTCTTGTCCGGCCAGCCACTCAAACAGACCGCGCGCGGCGGCCTGGAAAATGCCGTCGCAGGATATGCTGATAACCCTCATGATCGCCCCTTGTGATGTTGGCCTGTATCATAACCCGGCGCTTTCGCCGAACGACATCATACGAACATCCTTGCGTGCACGATCCAGGAGTACCGCATGCTGGCATATCAACGCGACTTCATCGACCTCGCGGTATCGCGCGAAGCTCTGCTGTTTGGCGAATTCAAGCTCAAGTCGGGCCGAATAAGCCCTTATTTCTTTAATGCCGGGCGTTTTTGCGACGGCGCCAGCCTCAACAGGCTGGGGTCGTGCTATGCGGACGCGGTGGTGGCCTCGGGCATCCAGTTCGATTTTCTGTTTGGCCCCGCCTACAAGGGTATCCCCCTGGCCGTCGCCTCCGCCATGGCCCTGGCGCAGCGTCATGACCGCCCTACCCCCTGGTGCTTCAATCGCAAGGAGGCCAAGGACCACGGCGAAGGCGGGACGCTGGTGGGGGCGCCCGCTGCCGGGCGCGTACTCATCGTCGACGATGTCATCACGGCCGGAACCGCGATCCGCGACGCCGCTGCCATCCTTCGCAATGCCGGCGCAACCCTGGCGGGCGTGATATTGGGCCTGGATCGTCGGGAACGTGGCCAGGGGGCCCGCTCGGCGACCCAGGAAGTGGCAGAGGAACTGGACGTACCTGTGATGAGCATCATCGCCATCGATCACATCATTGAATATCTTGACACTGCAGCGCCAGCTCGGGTGGCGGCGCTACGCGATTACCGCAGTACCTACGGTGTTTGACACGAGCAACAAGGAGAATGAAACGGTGAACCGGCGACCAATCCAGACGGCGCGCGCGGCAGCGGGCGCACTAGCCGGCCTGTGGCTGCTGGCCGTGCTCCCTGCCGATGCGGCCAATCTCTACCGCTACCGCAATGCCCAGGGTGTGCTGGTCATCGACCACACGGTGCCGGCGAATGCCGCCCAAACCGGCTACGAAATTCTGGGCCCGGATGGCCGGGTTCTGGAATCCGTGGCCGCAAGCGGTGACAAGACCCCGTCCGGAGAATCCCGCGAGTCCGCACCGGTTCGCACCGAGCACCAAGCAAAAATCGACCGCTATCTGCTGAGCAGCTACAGCACGGTAGCCGATATCGACGCGGTGAAGGCGCGACGGCTGCAAGAGGTTGAGCGCGAAATCGGCATCGACAAGGTGCAAGTCGAGGACATCAAGCGTCAGCGCGTGGCGACGGAGGACAGCGCTGCCAACGCGCAGCGCGGCGGCAAACCGGTGCCTGCCAAACTCCTCGATGAACTGAAGGCGCTGAATCAGAAGCTGGAGCAGGCCCACAAGCGTCTCGCCGAACGCAAGCTTCAGTACACCGAGATCGAGCAACTCTACGCGGAGTACGCCGCACGCTTCACGGAGTTGAAAAACGCTCATCCGGCAGCGGCTGCCGCGGCGGCGCAAACAGCGCCGGCACCAGTGCCTGCCACTGCTCCGGCCAGTGCTCGGTAGGCCGACGGGCGAAATCCGAACGCACGAACTGGCGCAACTTGCCCTCCATCAGGGCCAGCACACATTCCGCCGTTGCCGACGGGGTCGCGATGGTCCGCAACTGCTCGCGCAGTTCGCCTTCGCGCAGGATCTGCCGGAGCTGGGTTTCCAGACGGTCGTACAACTGACCGACGCGCTCACGCAGCCGCGCAGTTTCACCGGTCAGGGCGTCGCCGGTCAGCAAAGGCGCAATGCCGGGGTTGCGTTCGGCGAACACCAGCACCAATGAAGCAATCTGATGCAGGCGGTCCGTTGCCCCCGGCACCTCGTCGAGGATTATCCGGATACGCGTGAACAGGGTTTCCTCGGTAAATTCGAGGAGACCTTCAAGCATCCTGGCCTTGCTGGGAAAATGCCGGTACAGGGCCGCTTCGGAAACCCCGAGCTCCCGCGCCAGCGCGGCCGTTGTGATTTTTCCGCCCGGGGTCGCGTGCAACATGTTTGCCAGGGCTTCGAGAATTTCTTGGCGGCGTCCTGAGTTGCGATTCACCCGCGTCATGCGGTTGCGGCGCTGGTGATCAGCGTACCGACGCCTATGTCGGTAAAAATCTCGAGCAGCACGGCGTGCTCGACCCGACCGTCAACGATGTGCGCGCTGGTCACGGAATTGGCGACCGCGGCCAGGGCGCAGCGAATCTTCGGCAGCATGCCGCCGTAAATCACGCCTGCGTCGATCAGACCTTCCACTTCACTGGGCGACAGTCCGGTCAGCACCTTGCCTTCGGCGTCGAGCAGACCCTGGACATTGGTGAGCAGCATGAGCTTTTCCGCGCCCATTACTTCCGCCAGCTTGCCGGCGACCAGGTCTGCGTTGATGTTGTAGGAGGCGCCGCCAAGCCCGGCGCCGATGGGCGCGATCACCGGGATAAAGCCGCCCCGGGTGAGCATGTCGATGACATCGGTGTTGATCGCCGATACTTCACCGACATGACCGATGTCGATAATCTCGGGGGCCTCCATGTCGGGGGTCTTGCGGGTAACCATCAGTTTGGTGGCCTGAATCAGCCCGCCGTCCTTGCCAGTGATGCCCACCGCGCGCCCGCCGGCGTCGTTGATGAGGCCCACGATTTCCTTGTTCACCGCGGCGCCCAGCACCATTTCCACCACGTCCATGGTTTTGCTGTCGGTGACGCGCATGCCGTCCACGAAACTGGACTCGATCCCGAGCTGTCCCAGCAGCTTGCCGATCTGGGGGCCGCCACCATGCACCACCACCGGATTGATGCCGACCAGTCGCATCAGCACGATGTCGCGGGCGAAGCTGCGCTTGAGATTTTCGTCCACCATGGCGTTGCCGCCGAATTTGACGACCACCGTTTTGCCGGTGAATTTCTGAATATAGGGCAAGGCCTCGGTGAGCACCCGGGCGATGTCCCTGGCGCGGTCGCCGGTCAAGGGGGCATCCTTCTGCTCTCGGGACTTCCGTTCATGGGATACGGACATATCGAAACCACCGCGGGTCAGTGAATGGGTGTCAGAATTTATCGGCAAGCTCAGGGGCGACCGCTTCGAGTAGGGTGCGGAACCGTTGCTGGATGGCTGCCAATTGCTGCGCATCGTCCGCCTCGAAGCGCATCGAGACGGCGGATTCGGTATTGGAGGCCCGAATCAGTCCCCAGCCGGCGGCAAATTCCACCCGCAGCCCATCGATCGCGTTGATTTCAGCATCATCAAAAGTAGCCGCAGCCCGGATGCGTTCGATCAGGGCGAATTTGTCCACTTCGCTCACCGGCAGGCGAATTTCGGCAGTGGCAACAGAGGTTTCGAAGGCGGCGAGCACGCTGTCCAGGCTCTGCTCTCGGAGGCAGAGAATTTCGATCAGACGCGCCGCTGCATAGAGTGCATCGTCGAACCCAAACCAGCGATCACCAAAAAAGATATGGCCGCTGAATTCCCCGCCGAGGGGTGCTTTCAGCTCGGCTACTTTCGAGCGGATATGGGAGTGGCCGGTGCGGTGCATGACGGCCCGCCCACCGTAACCATTGACCAAGCTGGTCAGCCGACGTGTCGATTTGACATCAAACACCACATCGGCGCCGGAGTGACTGGTCAGAATGTCGCGCGCAAAGATCATCAGCAGTTCGTCCGGCCAGACGATGCGGCCGCTGCCGCTCACCGCCACCAGGCGATCGCCATCGCCATCGAGGGCAATGCCCAGATCCGCTCCAGTGCCGGCGACTACCTTGCGCAAGTCCTCCAGATTGGCCGGACGGGTAGGATCCGGCGGGTGCTGCGGAAA
>JBKHWK010000017.1:16520-27800 GCA_046566625.1 Gammaproteobacteria bacterium
TCGCTGAGCACCGCGTTGATGTAGTCATCGCGCACGTCGGCTGACGAATGAATCCCCGTCCCTTCGCGCCAGTCACGCGCCAGCATGCCTCTACGCAGTTCCTGCAAGGCTTCGCCCTGCAGCACATCGCGGCCGAGCATGATCTTGAAGCCGTTGTCGCCGGCAGCATTGTGGCTCGCCGTCACCATGACCGCCGCATCGATGGACTGGAGGCGCGCGGCGGCGAAGTACAACACCGGCGTGGGCACCATCCCCACGTCAACAACCTCGCAACCCGTGGCGAGCAGACCGTCGATCAGGGCAGCGCAGAGCGTCGGGCTGCTGATGCGGCCATCGCGGCCCACTGCGACGCGGCGGCCCGTGCGATCCAGCACCCGGCTGCCCAGCGTTTTGCCCAGTGCGTTCGCGAAGGCGGGGGAAATGTGGTCCCCGCTCGCGCCGCGAATGTCGTAATCGCGAAAGACAACTGCCGCGAAGGCCTCGGGCTCCGTGGCTGAGGCACCTGTAGCTTCGACGGCAGCGGTACTAGCCACCTGGGGTTCCGGCTGCGGCGCGGCCGCCGGCGAAGCCTGCGCGGGCGGCGGTGGTGGAGCAGCAGGGTCCAGTTCCCGCGCAATGATAACGGCCGTGCGGCGCACCCCGGATGGCACGCTGGCAGGAGCCGGTGGTGGGGTGAGGGCCACGCCGCGCCGCAGCAGCAGGCGCCCCCAGAAGACCAACGCGGCGCTGGCGAGCAACCAAGGGATGAGCCTGGCCGCAAGCGCCAGTCCGGGAACTGCGTGCTCCGCCGCTGCGCGGTCCGATAACCGCACCGACGCCTGCCAGCCAGCGATATTGGGGATCGGGGCCATGACCGGCGACTGTGTGCCGGAACCCAGGGTCATGATGGCCTGTGGCGCAACGCCTGGGGACTGCTGGACGAGCGTCAACTGACTGTGCGCCTGATCGAACACAACCGCGCGCTCAAGCGCCGTCATGGGGAGCACGACCAGGATGGCGCCGCGCGGCTGCCCGGCGTCCGGGATCTGCGCGGCCAGGATGAGCTGCCACTGGGTGGCGTCCGGCTTCAGAGCGGTAATCGCAAACGCGGTGCCCGCAAGCGCGTTGCGCACCAACTGCTGGGCGACGAATGCTGTGGCCGGCAGGAACTCGACTCGGGCCGTCGCGATCACCTCAATGGCATCCGGAAATTCAGTCGCCAGCTCCAGCCGGGCTGTATTGGTGCCGGCAGCAGCCAGCGCCGCACGCGTGCTGTCCCTGGCGGCGACCGTGGACAGTGCGATGCGCCAGCGCGCGACCGCATCGGCAACCGCCGCGGCAGCGGCATCGGCCGTGGCCTGGGTGGTGCGCGCGGCGGCAGCCGCTTGGGGTTCAGTCACCAGGGCTTCGCGCAGCCAGTTGCCGACCGGCAATGGCACCGCGAGCAACATCACCGCTGCCAGCAGAAAGGCCGGGCGCTTGATCAGGCTGACCAGGCTGTGGACGAAACCGGTCAAACCAGAATCTCCCGTTCCGGCACCGGGTTGCCCGTGCCGCCGGTGCGCATCAGGGCCGCGATGTGGTCGATCAACAGACGCGCCAGGGGCGATTTGTTCATGCGTGGCGGGCGCAAGGTTTCGAGTGCGGAAAGCAGCAGCACCTGATTGTCGTCGCTGCCAAAACCGATCTCTGCATCGGATACGTCATTGGCGATCACCAGGTCAAGTCCCTTGCGGAGTAGCTTGGAGCGCGCATTGTCGAGGAGATTTTCCGTCTCCGCAGCGAACCCGACCACAAAGGGGCGCTCGGGCAGCATCGCCACCGTAGCGACGATGTCGGGATTGGGTTCGAGCTCGATGGTAAGGGTTTCCCGGGATTTCTTGATTTTCTGGCTGGCAACCGTACGGGGCCGGTAATCCGCGACTGCGGCGGCGGCGATGAACAGGTCGGCATCGGCAACTTCAGCCAGGCTGGCGGCGAGCATCTCGGCGGCACTGGTGACCTTGACGCAGCGCACCCGGTCCGGAACCGCCAGCGCCACCGGACCACTGATGAGCACCGTATCGGCGCCCGCCTCGCGGGCCGCTGCGGCAAGGGCGTAACCCATCTTGCCGGAGCTGTGATTGGACAGATAGCGCACCGGGTCGATCGCCTCCCGCGTGGGCCCCGCGGTGATCACCACCTTGCGGCCCGCCAGGGTTTCGGTCGCGAACAGTTCCGCCACGCCAAGCGCCAGCGCTTCGGGCTCCTCCATCCGCCCCGCGCCGACGTCTCCGCAGGCCTGATAGCCGGCCGCCGGCCCGAACACGCGGATGCCGCGTTCGCGCAGGGTGCGTACATTGGCGGTGGTTGCAGGTTTCGCCCACATGGCCTGGTTCATCGCCGGTGCCACTGCCACCGGCCCGATGCTGGCGAGACAGAGCGTGGTCAGCAGATCGCCACCCTCACCCTGTGCCAGGCGGGCGATAAAGTCGGCGCTCGCCGGCGCCACCAGAATGACGTCCGCCCAGCGGGCCAGGGCAATGTGGCCCATCGCCGCCTCGGCGGCGGGATCGAGCAGATCCAGATGGACGGGATGGCCGGACAGTGCCTGGAAGGTAAGCGGCGTGACGAACTCGGCCGCAGCGGCGGTCATCACCACCCGCACTTCCGCTCCAGCGGTCTGTAGCCGGCGCAGCAGTTCGGCGCTCTTGTAGGCCGCAATGCCGCCGGTGACGCCCAGTACCACGCGTTTGTTGGCGAGAGTCCCCATGCCGTCCCTTTATAGCTGGTGAATGCGTAAGATAGCACCGAGCAGGGATTTTACCGGACATGGAGGTCAGGATGGCGATTCGGCATTGGCCGGCGGGCGAACGGCCACGGGAAAAACTTCTGGAGCGCGGGGCGCGGGCGCTGTCCGATGCCGAACTGCTCGCCATTTTTCTGCGCACCGGGCACGCGGGCAAGAGCGCGGTGGATCTGGCGCGGGATCTCCTGGGCCAGTTCGGCGGTCTGGCCGCGCTGCTCGCGGCGGACCAACCGGGTTTCTGCGCCGGCAAGGGGCTTGGTCCCGCCAAGTATGTACAGTTGCAGGCAGTGCTCGAACTGGCGCGCCGCTACTTCAGCGCCCAACTGGAGCGCGGCGATGCCTTTACAGCACCCGAGGGCGCCGCCCGGTATTTGCAGGCGCACTTGAGCGGACATTCGCGCGAAATCTTTGTCGTGCTGTTTCTCGATACCCGGCATCGCCTGATCGCCACTGAGGATCTGTTCCAGGGCACCATCGACGGCGCCAGTGTCCATCCGCGCGAGGTGGTGCGGCGCGCCCTCTTTCATAATGCGGCAGCAGTGATTGTCGGTCACAATCACCCCTCCGGCGTGGCGGAGCCGAGCGCTGACGACCGCCGCATCACCGCCCGGCTGCGGGAAGCGCTGGCGCTGGTCGATGTGCGCCTGCTCGACCACTTCGTGGTGGGCGCTGGGGAGGTGGTGTCCCTCGCCGAGCGAGGTCTGCTGTGAGGGTCGCCGGTTTGCTTTAGCCCCCACGCTTTGGTATAAAGCGCGCCTTCTCGCGCGGGCGGCTTTTCAGCGCCGATTTCAGAGGCGGTTATGTCAAGAGTGTGTCAGGTCACGGGCAAACGCCCAATGGTGGGAAATAACGTTTCCCACGCCAAGAACAGAACGCGACGCCGGTTCGAGCCGAATCTGCACACCCACAGATTCTGGGTCGAGTCCCAACGGCGCTTTGTGAAGCTCCGCGTATCCACCAAAGGATTGCGGATCATCGACCGACTGGGTATCGAGCAGGTGCTTGCCGACCTCCGTGCCAGCGGCAACAAGGTCTAGGAGGCAGCATGGCCAAATCGAATCGCGACCTGATCAAGCTGGTGTCCACTGCGGGCACCGGGCACTACTACACCACGAGCAAGAACAAGCGCACCAAGCCCGAAAAGATCGAAATAAAGAAATACGATCCGGTCGTGCGCCAGCATGTGATCTACAAGGAAGCCAAGATCAAGTAAGCACCCGCTGGCATGGGTCGCAGACGAAGCCCGGCACCCCCGGGCTTTTTTGTGTCCCGGCGCTGAGTCCTTGATGAAGTCTTGCCGACAACCTGATGTAAAGTGGTCTACTGCGCCGATGCGAGGCCAGCGCCCTGCCTGAGCTTCCGGAAGTCGAAACCACCCTGCGCGGCATCCTGCCGCATCTTGAAAGACGCCGCGTAGCCGCCTTGCGGTTGCGCCAACCGGCGCTGCGCTGGCCGGTGCCCGCGGAGTTGCCGGACCTGCTGCCCGGCCAGTACATCCATGGCGGCCAGCGCCGTGGGAAATACCTGCTCCTTGCCCTCGACCGTGGCCACCTGCTGCTGCATCTGGGCATGTCCGGCAGCTTGCGCATGGTCGCACCCGGACTCGCCGCTGGCCCCCACGACCACCTCGATCTGCTGCTCGACGATGGCGGTGTGTTGCGCTTTACCGACCCGCGTCGTTTCGGAGCGGTGCTGTGGTTGACCGGCGATCCGTTTGCACATCCGCTGCTGTGCGATCTTGGGCCGGAACCCCTGAGCGAACCTTTCGACGCCGACTATCTTTACGACCGCTCGCGCGGGCGCCGGGTGCCGGTAAAGAGCTTCCTGATGGACAGCCAGGTCGTGGTTGGGATCGGCAATATCTACGCCAACGAAATCCTGTTCCTCAGTGGAGTGCATCCTTTGCGCGCAGCGGGCCGCATCGCGCGGTCACGCTATGAATCCGTCGTAGCTATGACCAAGACGGTGCTGGGTGCCGCGATCCGCCAGGGTGGCACCACGCTGCGGGATTTTGTCGGCGGCGATGGCAAGCCTGGGTATTTTCGCCAACAGTTGCAGGTCTACGGTCGCGCCGGGGAACCTTGCAAAAAATGCGGGAGCCCGCTGCGGGAAGTGCGGCTCGGTCAGCGCACCACCGTCTACTGCGCCAGCTGTCAGCGCTGAGCTCGGGTCAGACGAAGCGCGTTTTCAAGGCGGCCGCGACCACCGGGGGGACGAAGGGCGTGATGTCGCCGCGCAGGGAAGCGATTTCGCGCACCAGCGACGACGAAATGTAGGAGAGTCGTTCGGATGGCGTGAGAAACACGCTCTCCACGTCCGGCGCCAGCGCGCGGTTCATGTTCGCGAGCTGGAATTCGTATTCAAAATCCGACACGGCGCGCAGCCCACGAATCACCGCGCAGGCACCGCAGTCGCGCACGAAATTCACCAACAGATAGTCGAATCCGCGCACCTCGACATTTTTGACATGAGCCAGCGCGGCATTGGAGAGATCAATGCGTTCTTGCAACGAAAACAGCGGGCCTTTGCGCTCGCTGCTCGCGATGGCCAGCACCACCCGATCGAACAGGCGACAGGCGCGCTCCACCAGGTCCACATGGCCGTTGGTGATGGGGTCGAAAGTGCCCGGATAGACGACGATTTTCATGGCGGACTCCGCGCGAGGTGGCGCATGGTAAACAATTTACCCAGCCCCCTCAATCGCGCCAGAAACGCGCCGAAACAGCCGGCAACAGACGTCTCCGGAACACTTTTCGCGGTGTAAATGCCAGTTTGGCGGCAACTCCGGAATGGCCTGTCCGCGTGCGGTTTCGAGATAAATCCACGCCTGCTCGGCCAGCACTCCGGGGGCTTCGAGCGCCGGGATCGCGCGCCGGAGCAGGTCGCTCGCAAACGGCGGATCGACAAAGGCGATGGTGTAGGGATCGGGCGGTGGCGATCGTCGCGCCAGCCAGGCCAAGGCATCGGTGTTGATCACCTCTACCCTATCGACTTCCAGCCGCGCGCAGTTATTGCGCAGTGCCTGCGCCGCCGCGGCACTGGATTCGATCAGGCTGACCAGCGCAGCACCCCTGGAAGCCGCTTCCAGGCCCAATGCGCCGGAGCCGGCAAACAGATCCAGGCAGCGGGCATCCGGCAGCAGCGGCTGCAACCAGTTGAACAGGGTCTCGCGCAGGCGATCACCGGTGGGGCGCAATCCCGGCTGCGCCGGAAACACGAGCTTCCGGCCGCGCCAGCGCCCGGCGATGATGCGGACGACACCGGTATTGTTGTGGGAAGGGCCGGAGGATCTGCCGCCCGATCCGCCACGAGAGCGCGGCACGCGCATACTCCGGTGTCTGTGGGGAATGGTAGGATACACGGCCCTCATTTCAGCCGCCCAAACTCATGACAAGCGACGAAACTGCAGCACCAAAGTCGTCGGATCGGGGCGGTCTGTTTGGGCTGTTTCGCCGCCGTAAGGCGAACGAGGAAGCTTCAGTCCCGTCGTCGGCACCAGCATCGGCTTCTCAGCCGAACGTTGCGGACCCGACTGCCGTGGCGGTCGAGTCCGGACTGGCGGTGCCCGCGGTGGTGATCGAAAAACCGGCGCCGGCGCCGGTCGAAGAACCGCGCCGGGGGCTGTTCCGGCGCGCCCTGGCCCGCACCGGCGCGAGCCTGGGCAATCTGCTGCTCGGCCGCAAGGCGATCGACGCCGAGCTCTACGAAGAACTCGAAACCAGTCTATTGATGGCCGACATGGGCGTCGAAACCGCCAACGCGGTGATCGCCGAACTCACCGCGCGGGTCAAACGGCGCAACCTGAGCGACGCCCAGGCGCTGCGCGGTGAGCTGCGGACGCTGCTGGTGGAGCTGCTCGAACCCTGTCAGCAACCGCTGGTGATCGACCATCAGAAGCCCTTTGTGATGCTGGTGGTCGGCGTCAATGGCGTCGGCAAGACCACCACGATCGGCAAGCTGGCGCACCGCCTGCAATCCAAGGGTCGCACGCTGATGCTCGCCGCCGGCGACACCTTCCGCGCGGCTGCGGTAGAGCAGTTGCAGGCCTGGGGCGATCGCAATCGGGTGCCAGTGGTTGCCCAGGGCACGGGCGCCGACAGCGCCTCCGTTATTTTCGACGCCATCCAGTCGGCCCAGGCGCGGCAGCTGGATGTGGTGATCGCCGATACCGCCGGGCGCCTGCATACCAAGGACAATCTCATGGCGGAATTGACCAAGGTCCGCCGGGTGATGGCCAAACTCGACCCCGACGCGCCCCACGAAACCCTGCTGGTGCTGGATGCCGGCACCGGGCAGAACGCGGTGGTCCAGATGCGCCAGTTCAGCGCCGCTGTCGCGGTGACGGGAATCGCGCTCACCAAGCTGGACGGCACGGCCAAGGGCGGGGTGATTTTTGCGCTGTGCCGCGAATTTGGTGTGCCGGTTCGCTATGTGGGTCTGGGCGAAGGCATCGACGACCTGCAACCGTTCGATGCCGAACTCTTTGTGGACGCTCTGCTTGCGACCGAGGACAACGTCGGCTAGATGATCCGGTTCGATCAGGTCTACAAACGCTATCCCGGCGGCCACGATGCCCTGAACGGGGTGAGTTTCGCGCTGGGCGCCGGTGAATTTGCCTTCCTCACCGGCCATTCCGGCGCCGGCAAGAGCTCCCTGCTGCGCCTGATCATGCTGCTGGAGCGACCGACCCAGGGCCAGATACTGATCAACGGTCGCAGTCTCGGGCGCCTGCACCCAAGCCAGATTCCCCATTACCGCCGCAACATCGGGGTGGTGTTTCAGAACCACCATCTGCTGCTCGATCGCAGCGTTCACGACAATGTCGCCCTGCCGCTGCGGGTGTCCGGCTATCGTGCGAGCGACGTCGCGCGGCGGGTGCGCGCCGCACTCGACAAGGTGGGATTGCTGGATCGGGAGCACCGCAAGCCGCTCGAGTTGTCGAGCGGAGAGCAGCAGCGGGTGGGCATCGCGCGCGCCGTGGTACACACGCCCCGCATCCTGCTGGCTGACGAGCCCACCGGCAACCTCGACCCCGAACTGTCCATGGAAATCATGAAACTGTTTCGCGATTTCAGCGACCTCGGCGTGACCGTGCTGATTGCAACCCATGCTGTCGGCCTCATCGAAGCGATGGGGCGGCGGCAGTTGCAACTCAGCAACGGCCGCCTGGTCGCCGGGAGTGACACCGATGCAGCGGACTGACCGGGGTCCGGCGCGGGCTCCTCGTCCGGCGCCCCAAAGCGGGATCCGAACCCCGCAGCCCGGCGCCAGCGCGCGCCGCCTGAGCCTTGGCGATCGGTTCGTGGCCGGCGTGCGGCACCACCGTGAGACAGCGGCACAGAGCCTTATCCGGCTCGCGGCCGCGCCGGTGCAAAGCCTGATGACGGTGTTGGTTATCGCGATTGCGCTGGCGCTTCCGACCAGCCTCTATCTGGTGGTGGCGAGCTTGCAACAGCTGGCCGGGGGACTGGATGCGGGCAACCGCCTCACCCTTTATTTGCACCTGGATACGGCTCCCAAGGCAATGGATGGGCTCCTCGCGCAACTGCGGGAACATGCGGGGGTGAGCGCCGTGCAGTTCATTTCTGCGGAACAGGGACTCACCGAATTCAAGGCGAGCTCGGGCTTCGGCGATGTTCTGGATCTGCTGGACCATAACCCCCTGCCCCCCGTGGTAGTGGTGACGGCGCGGGATCAACCCAGCGCCGCTGCGCTGACTACGCTGGCG
This sequence comes from Gammaproteobacteria bacterium, assembly GCA_046566625.1. Classification (GTDB taxonomy): domain Bacteria; phylum Pseudomonadota; class Gammaproteobacteria; order Pseudomonadales; family Porticoccaceae; genus JAGPUQ01. The sequence goes on from JBKHWK010000017.1 coordinate 25,016, forward strand.
GACGCGTTTGCGAAACTGCCGTCGGTGGAGGCGGTGCAGATCGATACCCAGTGGGTCGCGCGGGCCAATGCCATCGCCACTATCGGACGGCAGGCCGCCCTGGCGCTCGCGACCGTGCTCGCGCTGGGCGTATTGTTGATCGTGGGAAATACCATCCGGCTGGCCATCGAAAACTGCCGCGAGGAAATTCTGGTGGTCAAACTGGTCGGCGGCACCGATGCCTTTGCGCGCCGGCCATTCCTCTACATGGGGTTCTGGTACGGCCTGGGCGGCGGAATTCTGTCCTGCATCATGGTCGCTGCCGGTCGTTGGTGGCTGCATTATCCGGTGGACCGACTGGCCGCTCTGTACCAGAGCCAGTGGGGCCTGGCGCGGCTGGGTGTCGTGGAGTCGTTCGCGCTGGTGATCGCCGCCGGTGTGCTCGGCGCGCTGGGCGCCCGGCTGGCGGCTGGCCTCCAGATGAGAGCGATAGAGCCTTGATTTATAAGGGCAAACAAAACAGCCTTGAACTTTTATTGGCGATTGCCGTCCAATTTTCCGGTGTTAGAATAGCCCCCCTGAATTCGCGAGGCCGTCATGGGTAAAAGTCTGCAAGTTGTGAACCCGCTGATCCCGGGCGGCAATATCGCCGCCTATGTGAATAGCGTGAGCGCGATTTCGGTGCTGTCCGCGGAGCAGGAGCGCGAACTGGCCGAGCGGCTGTATCACCACAACGATCTGGATGCCGCGCGGGATCTGGTGTTGTCGCACTTGCGGTTCGTGGTGCATATCGCGCGCTCCTATTCCGGCTACGGCCTGCCGCTGGCGGATATCGTCCAGGAAGGCAACGTCGGCCTGATGAAGGCGGTCAAGCGTTTCGACCCAAGCAAGGGCGTGCGCCTGATCTCCTTTGCGGTGCACTGGATCAAGGCCGAAATTCACGAATACGTCCTGCGCAACTGGCGCATCGTCAAGGTCGCCACCACCAAGGCGCAGCGCAAGCTGTTCTTCAACCTGCGCGGCAGCAAGAAGCGTCTGGGCTGGCTCAACAACGAAGAAGCTGCCGCTGTGGCGGCGGACCTCGGTGTCGAGATCAAGCAGGTACGCGAGATGGAGCAGCGGCTGTCTGCGCGCGACGCGGCGTTTGATCTGTCCGTCGATGAGGACGAAGACTCCGCCTATCTGGTGCCCGCGCAGTACCTTGAAGACCCCAGCGGCGACCCCGCGCGGCAGCTCGAACAGGCCGACTGGGAAGAGGTTCACTACGGTCGCCTGAATGCCGCAGTAGCCACGCTCGACGAACGCAGTCGCGACATCATCCAGCAGCGCTGGTTGAGCGACGAAAAAGTCACGCTGCACGACCTTGCGGCCAAATACGCGGTTTCGGCCGAGCGGATTCGGCAGCTTGAGCAGAGCGCGATGAAAAAAGTGCGCGGACTGATCGAACCCCAAACCTGATGCCGCCGTGCCGCCCGCACGAAAAAGCCGCGCCGGGCGCGGCTTTTTTATTTCCGACCCGGACCGGTTCATTTCCGATCCGCGCCCATTTGGTTTCGGTCTGTATCTGCGAGAGATCATCGTGAATCCAGGAATATTTTTGTCCGCGGCGCTCAGCGGTTTCCTGACGGTGTCGCTGGGCGCCTTCGGTGCCCACGCCCTGAAGCATTCCCTGACGCCCGCGGAGCTCTCGATCTGGCAGACGGCCGTTCACTATCAGATGTTTCATACCGCGGCGTTGCTGGTACTGGGTCTGCTGCCCGCCGCGCGGCAACTGCGAACGCTGCGCCTGGCAGGCTGGTGCCTGAACGGCGGGATCCTCCTGTTTTCCGGCAGTCTGTATTTGCTGGCGGTCACGGGGCGGACCTGGCTTGGCGCCATCACCCCGCTCGGCGGCCTGCTCTTCCTCCTGGGCTGGGGCACGCTGGCCTGCCATGCCGCGCACTGCTGGCGGGAGGCGCGACAGTGAGCGGCAACGACCTATCCAGCATTCTCCCCGAACGCCGGGAGCGGGCGATCCGCAGCTATGTGGTGCGTGCCGGACGCATGACGGACGCGCAGCGTCGTGGCCTGGACGAAGACTGGCCGAACTGCCGATTGCGCCTCGCGGATGGCCGGGTGAACTGGCCCGACGTATTCGGACGACACGGCCCGGTGGTGCTGGAAATCGGCTTTGGCATGGGCGACTCCCTGCTCGCCATGGCCGAAGCCGCCCCGGAGACCGATTTTGTCGGCGTCGAGGTGCATCCGCCCGGCGCCGGGCGCCTGGCGCATGGCGCGGCGCAACGGGGGCTGAAAAACCTGCGCATCTACCTCGCGGATGCCGAGGATGTGCTGGACGAATGTGTTCCGGACGCGAGTCTGGCGCAGATTCAGATCTATTTTCCCGATCCCTGGCCCAAGAAAAAGCATCACAAGCGGCGTTTGGTGCAGCCATCCCTGGTGCGCCGGCTGCGCGCCAAGCTCGCGCCCGAGGGTCTGCTGCATCTGGCCACCGACTGGGAGCCTTACGCGGAACACATGCTCGAAGTGCTCAGCGCGGACCCCGGCTTGGTGAATCTGGGCACACCCTTTGTGGAGCGTCCGGCGTTTCGCCCCGCCACCAAATTCGAGCGCCGTGGCGAACGCCTCGGTCATCGGGTGCTGGACCTGTTGTTCCGTCGCAGCGATTGACCGGCGATGGGCGGAGCCTTGGCAGACGAATTCTGGGCGTTTTCGCTCGCACTCTATTCCCGGCCCCGGGTCGCCGAATACTGCCTGCGACTCCAGGACGAAGCCGGCGCCAACGTCAACTTGCTGTTGTTCTGCT
>JBKHWK010000018.1:0-27419 GCA_046566625.1 Gammaproteobacteria bacterium
TCGTCCCAGCGGGCGAATCGCACCAGTGTGTGGAGTGGGGCGACGATGAACTGTTGCAGCGGGTGCGCCATTTCGCCATGAGGCTTTGACGCGGCGGCCCGCGCCGCCTTGATGGCCTCGCCGCTCTGACCTTCAAAGGCATAGGCGATCCACAGGAAGTGGATGTTGTGCGGATAGTAGGCGGCCGGGTAGAGCCCCTGCGCGCGGCACTGGCTGATGTAGTCCTCGTCCACCGCGACCGCCTTGAGATTGGCGTCGATCGCGTCCCGATAGCGGCCGACGCGGAAGAACAGGTGCGATGGCATGTGGATCAGGTGCCCCGCGCCCGGCACCGTTGCGCCCAGGCGGTCCGCGCTGGCAATGGCGCGTTCGGGCTGCTGGGATGCCTCCAGTGCATGGATGTGGAGATGAAGCGCCAATGGGTGGTTCGGATCAATGGCTATCGCCTGCTCGATGAACGCGAGCACGTCGAGGGTGTCTGGCCGCGGGTTGCCGTCATTGGTCCAGTAATTCCAGGGCCGGGTGTCCATGAGCGATTCCGCGGCCATGGCGAGCACATCGGCATCGGTGGCATGGCGCCGGGCGAGGTCGCGCATGGCATCGGCATAGGCACGATCCAGCGTGGCTCGATCGGCCTTGGGATCGGGCGCGTAGCGCTTGGCCAGCGCCTCGATGAGCGCGCGCTCGACCGTCGTGACACCGGCCTTTTTCGCCATCGCGTGCTGGATCGCGGTCCAGGCTGGCGAGACCGCCGCCGGGTCCATGGGCGCATTGATGTTCGGTCCGAGCGCATACGCCTCGCCCCAGAATGCCATGGCAAAGTCGGGATCGAGGCGGGCCGCCTCGCGAAACGAGCGCACGGCCTCGGCGTGGTTGAACGCATAGGCCAGCACCAGGCCCTGGTTGAAATAGGTCTGGGCCATAGGGTTCGCAGTGCTTGCCTTGCGGGAATAGGCGCCGAGGTTTTGCAAACGCGGGGCGATGCGCCCATCGCTGGCCGTCGTGGCCGGCACCGGGTTCGTGGCTGTTGTCGGTGCGGCCTGTGCCGTCTGCGCCGCGAAGAGGATCGCGGAGAACATCACAACGGCAGTTGTCAGGACCGTTACGGACCGCGTCCGCCGGGGTCGCTCTTCCGTGGTCCATTGATGAGGGCCACGCCGCCTGCCCGCATCGGGATTTTGGCTCTGACCGCCAATGAGGAAAAATGACAATGGGGAAAAACGCAGGCGCGGGAAAGACTTAATTTCAGCGGTATATTCAACGTGGTGGCGGTTCATTATGTTATTCCTCCGATGCCAACTCCCGAAGCGATCGCCCCGGGCCGCCCCGCGAGGGTATACCCGCGCATCGGTGGCAACAACCACGCGCGTTTATCACCCGTACTCGCGGTGCCACCGAGGTTTCTGCAAAGCACCGCACCGGCAGTGGAAAGACGATAGACGCGCGCTGCGGGACAGCGCGCCTTCGTATTTTCCGACCGGGCATTCGCATGGGGTGTGAACTGCGGCACGACTCCCTCCTGACCGGAATTATTTTTGCTCCACCGAGGCCTTACCCTTTGCAGACCAACCCATGACAGTAAGGAGACTGATATGTCTGTTATCTCGACTCGTGCAATGTTTGGCGCCGCGACCATGGCCGGTGCGCTGCTGCTGAGTTCGCTGCCCGCACAGGCCGGTGAACTGCTGTGGATCGACCATCTCGGATTTCTGGCCGGCGATCCCAGTGTGGAAGTGTCGTTCAACGCGGTGAACTCCGGCGTCGGTGGCGGCTTGGCGGGCTTGATCGTCGAATCGTCCACCACCGGCGAGGATGCCGATGGCGGCGGCAACAAGGTGGTCGAAACCGCCCTGTCGGTACCGCCGGGTTATCTGGTAGAAGGGGTGCGCGTCTGCTACGAATTGTCTTCAGAGACCAGCTTCATCAGCCAGGTTCGCCTGGCTCAGGTGCAGGATCCGCCGGCTACCGCCATCGTGATGCTCGATGACGCCACCGATCTGACCGCTCCGGGACCGGTCTGCGTCGACAGTGCGGCCACCACGATCAGCCCTGCCGACGGCGCGCTGCTGCTCAGCCTGCGCGTCAACTTCGGCGATATCGCGGACCGGATCGTGCTGCGCGGCGTTGCGCTGCAGCTCGCGGCGGATCCGGAGTCCGCACTGGCGACCCACACCCACGAATACCTGACCGGCAAGGGCAGGGGGCACAACAATACCGTCGCCGAAACCAGCGGTCCGGTGGCGCCGCCGGCAGAATAGCCCGCCGCGGAGTGAGGGGTATCGATCGGCCACCCGCCGGTTAACGCAAAGGCGGGGGCAACCCCGCCTTTTTTCGTTCGCTGGCGACCATGGCACCCATGGCACCCATGGCACCCATGGCGCGTTGCCCTGTGGGCCGTGCGGTTCAGGGAACGCGCGTGAAGCGCTCCACCAGGCGTTCCCGCTCGGCGGCGCCGACGCCCAGTTCCCGCTGCAGGAAAGCGTCCATGCCGCCGGCTTCGCGGTTGATCAGATCGAAGGCGACGTTCAGATACTGCGGGCGGGCGTCCAGAATCGGCAGCACGATTTCGCGATCCACCGGCAATCCCTGGGCGCTGAAGAACTGTTCGAACTTGCCGATGGCCGCGTCTTCGTCGGCATAGGCGACTGCGGAGAGGAGATAATCGGCTTCGACCTGCGCGGGCAGGACACCGAGTGCGGACAGCAGCAGCGCCGAGGCAATGCCGGCGCGGTCCTTGCCGAACGAACACATCACCAGGGCGCCGCCGTCGCTTGCCACCATGTGCTGGAACATGGTGCGGTAACCCGGAATTTCCTCCCGGGTCAGCTCAAGATAGCGGTCGCCCATGATTTTCTCGGCACCCGCCGGTGTCAGCCCTTCCGCGAGCAGCATGTTCCAGAGGTTCTCGACGCTGGCCACCAGCATGCCCAGTTCGACCACGGCGACATCGGCGCTCACCGTCAGCGGATTCTTTTCGCGCTCGATCGGGCTGCGGAAATCGTAGACGGTGGCGATGCCGAGCTGGTCGAAGGTCGCTTGCACTTCGGCGGAGGGCGCATTGACGTAGCCTGAGCGGTACAGGCGATCCGCCCGGGTAGTGGTGCCAGCGGCAGTCTGGTAGCCACCCATGTGGCGAAAATTGCTGGTTTTTCCAAGGGTGAAAAAACGTTCCATCTTCGATATCCCCTCGAGTACTGCGCGACGGTTCGGGACTGTAGCAGACCCGCACGCCGGCGTTTGCGGCGTCGCTTGACCGCATCGCGCCCGATCGTCTAGTTTACCGGCCGCATATGGCAATAATGATTCAGCCTCATGATGCCGCCAGGGCGCCATCGCGCCCTTGGCAGAAGCGCCCGCTCAAGCAACCCCAGGAGTAGCGTGTGATTACCGCACAGGACATGTACTTTCATACCCCCACGTCGGACCACTACACCTGGGCCGAGACCAACTATTTCGGTTTCTATGTAGCCGAGGCGAACCTCCATGTGGGTGCGTACGTGCAGGCCAAGCCCAATCTGGGGGCGGTGATGTCGAGCGTGACCATCGTCGATGGCTTCTCAAACACGCCGCACGAGATCAACTACTTCGACTGCCATGTACATCTGCCCATGCCCAAGGGCAACCTCGACGATTTCGCGCTCAACAATGGCCTGGCGATCAAGTGCACCAAGCCGGTGATGGACTATGAGATCCGTTTCGACGGCGGCCAGGGGGTCAGCTTCGACGTGACCTACACAGCCCTGATGGAGCCCTACGACATCCACGACCCGAGCATGGACCCGCTGGCCGGCGCACACCTCGAAGGCGATACTGTCAGCGCCAACGCCTACGCCGGGCACTGGGATCAGACGGGCCGGGTGCGGGGTTCGCTCAACCTGCGTGGCAAGCAGTATGCGATTGATTGCGTCGCCAGCATGGATCACAGCTGGGGTCTGCGCGATGAACGTGCCCTCAAGAATTTCTGCTGGATGAATGCCAATTTCACGGATGACTCGAGCATTCACTGTATCTGGTTGGTGGATCCCAAGCAGCTCAATTGCTACCCGACCATCGCCCACGGCTATGTGCGCGAGGGCAATCAGGTCTACGGCATCAAGGGTGGCACCGGCAAGTTGCGCCGCAACGGCTTTCTGCATCAGTTCTTCGATCTTGAAGTGGAAGATGTACGCGGCAAGGTCCACGAGTTCACCGGCACCCCGATGACCGCCAATCCCTGGATTCCCTGGCCGCAGATGTACCTGAGCCATGCGTTCGTGCGCTGGGATCGCGGCGGCGTCACCGGCTGGGGCGAAGTCCAGGATCTGTGCAAGGAAGGATTCAACAGCAAGCTGCCTGCATAAGGATACGAAACACCGGACCGGCACCTGCCGGTCCGGGCCACGCATCGGTGAATGAACGACCAGTCCAGGGGGTAGCCATGGGTCCGGAGATGTCCCAGTTTTTGTCCGGCATGAAGAAAACCATGGAGCAGGTGGTGTTGCCGAACCTGACCGATCGCTTTGCCCAGGAGCAGGCGGGCATCGTGGCTGCCACGCTTGGCTTTCTGGAGCAGATTCACGACAAGGTGTTCCACTACGAACTGCTGGAAAACCATCTCTACAAGAATCTGCTGAACGAAGTGATTGCGGTGCTTGATGGTGCGACGCCGCCACAACACGAAGTGGCCGTCACTCTCGCGGCACTGCGCGAGCAGCTTGCTTCCGACCTTGTCGGCAGCGAGATGCATCTGCGGCCCTACCATTATGTGCGCGGCGCCAACGAGACCCTCAAGGAGCACCTGTGTACCCTGATCCGCAACCAGCCGGAGTTGCAGGGCCCGGTGCGCGAATCCTTCGATACGCTGTTGCGTCCTTTCTTCCGCGAACTCGAAGTGCGCGAGCGGGCCTGGGTGAAACCACTGGGCTTCGATGCCAAGGCGGACGAGCTGCCCGATATTGATGAGCTGCTCTATTGCGATGACAAACTTCGCCTTCCTGGCGCCGGCTGACATGGCCGTCTATACCCCGACTCAGCACTTGCGCGCCGCGCCCACGGCGGACTGGATCGTCGCCATTCGCGGCCGTTTCCCGGTGGAGAGCCATCTCGATGAGGTGCTCACCCGCAAGCTGCAAAACCGCGCTCATCCGGCGGAACACCGCACCGATTTCGACAATCTTGCCGAACGTCTCAGCGCCTATCTGCGCCGCGTCACCGGGCAACCGGATCTGGAACTTGCCAGACTCGCGCGACTTTCCGGTGGCGCGTCGAAAGAGCAGTTCACCTTCGATCTGACCTGGCGCGGGGACACTGGCGCGCGCGCCACGCGCAAGCTGATCCTGCGCATGGACCCGAGCGAATCCATCGTCGAGACCCACCGCCTGCGGGAAGCACAGCTGCTGCGCGCCATGTGGGGCGAGGTCCCGGTACCGGAGGTGCTGTGGGTGGATGCGACCCCTGCGAGCCTGGGCCATCCCTTCCTGATTGCGGGCTTTCTCGAAGGCACAGTGCAGCCAGAGAGCGGCAAAAAAAGCGAGCGGGCTCGGCATGTATTTCGAGCCGCGCTTGCGCGGCGGGCTCAAGGATCTGTTCGTGCGGCACCTGGCGCGTATCCACTCGGTGGATTGGCGGAATCGGGATCTCTCGTCGTACGACAGTCCCGAGCCGGGCACCAAACAGGGCAATGCCTGGTCGCTGGGGGTGTGGGAGCGGGTCTTGCACGAGGATACGCTGGAGGAACACCCGATCATGGAATACGCCGCGGATTGGCTGAAGCGCAACATGCCGGTGGTGGAGAAGCCGGTGGTGGTGCACGGCGATTACCGCAGCGGCAACTTCATGTACACCGACGATCTGCAGATCAATGCGGTGCTCGACTGGGAGCTGGCCCATATCGGCGATCACCACGAGGATCTGTCCTACACCGCCAGCGAAATTCTGGGCTGTCCGGACGAAAACGGTACCTTGATGGTGTCCGGCCTGTTGCCACGCGCGGAGTTTCTGGCCCGTTATCGGGACCACGGCGGCCTGCCGGTGGACGAGGGCAGGCTGTTTTATTTCGACGTCCTCAACGCCTACAAGATGGCCGTGATTGCGGTCGCTACCAGCGTGCGCACCGCGCACGGACGGCGCACCCATCTGGATGCCATGATGAATCTGCTGAGCGGCTTCGGCTACATCTCGATCTCGAAATTGCAGCACCTGCTCGACGCTGCGCCCGGCGCCGCGCGGCGGGATTTGCGCAAGCAATTCGGATGAAATTCGGATGAAACACCACACTGCCAACCTCGCCCTGCGCCACAGCCCGACGCCCGAGTGGATCGCTGCCATACGCGCGCGCTATCCGGTGGAGCCGGCGATCGATGCCGTTTTCACCCGCAAGCTCGGCAAGCGCGTCGATTTGCCCGAGCACTCGATGGATTTCAGCGCGTTGCCGGAACGGCTGCGCGCCTTCCTCGCACGGGAAACGCAGCAACCCCATCTCAAGGTAGAGCAGGTGGCACGACTCTCGGGCGGGGCTTCCAAAGAGCAGTTCAGCTTTATGCTGACCTGGCAGCCGGAGGGCGCCGCGCAACCCGTCACGTCGCGCCTGATGCTGCGCATGGACCCGTCGGAGGCGATCGTCGAGACCCACCGGCTGCGGGAGTGGGAAGTGCTGCGGGCGATGCAGGGTGTGGTACCGGTGCCTGAGGTGCTCTGGCTGGACCCGGAAGGCGCGGCGCTGGGTCGCCCGGCCCTGATCGCCGGTTTTGTCGAAGGCACGGTGCGGCCCCCAGGTGCCGACAAGATGAGCGGGGTCGGCATGTATTTCGAGCCGAGTCTGCGCGAAGTGCTGAAGGAACAGTTCGTCGCCATTCTCGCCCGCATCCACAATCTGGACTGGCGGGCGAAATCCCTGCCCAGTTTCGCGGTGCCGGTTCCCGGTACCACCCAGGCCGTCGACTGGGCGCTGGGTCTCTGGGAACGCGCCTGGGACGAAGATACCCTAGACGCCCACCCGATCATGGCGCGTGCGGCACTCTGGCTGCGGGAACATCGCCCGGTGGTTGAGCGGCCGGTGTTGGTGCACGGTGATTACCGCAGTGGCAATTTCATGTACGACGATGCACTGGCCATCAACGCCATTTTCGACTGGGAGCTCGCCTACCTCGGCGACTATCACGACGACCTGGCCTGGGCCAGTCTGGCGCTGTTCGGCTGTCCAGACGAGACCGGTACCGGACTTGCCAGCAGCCTGATGCCGGTGGACGAATTCCTCGCGCGCTACGAACAGTTGTCGGGCAATCCGGTGGACCGCGACCGGCTGTTCTACTACCAGGTGTTTTCCTACTACAAGATCTCGGTGATCGCCGTCGCCACCAGTCTGCGCGTCGCCCACGGTCGCCGCACCCATCTCGACGCCATGATGAACTTCGCCAGCGGTCTGGGTTATATCGGCATCTCGGAGCTCAACCGACTCCTCGACCGGGCCTGATCGGTTCTGACGGGTCTGCGCGGGCGGTATCAGCGCGGAAGGCTATAATGCCGACCCCCTCGGGATCGGTTTCCTTCGCAATGTACTCCGCACTGCGCCGCGCACTTTTCCTGCTACCGCCCGAGACCGCGCACGGGTGCGCGCTGGCTGCTTTGCAGGTGCGCGCCAGGCTGTTGCCGGTGGCGACGCCGCCGGTCGTCGCGCCGGTGGATGTGATGGGACTGCGGTTCCCCAACCGGGTTGGTTTGGCGGCCGGATTCGACAAGGACGGTGTCTGCATCGATGGCCTGGGGAGTCTGGGCTTCGGTTTCATCGAGGTCGGGACGGTGACGCCGCGCGCGCAGCCCGGCAATCCACAACCACGGCTGTTTCGCCTGCCGGATCAGCGCGCCCTGATCAACCGCATGGGCTTCAACAATCTGGGCGTCGATCAGCTGGTGGCGCGACTCCAGCGCCGGCGTTATGCGGGGGTGCTGGGCATCAATATCGGCAAGAACCTCACAACGTCGCTGGCGGCGGCAGCGGAAGACTATCTGGTCTGCCTGGAGCGGGTTTACCCCCATGCCGACTACATCGTGATCAACATCTCGTCGCCCAATACGCCTGGATTGCGCGAACTTCAGTTTGGCTCCTACCTTGAGGCTCTGCTCGCGCAACTGACGGCGCGACGACAGCAGCTAGCCGAGCGCTGGGGCCGGCGCGTGCCGCTGGCGGTCAAGATTGCCCCGGACATGAGCCCGGATGAACTGCGGCTGGTGGGTGGGATCCTGGTGGCTCAGGGCATCGACGCGGTGATCGCGACCAATACCACGGTGACGCGGGATGGGGTTGCCGGAGCGCCGCATGCGACGGAAGCGGGTGGTTTGAGCGGAGTACCCCTGCGCGAGCGCAGCACCGAGGTCGTGCGTCTGCTGGCTGCCGAGTTTGGCGCGCGATTACCGGTGATTGCGGTCGGCGGTATCGAGACGGGCGCCGATGCAGCGGCCAAGATTGCCGCGGGTGCGGTGCTGGTTCAGCTCTATACGGGATTTGTCTACCGCGGTCCGGAGTTGGTCCGCGAGGCCGTCGCGGCGACCGGTCGGGCCGCCGCTTCGACATCTTGAAGGTTGTGAGAAATGATCTCTAACGCATTGAAATTAAAACGAAGCTATCTTGGCCTGAACAGTACGAAGACTGTAGCCGTCGTATTGGTCGGTACGGCCTTCACGCCACCCCTGCAACCAGCTCTGGCCGATTTCGGTAGTGGCGTCATAGGGGCAACTGGTGCGTGAGCGATTGTCGGAGCCGGCTTGATAGCCTTTGGTGAATACGCGTTGAAGGGGGTTGCGCTTGCATCGCTTCATAGACACGAATCTCCAGCCTGGGGCGCTACGCAAGCCGCCCGATGGTAAAGGTCGATTCCCCAGATGGGTAGAACAGTTGACCAGATCGATCCCCGGCTGTCGAAGATCAATCTGTCATATGCAACCTGAACGCTATTCCTTCCTGTAACCAATTGGTCATCTGATGACGGACGCTAGACAGTGGTTCATGACTTGCCCCCGAGGTATGGAGGCGCTGCTGGCGGCCGAGCTCCGTGGGTTGGGCGCCGAGGCGGTGAAGGAGTCGGTGTCGGGGGTAGCGGCGGCGGGCCCGGTGACACTGGGCTACCGAGCCTGTCTGTGGTCGCGGCTGGCCAACCGGGTATTGCTGATGTTGCTGGAGACCGAGGTCGACGACGGTGACCAGTTGTACAGCGCTGCCGGCGCAGTGGACTGGTCCGCCCATCTTGGCCCCGACACCAGCATCGCCGTGGATTTTATCGGCACCTGGGGCGGCGTTCGCCACACGGTATTCGGTGCCCAGCGGGTCAAGGACGCCATCGTCGATCATTTCCGCGCCATCGATGGCGCGCGTCCAGACGTGGATGTGGCGGACCCCGATATCCGCATCAATGCGCGCTTGCATCGCGGCCGGCTGGCGCTGAGTCTGGATTTTTCCGGCGCCAGCCTGCATCGGCGTGGCTATCGGACGCGGCAATTGACGGCTCCCCTGAAGGAAAATCTTGCTGCGGCATTGCTGCTGCGCGCCGGCTGGCCGGAGATCGCGGCGGCCGGCGGCGAACTGCTCGACCCCATGTGCGGCAGTGGGACGCTCGTCATCGAAGCAGCCCTGATGGCGGGTGACATCGCGCCGGGACTGCTGCGCGAGCGCTTCGGTTTTCATGCCTGGCGCGAGTTCGATGCGGCGCTCTGGAGCGAGCTGATTGCCGCCGCGGAGGCCCGGCGCGTTATTGGAATCGAGCGCCTGCCGCGCCTGGAAGGGCGCGATTGGGATCCGGCGGCCATCGCCATCAGTTGTGCCAATGCCGAGGCCGCGGGGCTCGGCGACCGCGTGTGGTTCGAGCGCGGGCAGCTGGACGACCTGGGTTCGCGCGGAGCGACAGGGCTGGTCATCACCAATCCGCCCTATGGTGAACGCCTTGGCGACGCCGACGAGCTGGTTGCCACCTACGGGGAGTTGGGCGCCGCCATCAAGCGCCAGTGCGCAGGCTGGCGTGCCGCCATCATCACCGCCAACCCCGATCTCGGCCATGCCCTCGGGCTCAAGGCGGAGCGGCGTTATCAGTTTTACAACGGCGCGCTGGCAAGCCAGCTACTGATCTGTTCGATCCACACCGCGGAGCAAGCGGCGGCGGCGCGGGAATTCCACGAAGCGCGGGCCGAACAGCATCGCGCGGGCATCACCATGCTCGCCAACCGGCTGGTCAAGAATCGCCGCCGGCTCGCGCCCTGGGTGAAGCGCGAAGAAATTCAGTGCTATCGGCTCTACGACGCCGATCTGCCGGAGTACGCCGTGGCGATCGACTGCTACGGAGATGCCGTGCATGTGCAGGAATATGCGCCGCCCGCGACCGTGGCCGAGGCCACCGCCCGACGCCGCCTGGGTGAGGTGGCGGCGGCCGTTGCGCAGGTGCTGCAACCGGACCCGAGCCTGGTGTTCACCAAGCGCCGTGAGCGCCAGTCCGGCTCCAGTCAGTATCAGCCGCTCGGCGATGGCAGCAGCATGGGCGTGTTCCAGGTGCGGGAAGGGCGCGCGGTATTCGAGGTGGATCTGGCGTCGTACCTCGATACCGGTCTGTTTCTGGATCATCGACCGGTACGACGCCTGATCGCCGAGCTCGCGGCGGGCCGGCGTTTGCTCAACCTGTTCTGCTACACCGCGACGGCCACCGTGCAGGCAGCCCTGGGCGGCGCCTCCGCCAGTCTCAGTATCGATCTTTCGAATGCCTATCTGGACTGGGCCTATCGCAACTTTGTGCTCAACGGCATTGCCAGCGAGCGTCATCGCCTGCTGCGCGCGGACTGCCTGGCTTGGCTGCGGAACGCCGGAGATGAGCACGCCGGCGCTTTCGATCTGATTCTGCTGGATCCACCGACATTTTCGAATTCCAAAAAAATGACCGCCACCCTGGACGTCCAGCGCGATCATCCCGGCCTGATCCGCGCCAGCATGGAACTGCTTGCGCCCGGGGGCACGCTGGTGTTTTCCAATAATTTTCGTCGCTTTCGCCTGGACGCAGAGATTGCCGAGGAGTTTGGCGTCGAGAACGTATCGACGCGCACGCTGGATCCTGATTTCCGGGGGGATGAACGCATTCACCACTGCTGGCTGATCCGGCACCGGACGCCTGCGTGAGCCTGAACATTCTGGTTCTCTATACCGGTAGCGGTTGCCACCTGTGCGAGCAGGCGCGTGCCGTTGCCGAACCGGTGGCCGCGCAGGCGGGCTGGTCTCTGGTGGAGCACTCGATCACCGGTAACGCCGAGCTGACGGCCGCGTACGGAATCCGGATACCCGTGCTCCGTACTCCGGACGGGCGCGAACTCGGCTGGCCGTTCAGCGCCGGCAAGATTCGCCGCTGGCTGCTGGCGACAAGTTGATCAACGTCCCGATACCGGATCGGGGTCGGTAGCTGCCGGGTGGTCCACCGGGTCCGGGATCCGGCTCGCCAGTACCTTGTCGATACGCCGGCCGTCGAGATCGACAACTTCCAGGTTCCACTGCTCCCAGACGCCGATGTCGCCCGTGTGCGGCACCCGGCCGAGCAGCCACATCATCAGCCCGCTCAGGGTGTGGTAGTGATTTTTGTCCTCTTCGGGCACCGTCTTGAGTCCGAGGCGATCCTTTAACTCCGGGATCGGAATCATGCCGTCGATCAGCCAGGAACCATCCTCGCGCTGCACGGCCCAGGCCTCGTCCTGATCCCAGGGTTCGAATTCGCCGGTGACCGCTTCGAGGACGTCCTGGAGGGTCGCGAGGCCCTGGACTTCGCCGTACTCGTCAACCACGAAGGCCATCTGGGTGCGCGACACCCGGAAGTGATCGAGCAGCTCCATGCCGGAGAGCGATTCCGGAACATAGGTGGGCGCCGCCAGGTGCGCTTCGATATTGACCGGCTCGCCCCGCAAGGTCTGCTGCGCCACCTGCTTGGCGGTGATGATGCCGACGATGTCGCCGAGGCCGCCGCGGCAGACCGGGAACCGGGAATGATCGGAATCAGTCATGCGTACCAGGTTCTCGTCCCGGGGTTTTTCCAGATCGAGCCACACGATGTCGGCGCGTGGCACCATCAGGGAGCCGACCTGACGCTCGTCAAGGCGAAACACGTTGCGCACCATCTGGCGTTCATTTTCCTCGATCACTCCCGCTTGGGAGCCTTCATCCAGCAGCGCGTGAATCTCTTCTTCGGTGACGATCGCGGCGCCCGAGTCCTGTTGTCCCATGAGCCGCAAGAGTCCGGCGGTCGACCAGCTGAGCAAATATACGAAGGGTCGCGTGGCCACCGACAGGGCGCGCATCGGCCGCGCGACCAGGCGCGCGATGCCCTCCGGGTTGATCTGGGCGATGCGCTTGGGTACCAGCTCGCCGGCGACGATGGAGACGTAGGTGATGACGATCACCACCAGCGCCGTCGCACCGATCTCGCTGGGGGTTTGTGCCAGACCGATACCCTGCAACCAGTGCGAGAGAGGTACCGCGAGTGCGGCTTCGCCGAAGATACCGTTCAGGATGCCGATCGATGTGATGCCAATCTGTATCGTGGAGAGGAACCGGGTTGGCTCCAGGCCGAGCTCGATGGCGGCGGCAGCACCGGCGTCGCCGTCCTCTGCGAGGCGAGCCAGGCGCGCGCGTCGCGCCGCAACCAGGGCGATTTCGGACATGGCAAAGCCGCCGTTGATCAGGATCAGTACGGCGAGAATCAGGATTTCCATGAATTGGCCATTGGGAGAAAGGTTGTTGCGCCAGGCTGGCCTGGCGCGCAGCGTTCGGGGGGCTGCCCGCTACTGTCCGAGGAGTCTGGCATGGTCAGAGCGGCTGCCGCCGTTCATGCGCTGAAAGAAGCTGTTCGGAAGTGCCCAAACGATGGGCGTAGATCGCCGAGAAGGTGAGCACATTCTGTACATAATTACGGGTTTCGACGAAGGGAATGGCTTCAATCCAGGCATCGAAGGGCAGGCGACCGCCACTGGCATTTAGCCATCCTTTGACACGCCCCGGGCCGGCATTATAGGCGGCGGTAGCGAGGATCCGGTTGTCCTGAAAGCGATCAAGCATGTCGCGATAATAGCTGGTTCCGAGCGCGATGTTCAGTTCGGGGTCGAACAACTGGCTTTCGCTACGATACGGAATGGCATGTTTCCTCGCGACTTCGTTCGCTGTGGCCGGCATCAGCTGCATCAGACCGCGCGCGCCGGCCGGGGAAAGCGCTTCGGCCCGGAAGGCGCTTTCCTGACGGGCGACGGCCAGCATGAGTGGCATCGGTAGTCCCTTGCGCTCCGATTGAGTCGCAAATGGCTGGCGGTGCAGCACCGGGAAACGGGTGTCGATTTCATCCCAGCGACTCGCCTGTACCATGGCGAGAATGGCCTGATAGTGCCATTCCCAGCGATGGGCAAGATGGCCGGCGGCCAGCCATTCGGACTCGGTCAGCGGCCGGGTTGCACGCCACCATTCGCGCGCCGCATCCAGCTCCTGTCCATGGTAAAGCAGCTCGCGAACCCGCAGCAGCGCGGGGCGCGCCGCGAGGGCGGCAATGCCTGCTTCATCCGGTTTTTCCTCGCTCCGCGCCATGCGGTAGCCCTGGTTCAGCCAGTCGCAGGCCAGAAAACCATAGAAACTGCGCTGGGTCGCGAGTTCTGCGAAGGTGGTCGTCATGCCGGGATCGGACTCGCCCAGCAGTTGCGCTGCCCGCACGCGCCAATAGCGCCAGCGCGGTTCCGCCCGAAGGGATGGCGGCAGTTGATCGATACCGGTGGCGAGTGCACGCCAGTCTCCCGTCCCGATATGGCGGCGCAGATACCATTCATGGAATCCAGTGTCCAGCAAGTCGCCATGGCGCTGAATTTGTGTGGCCACTTCGCTGGCGTAGCCCTGGTCGTAGAGGGCGCGAACGATCGCGGTCTGCACACGACTGCGGGTAGCGACGTCGAACGCGGGGTTGCGTTGGTAATACTGCCAATGCTCCAGTGCCCGCGCGGCATCGGTGCGGGCGCTACGCTCCAGTGTCTGCGCGATCAGCGCGACAACCTCCGGGCTGTGCTCGGGAAACAGATCATGGTCGCTCAGCAAGCCGGGGTTTTGGCGTAGCTGGAGATAGCGCCCTGCCTTGGCGCGGATCGCCCCCGAAACCAGGAAACGTTCGACGTGTTGGGCCAGGCTCAGCTGATTTGCCAACACCGCCTTGGTGTAGCGCTGCCACGCGATGGCCTCGGTGATCTCGCCGCTGCGGTTCACCACTGCAAACAGATCATCGCAGCCGGCGGGCTGGGAGTGACCGACATTCCACAGTGCGAGACCGGCGACGATGGCATCGCGGTGTTCGCCTGCGTGGTAGCGCGCGAGCTGATATTGACACTCGAGTTCCACGGTGCGAACGGAATCGCGGTAGTACGCGAGAAAATTGCGCCAGTCGCGTTGCGCGTAAAATTCCCGCAGCAGGCGGGTGCGCAGACGGTTGGCAAGCGGCATGTCGCCCAGACCGTCGAGAAAGTGGTCGATGGCCTCACGTGCCTCGGGGTAAAGGGCTGAGCCGAGGGTTTCGTATTCCAGGTAGGGGTGCAGCGGATATTCGCGCAGCGCTTCGCGCAGCCGGAAGAATTCAGCCCAATCCCTGCTGGCGGCCGCCTGTTGCGCGGCGCGATAGGTCGCGCGCTGGGTGTCCAGCTCATCGGCAACCGCAGGCGTGGCCGATATAAGTTGCACGAGCCACAGCAGTGCCGGGAACACCAGCAGAGGTACGCGCCAGGCAAAGACCCGGTTGCCGGCGTGAACTGCGCGATTGGCGTACTCTGTCATGGAAATGCCGCTGTCCCGGTCTGCCTTCAGCGCTTTTGCTCCGGGTTGATGCGTACGGCGAGGACATCGCAGGTCGCGCCGTGCAGCACGCCATTCGCGGTAGAACCGAAAATCAGGGTCAGGCCGTGGCGTCCATAACTGCCCACTACGGCGAGATCCACCGCGTTTTCGCGCGCGAAGCGATGCATTTCCTGGGCCGGCTGGCCAATGAGGATGTGGCACTGCGCGGCCTCAAAGCCATTTTCCTGGGCGAGGATTTGCAGTCGCTCACGGGCCTGATCTTCGAGCCGGACCTGGAGTTCGCCGAGATCCATCGGGATATCGCCGCCGTAGGCAAAGGAAAGCGGCTCCTGCACGTGGACCAGCGACAGTCGGGCGTCGCTTTCCCCTAGCAGTTCGCGAACGCGGCGCATGACCTGGGCTGATTCCGGCGATAGATCGAGGCCCACGAGGACGTGCTTGTAGACTGCCATGACATAGCTCCGAAGGCCCTGATGGGAGTCAGTGTAACTGCTCTCTTGGTGCCAGCAACATCGACTGCACGCAGCGAGTCGATTTCGGTGTTTGCCGGAACTACGGCTTGACCCCTGCGGGGCCACCCCTTATATATGCACGCGTTCGACCGCCAGTTGGCGGTTGTTTTTTTATGAGAGAAAGCGGGTTTCATGGGTAAGTCATTGGTTATAGTGGAATCGCCTGCCAAAGCGAAAACCATCAACAAGTATTTGGGCAAGGACTTTATCGTCAAGTCGAGCGTCGGACATGTCCGTGATCTGCCGATGGGTGGCGGTACCAAGCAAGCTGCCGAGGGGACGGGTCGGGCCGCTTCAGAGCCTCGCGGGAAGGTCGTTAGCGCCGAGGACAAGGCGCTCATCAAGACCCAAAAAAGCCGCGAGCAACTGGTCCGCCGCATGGGGATAGACCCCGAGCACGGCTGGAAGGCCGACTATCAGGTGCTGCCCGGCAAGGAAAAAGTCGTCGAAGAGCTGAAAAAGGCCGCCAAATCCGCCGACGCCATCTATCTCGCGACCGACCTTGATCGCGAGGGCGAGGCCATCGCTTGGCATCTGCGAGAAATCATCGGCGGTGCCGATGATCGCTACCGACGCGTGGTGTTCAACGAGATTACCCAGAAGGCGATTCGCGAGGCTTTTGCGCATCCCGGAAGCCTCGACCTCAACCGGGTCAATGCCCAGCAGGCGCGACGTTTTCTTGATCGCGTCGTCGGCTTCATGGTGTCGCCACTGTTGTGGGAGAAAATCGCCCGCGGCTTGTCGGCAGGACGCGTGCAGTCGGTCGCGGTGAAACTGATCGTCGAGCGGGAGCGGGAGATCCATGCGTTCCAGCCCGAGGAATACTGGACCCTGCATGCGGAGCTCGCCAAGGCGGCCGGGGCGCAGGTGCGCTTCGAAGTCAAAAAAGTGGGCGAACAAAACTACCGGCCGCTTAACGGCGCGCAGTCCGCCCGAGCGGTCGCCGCCCTGCAGGATGCGGCCTTTCGCGTAGCCGCGCGGGACGATGCCCCAACCCAGACCCGACCGACGGCACCTTTTATCACCTCGACGCTGCAACAGGCCGCGAGCACCCGGCTTGGATTCGGCGTCAAGAAGACCATGACGCTCGCACAGCGCCTCTACGAGGCCGGTTACATCACCTACATGCGTACCGACTCGACCAATCTCAGCGCCGACGCGGTGGCGGCCTGCCGCATGCTGATCGAAACCCGCTATGGCAAGGACTATGTGCCCGCGCAGCCCAACAGCTACAGCGCGAAGGCTGGCGCCCAGGAAGCGCATGAGGCGATTCGACCTTCCGCAGTCGAGGTGGCGGAAACCGACTTGCAGGGTGTCGATGACGACGCCAAGAGACTCTATCAATTGATCTGGCAGCAATTTGTCGCCTGCCAGATGGTGCCGGCTCGTTTTACCAGCACGGGGGTCACCGTGCTGGCTGGCGACTACGAGCTGCGCGCACGGGGCAGGGTGGTGCTGTTCGACGGGTTTTTGCGCGCGCTGCCGGCGCAGCGCAACAAGGATGATGTCGAGCTACCGGAACTGACGGTCGGTGAGGTGTTGCGTCTGGTGGAGCTGTTGCCACAGCAGCATTTTACCAAGCCTTCCCCGCGCTACACCGAGGCCACCCTGGTGCGTGAGCTCGAAAAACGCGGTATTGGCCGGCCCTCTACGTACGCGGCCATCATCTCCACCATTCAGGAGCGCGGTTACGTCGTCCTGGAAAGCCGGCGTTTTCACGCGGAAAAGATCGGCGATATCGTCACCAGTCGTCTGGACGAGAACTTCTCCGATCTGATGGATTACGGCTTTACCGCCACCATGGAGGAGCAGCTCGACCGCGTTGCCGAAGGTGAACTGGATTGGCGCCAGGTACTCGACGGCTTTTACGCGGGTTTTACGGAAAAACTGGCGCGCGCGAAAGGGAGTGAGGGCGGCATGCGGCCGAATGCCGCTGTGGACACGGATATTCCCTGTCCGCTGTGTAACCGTCCGATGCAGATTCGCACTGGGAGCACCGGCGTTTTTCTCGGCTGTTCCGGGTACGCATTGCCTCCCAAGGAGCGCTGCAAGGGCACCCGGAACCTGATCCCGGGTGATGAGGCGGTACAGCTCGACGAAGATGACGAGGCTGAATCGCGCCGGCTGTTGAGCAAACGGCGTTGCGCCCGCTGCGACACCACCATGGACGGCTACCTCATCGACGACAAAACCAAAGTCCATATCTGTGGCGCGAGCCCGGATTGTCCGGGCTACGAGGTGGAAAGCGGTAGCTTCCGTCTCAAGGGTTATGAAGGGCCGGTGATCGCCTGCGACAAGTGCAGCAGCGAAATGCAGCTCAAGTCCGGTCGCTTCGGTAAATATTTCGGCTGCACGGCAACCGGTTGCGGTAATACTCGCAAGCTGTTGCGCAGCGGCCAGCCGGCGCCGCCGAAGGTACCGGCCATTCCCATGCCGGAGCTGCGGTGTGTGAAGGTGGACGATCACTATGTGCTGCGCGACGGTGCCGCCGGTCTGTTTCTGGCGGCGAGCCAGTTTCCCAAGTACCGGGAAACGCGAGCTCCGCTGGTGTCTGAATTGCTTCCGCACCGTGACGACATCGATCCGAAGTATCAGTATCTGCTCGATGCACCGGCGCGCGATCCTGCCGGAAACCCTGCGGTAGTGCGGTTCGGACGCAAGACGGGCGAGCACTATGTACAGACCGAGGTCGACGGCAAGCCGACAGGCTGGCGCGCCGATTTTCGCGACGGCCTGTGGCGGGTTACCGACAAGGCCAAGTGACTGCGAATTTCGGGCCGCGACAGCGCCACCGGCGCTCTAATGCCAATGCTCGGAGCGGGCTGCTATACTTATTCTCTGACCGCACGAGTGGTGATTGGATGGCTTCCTCTCTCTATGAAATCGTCGAGCTGCCGGATGGCGAATTCGCGTTGCAGCGCTCCGGTGAAGACGGTGAGCCCTTGGTGCGAATCGAGTTTTCCGAAGAGGCCCGGGTTTATCTTCGGGGTTCGGGTCTGGATGTGGCGCGGGCGATGATTGATGCGGGCATCGAGGCTATCGAAAATCTCGGGCCGAGCGCCGGGACCGAGGGTGTTGGCATGTCCGGGCGGCATCTGCTCCACTGATTCGGCGGCGATCTATGTGGCCGGCGATCAGTCAGGTGTATTTGACGCCGGCGCGGACGGGATGATTCGCCGGAAGTGTTCAACTTCCGGCCCTTGAGTCCAGAACCCGCCGCAACCTTTGTCATCCGTGGTTCGTCCTTACTTCTTTTCCTTTTCCCTCGCGCTTACAGCTTCGTCCGCACCAAACCAACACTTATGCCTTCGAGGGCGAAGGCGCTGGTGCGGAGATCTACTTCAATCGGTTGGAAGTCCGGGTTTTCGGGCAGCAGCCGCAGCCGGTGCGGCTCGGAAGTGAACTGTAGCCGCTTGACGGTCACGGCGTCATCGATACGCGCTACCACGATGCTGCCGTTATCGGCCACCACCGCTTTAGCCACCGCCAGCAGATCTCCATCGCGGATCCCGACGTCGCGCATGCTGTCGCCGTGGATGCGCAGTAGATAATCCGCCGCTGGGCGGAACAGCCCGGGGTCGACCTGGCAATGACCTTCAAGACATTCCTCGGCGAGAATTGGGCTGCCTGCGGCGACTCTTCCGACGATGGGCAGTCCGCCAACCTCCTCATGCAACCGAATGCCGCGCGAAGCTCCGGGTATCATCTGTAGCATGTCCTTGCGTGCCAGCGCGCGCAGATGCTGTTCCGCAGCGTTTGCGGAGCGAAAACCGAAATGATGAGCAATTTCCGCGCGAGTGGGCGGATACCCACGTTGGTTCTGATAGCCTCGGATGTAATCGAAAATTTCACGTTGGCGCTGGGTCAGGGCGGTGGTTGACATCAGGTGGGCGGCCGTTGCGAAGAACTACTGTGATTATAGCCAGCATTGCTCCTGTCGCAAGGGCTGGTGATCCGCTGGAACCTCAAATGAAACCGTAAATCAGAGGTAGTTATGGACGAAAACAAGTTGCCGGAAGCCTGGCGCGTTCTGCGTATCCAGTCGGAACTGGTGGAGGGCATCGAGGCCTTGACCCCCTTGGGTCGCGCGGTAACGATCTTTGGCAGCGCGCGGCTGGGGGAAGGCTCGCATTGGTACGAGGTGGCACTCAAGGTCGGGGAGTTGCTGGGCGCCGAGGGTATCCCGGTCATCACTGGTGGGGGGCCCGGCATCATGGAGGCCGCCAATCGCGGCTGTTTCAGCACCCCAGCCGATGCCGTGGGGCTCAATATCAATCTGCCGGGGGAGCAGATTCCAAATACCTATCAGGACATTGCCCTGACGTTCCGCTACTTCTTTGTGCGCAAGTTCATGTTCGTGAAATATGCGATTGGTTTCGTCATATTTCCCGGCGGTTACGGAACCATGGATGAATTATTCGAGGCGCTGACGCTGGTCCAGACCGCCAAGGTGAAGCCCTTTCCGATTGTGCTGGTGGGATCTGCATACTGGCGCGGTCTGCTCGACTGGATGGAGACCACCATGCAGGGCACCGGCTGCATCGGTGCGCACGATCTCAATCTGTTTTCCCTGGTGGACACCGCCGAAGACGCCGCAGCGGTGATTCTGCATCATGTCCGGATGTTGCAAGCGCAATCTTTATCCGAATAGCGTGGACGCGCGGCCGCAGCCGGACCGGTCGGGCGGATGGCGCTGATCGGCGCTAGTAGTCGTCATCATCGCCAAAGCCCTCGGATTTGCTGTCGTCGAAAGGGTCCTCCCAGCGGGGTTCGCGGTAGCTGCCGGGGACGCGGTCCGGGTCCTCGTCATCGAGGTATTCGATTTCGCGCAGATCGTCCGGGGGTTCGGCGGGCAGCAGAATCATTTGGCGCCAGGTGTCAAAGTCAATCTCGCTGATGTCACCATCGATGTATTGGATGGCGATGGTGTCGCTGTCTTCGTCGACAGCAACTACTTCGAATATTTCGTCTTCGCTGACATCCTGGTACCACTTGCTGATGACGGGGCGGCGCTTGGCCATGGCGACGGGCTCCTTGATTTGTTCTTGTGAATCAAACGACCGCTGCGAGTGGTGGCTTGGTCATACAGAGTCGGTCGCACCTCTGTGTCGGGGTGGCCGCTCAGGGCGCAGGCGCCGGTATCAAGGGTTATCATAACCACATGACTGGCGAGGTAAAGAGCGACAGACCGTGAGAGGTATCTTCCTGTTCCTGGTACTCCGTATTTTTGAAGTAGGCGGCCTGTGCGGCGAGCCCTGGTGTCCGCGACGCGTGATGCGTCCTTACCAGCGCCGGAGGACGCTGTGGTTACCGGCGCGGCAATCGGACCACAGCTCGTGATCGCGGTGCCTGGTCCTGTGATGCTTGATCTCGACGGCTTGGTGCTGACATCGGAAGAGCGGCAGCTGCTTTGGCAGCCGGGAGTCGGAGGGGTGATTTTCTTTGCGCGCAACATTGTTTCCCGCGCGCAGTTCATCGATCTTGTCGCCGAGGTGCGTACGCTGCGCCCCGAATTGCTGCTGGCCGTGGATCAGGAGGGCGGCAGGGTGCAGCGTCTGCGGGACGGCTATAGCGCATTGCCGGCGATGCAGCGTCTGGGTGAAGCCGTGGTGCGCGATCAGGGACACGGCGCGTGGTTGTGTCGGGAAACCGGCTGGCTGCTGGCCAGTGAGGTCCTGGCGTCTGGTCTCGATTTCAGCTTTGCGCCGGTGCTTGACCTCGACCGGGATCATTGCGCGGTGATTGCCGAGCGGGCGTTTCATGCGACACCGGAAATCGCCATCATCGCGTTGCGAGCCCTCATCGCCGGCATGCATGAGGCCGGCATGGCGGTGACGGGCAAGCATTTTCCGGGTCATGGCGGGGTGCGGGGAGACAGTCACCTGGAAACTCCCCGCGATCGACGGCCGCTGGCGGTGTTGCGGACGCACGATCTAAGGCCCTTTGCCGAGCTTGCCGATGAGCTCGACGCCGTGATGCCGGCGCACATTGTTTACAGTGAAGTCGATCATCGCCCCGCGGGATTCTCGCCATTCTGGCTACGGGATTTGTTGCGCGGCGAACTGGGCTTTGGTGGCGTGGTGTTCAGTGACGATCTGGCCATGAAAGGCGCCGACCTGATGGGGGGATACCCCGAAAAGGCGCGTGCGGCCTTGGCGGCCGGTTGTGACATGTTGCTGGTGTGTAACGACCGCGCCGGTGCGCTAGAGGTGCTGGCGGCGCTGGAATCCTTGGATGTCAGGGTGTCACCGCAGCTGGCCAGGATGCGGGCAAGACGCCACCCCGATTGGGCCTTCCTTGAGGCCGATACGCGTCGGGCCGCGATTCAGGCTGAGCTGGCGGCATGCTGAGGGCGATGTCGTGAGCCCACGGATCGCGATCATCGGCGGCAGCGGTCTGCAGACGCTGCCCGATTTCAGGCTGTTGGAGCATCTCGAGGTGACGACGGCCTGGGGCTCACCTTCGGCTCCCGTGCAGTATGGAACTCTGGATGGAACCGAGCTGTTGTTCCTGCCGCGGCATGGCGGGGAGCATGCCATTCCACCCCATAAAGTGAACTATCGCGCCAATATCGCCACCCTGGCAGAGCTGGGCGCCCGGCAGGTGTTTGCGTTCAATGCGGTGGGCGGCATCGGCGCTGACTTTCCCGCCGGAACGCTGGTGATTCCCGATCAGATCATCGATTACACCTGGGGTCGTGAGCACAGTTTCTGGGAGGACGACACCGGCGAACTGCTGCATGTGGATTTCACTCGACCCTATGACGATGGCGCCCGGGAGTATTTGCTGCGCGGCGCGCGCGCGGCCGGAGTAGTTGTGGTGCCGCATGGCGTGTACGCAGCCACACAGGGACCACGGCTGGAATCCGCCGCCGAAATTCGTCGCTTGCGACAGGACGGCTGCGATCTGGTGGGCATGACCGGGATGCCCGAAGCCGCGTTGGCACGCGAAAAAAATCTCGCCTACGCGAGTCTCGCACTGGTGGTCAACGCAGCCGCCGATATTTCGGCAGCCGAGATCACCATGGCCGACATCCGCGCGGTGATGGCACGCGAAATTCCCCGCGCGGTACAGGTGCTGGCCGCCACGGCTGCCTGCGCTATCCGCGAACTTGCAACACCGTGATCGTGCCGGAGATCGCGCCGGAGTGGGGGCTCGGCGGCTTGGCGCTCAGCGCCTTCCTGTCGGCCACGCTGCTCCCCGGAGGTTCCGAGATTCTGCTCGTAGTTCTGGCCCGGCAGCAGGAGTGGACGCCCGCGACCCTGCTGTGGACTGCCTCGCTGGCAAATACCCTGGGAGGATTGTCGACCTACGGTCTCGGTCGTCTGGCGGTGGCGGGGCGCGCGCCAGCGAACCGAGGTGTCGCTGAGCCCCAGGCGCTTGCGCGTGTGCGACGCTGGGGTTATCCGGCGCTGTTGTTCTCCTGGCTGCCGCTCGTCGGTGATGGGCTTTGTCTTGCAGCTGGATGGCTGAAGATGGGGGCGCTGACTACGGTGCTGACGCTTTTCACGGGCAAATTTGTGCGTTATGGCGCGGTGCTATGGCTGGCCATCTGAATTCAAACCTGGGGAATTTCGCGTCCAGGTCCGTGGTTTGCAGCGCGGGCTGGTCGGCTCTCACCCTTTGTTACCTGTTGTTGATCGCCCTCGTGGTGGCAGGCGTCGGCTGGATCTACTTCGGGTTCACGTACCGCGGAGACTATCTGCGCGCGAGCGACTATGGCTATCCCTCCGACTACCGCCCGGCGTGTTCGGGTGGATTGGGCGCGGTCGCAGATCACGAGCGCGCACTCACGGCTGCCGGACTGCATTTTTCGGTGACGACGCCGCGCAACTATCGCGCCGATTTTGCCCATCCGCTGTTGGTTGTGTGGGCGCCGTCGGGTTTGAACGAACAGCTTTCGGAGCGCTTTACCGGGCTCACCGGGGTCGCCACGGAACATGGTTTCATCGTGCTATACAGCCGCAGCGTGCCGCTGGGCGAGAAGGCCTTGCGCGGCCTCGCCGAGATTCCGGCCGCGGCAATGGTCAAATGGTGCATTGATCCCGCGCGCATTGCTTACACCGGTCATTCCGACGGCGGCACGGTGAGCAATGCGCTTGCGGTGCTGCCTGGGCTCGGCCAGCGCCCGGCGGTGATCGCGCCGAGTGCCATGGGCATGCAGGAGCAGGATATGGCGACCTTTACTTGCCCTGCGCCCACGCCGGTGATGCTGATGCACAACCAGGGCGACCATCATTTTCCGGATTACGGCGTCGGTGTCGCGACCTGGTGGGCCCGCTGCAACGGTTGCTCGGCCAACCTTGAAGCTGCCGGGTTTCCGGACTGCGAAGCGTTTTCAGGCTGTACCGTGCCGACGCTGCTTTGCCGTGCTCCGGGAGGACATGCCCATTGGCCGGGTTTTGAACATCAGGTGATTGAGTTTATCGATGGAGTGATGCGGCGCTGACCGGAGCTCCGCGCCGGCGCGGCCGTGGCGCTTTCAGTGCTCGTCCCGAGCGGGGCGCCGCCGCAGGACGAGCTTGCGGTGGATATCGCGCATCCGGTCGTGGCGCTTCATTCCGCTCAAAAGATCGTTGATTTCCTCGCCGTTGAGCGAGTTGTGGACCAGCAACCGCAGTGCAATCCGGTCCAGGTAAAGTTGGTTATCGGGGCTCTGGATAACCCGGTTGGCATCGGCGGCAAGACCGTCGAGAGTGCTGGCTTCCTTGTGACTCAGATCAACGTCCGCAAGCTCCTCGTATTGCAGCCGTAACCGTTCGAGTGATAACAGCGAACGGACCGCCAGCTGATAGTCGTAACCCCCGTCTATCTGATTAAACGCAACGCCCTGGTACAAAGCTTGTGCGGCCGGGCCACCAAACAGGATGCGCACGGTCGAGAGCGTCTGTTCCAGCGCCTCCGGCCATAACCGGCTCGGATTTCCCGGGCGCTGCATCAGGGAGGCCAGCGCGTGATTGGGCTCAAAGTGGACGTGGCTGGGTTCTGTTGTGACGTCCTGCTCGGCGACCGTTGCCTGCAGCACGTCGCGGGAGTAGTGATAGCAGACGAGGACATGGCCTGCTTCGTGATAGGCGACCGCCTCCCGTGAAATTTTTGCGGGAGTGCTGCGCGGGCGCAGCAGGTGTTCAATATTGGGTATGCGCACCTTTGACACTCGGCGGTCCTCTTGAGCCGCGCTCGGCCGCGTGAATACTTCAGGCCCATATTTTTCCGTTTGCCGTGAAATTGCAAGTCCGCCCTGCGGGTACGCGGGACGGCAGGGTGAGGTCAAGACCGCGCACCGCCACTACACTGTTTCGTGCACCTGAAATGGACGTGGGCCATTGCCCTGGGCTAGGCGGCGGGCATCCTGCTGCACTGCTGGATCAACGTGGAATACTTCAGGCTTGCCGGGCACGCGGTGCTGGGGTAGCTCCCGTCCCCGGCAGAGCAGCACTGCGCGAATGGCTGCCGCTCGCTCGCCGCTCCTCCATACACTCGTCTTCACCCATGGCAAATTCACGGCAGATCAGGGGCCGTAGCGCGTAAATGCTGCATATCAGGGTGTCGCGGTTCAGCGCTGCGCACCAGCCATCGTCCAGTCGCATCATGGTTCGCCCGCCCCATCGGTCGGTTTCGATAAAGCGTTCGGGTACGCCCGTCTCGGTGATGAGCATGACTTCCAGGCGGCAGCAGCAAGCTGCGCAGCTCGCGCAGGTCACGGCGGGCTCGGGGACTGTGATGATGGGGATGTTCATGGGCGTGTCAGGTGGCGCAGCGTGCGACGCCGCAGTGGCCCGAACCGGCCGTCCAGCTTTTCCGAAGCGGGCGTCTCGATGCCGGATTGTGGCGCAATCCGTCGAGATCCAGCGGAAGATGGTGGGCCCACCAGGACTTGAACCTGGGACCAATCGATTATGAGTCGACTGCTCTAACCAACTGAGCTATGGGCCCGCGAACTACCTTGTGGTCGGCGTGCGCGGCGATGATCAATCGTCGAGGAAGCTGCGCATGTGTTCGGAGCGGCTGGGGTGGCGCAGTTTGCGCAACGCCTTGGCTTCGATCTGGCGAATCCGCTCGCGCGTGACATCGAACTGCTTGCCGACTTCTTCGAGGGTGTGGTCGGTGTTCATGTCGATACCAAAGCGCATCCGCAGCACCTTGGCCTCACGCGCCGTCAGCGAATTCAGCACTTCGCGCGTCGCTTCGGTGAGGCTTTCCTGGGTGGCGGCGTGAATCGGTGAGGCGACGTTGAGGTCTTCGATGAAGTCGCCGAGATGCGAATCTTCGTCGTCGCCGATGGGCGTCTCCATGGAAATCGGTTCCTTGGAGATTTTCAGTACCTTGCGCACCTTGTCTTCCGGCAGATCCATGCGCAGGCTCAGTTCCTCGGGTGTGGGTTCGCGGCCCATCTCCTGGAGAATCTGTCGCGAGATGCGGTTGAGCTTGTTGATGGTTTCGATCATGTGCACCGGGATGCGGATGGTACGTGCCTGATCCGCGATGGAGCGCGTGATGGCCTGCCGGATCCACCAGGTGGCATAGGTCGAGAATTTGTAGCCGCGACGGTATTCGAATTTGTCCACCGCCTTCATCAGGCCGATGTTGCCTTCCTGGATCAGATCGAGGAACTGGAGGCCGCGGTTGGTGTATTTCTTGGCGATGGAGATCACCAGGCGCAGGTTGGCTTCGACCATCTCCTTTTTGGCGCGGCGCGCCTTGGCTTCCCCGATGGAGAGGCGGCGGTTGATGTCCTTGATCTGCGCGATGGTGAGGCCGGTTTCGGTTTCGTTTACCGCCAGACGCTGCTGAATCCGGATGATTTCATCCTGATGTGTCTTCAGCGCTTCTGCATAGGGCTGCTTGCGGCGGGCCAGCGTCGCCAGCCATTTGGTGTTGGTCTCGTTACCGGGAAAACCTTCAATGAACTCGGCGCGCGGCATGCGGGCCCGCTTGATGCACAGCACCATGATGTTGCGTTCTTGTTTGCGGACCTCGGTGATCCTTTCCTGAACCTGGCGAATCAGAGGGTCGAACTGTTTGGGGGTCAGCTTCAGGTATTTGAAGAGCTCGCTGAGTTCCGTGAGGTTTTTCTGGACGGCGCTGCTCTTGCGGTCGCCGCGCGCGAGGGAGCGCTTGGTTTTGTCGTTCTGGCGGCGGATGTTGTCAAAGCGGCGGCGGGCCTCTTCGATGTCAAGACCGCCTTCGTCTTCTTCCACTTCGGTATCGGCATCGGCATCGTCATCGTCGTCATTCTCGGCATTCAGGGCCTTGGTGGCGGCCAGTTCGGCGGCCTTGGTGGCGATCGACAGAGCGGACGGGACATTGTCCATGGGGTTGAGATAGCCGGCGATGATGTCGGCCAGGCGGCGCTCACCAGTGGCGACAAGGTCGTATTCGGCGAGCACGGCGTCGACGGCACCGGGCCATTCGGCCAGCGCTGCCATGATTTCCCGGATACCTTCCTCGATGCGTTTGGCGATTTCGATCTCGCCTTCGCGGGTGAGGAGTTCGACCGAGCCCATTTCGCGCATGTACATCCGCACCGGGTCGGTGGTGCGATGCTGTTCGGTTTCCACCGCGGCCAGGGCGGCGGCGGCCTCGGCGGCGGCGATTTCATCCGGAGCGGCGTCACCCGAGGTCATCAACAGGGTGTCGGCGTCCGGGGCAGCCTCGAACACATTGATCCCCATGTCGTTGATCATCTGGATGATGTCTTCGACCTGATCGGGATCGGAAATGTCTTCCGGCAGGTGATCGTTCACCTCGGCATAGGTCAGGTAACCCTGCTCGCGGCCTTTGGTGATGAGTTCACGAATACGGGACTGCTGCTGGATTTCGCTCATTGATCGCTCTGGTGGGGGCGCGCGGGTAAAGCGGCGCATTGTACCCAATTAATGGGGTTCCAGGCCACCGATTGCAACCCGATGCAAGCATCTAATTTACCTTACAAAGATTGCATAACACGTTGTTTTGCTTCGGTGATTATAGGGTCGTTCGGGATTCTGGTCGACAGCTCCAGGATGAGCGCTCGGATGCGCGCACGATCTTCCGCCGAGAGGGCGTCGCGATCGAGTAAACCGCGCAGGCGAGCCGCCGCCGGCTTGTCGCGCTCG
>JBKHWK010000019.1:0-25754 GCA_046566625.1 Gammaproteobacteria bacterium
TGCGCAGGTGTGCGCCGCGCACCACAGGGCCCTGGTGATCGGCACCACCGGGTTCGACGCGACGCAGAAGGCGCAGCTCGATGCGGCCACGGCGGGAGTCCCGCTGTGCATGGCGTCCAACTTCAGCACCGGCGTCAATGTCTGCTTCAAGCTTCTTGAGCTCGCCGCCCGGGTGCTGGGCGAAGAGTCCGATATCGAAATTTACGAGGCCCATCACCGCCACAAGGTGGATGCCCCATCGGGCACCGCGCTCAGCATGGGCGAAGTGGTGGCGGCCGCCCTGGGGCGGGATCTGCGGCAGGTGGCGGTCTGCAGTCGCGAGGGCCAGACCGGCGCCCGCGATCCCAAGACCATCGGTTTTGCCTCGGTGCGCGCCGGCGATATCGTCGGCGACCATACCGTGACATTCGCCGCCGATGGCGAGCGCGTGGAAATCACCCACAAGGCCTCGAGCCGCATGGCCTTTGCGCGCGGCGCGGTGCGCGCGGCCGTATGGCTCGCCGGGCAGCCGGACGGGCGGTACGACATGCGCGATGTGCTGGGGCTGCGGGATTGAGTGAGGCGGAACCACCGGCGATGAAGACCACGGACCGCTTCGTGGTGGCGGGCGGCCATCGCCTCAATACCCGGGTGCTCGGAGACATCGTTCCGGCACAGCCGACGCTGGTGTTCCTCCACGGCGGGCTGGACTGTATCTCCCTGTGGCGCGGGCTGCCCGAGGCGCTGGTGGCGGCGACCGGCCGACCCGCATTGGTCTATGAACGCTGGGGGCACGGGCAGTCGGATCCGTTGATCCTCCCCAAGGTCGCGGAGCACCGCCTCAACGAGGCCGGGCCGACGCTGGCGGAACTGCTGCAAGCTTTCGACATCCGCTCCGCGCTGCTGGTGGGCCACAGTTACGGTGGCTGCCTGGCGCTGCTCGCGACGGCGCTGCACCCGGAACGGATCAAGGCCGCCGTCGCGATTGCGCCCCAGCTGGTGATGCATCCGGCGGCACAAGAAGGTCTCGCGGGGGCGGTGGCGGCCTGGGAGTCGGGCAAGCTCGCCCGCAGCCTGGAGAAATACCACGGCGCCAATACCGAGCGCCTGTTTCAGGGTTGGATCTCGGAAATCGGCGACGCGACGATCCAGGCGCGCTATGAAGCCTTGTTGCGCGCCATCCGCCGGCCGGTCCATGTGCTGGTGGGCGACGCCGACGAATACGGCT
Organism: Gammaproteobacteria bacterium; assembly: GCA_046566625.1. GTDB lineage: Bacteria > Pseudomonadota > Gammaproteobacteria > Pseudomonadales > Porticoccaceae > JAGPUQ01. Next base: position 1,208 of record JBKHWK010000019.1, read on the forward strand.
ATCAGCCCAATCTCGACCTGATTGAGCGTACCGTGCCCGCGCACTATCGGACGCTGGAGGTGTTGCCGGGCGGGCGCCATCATCCCCACTGGCACGATCTAGACGGCATCGTCGCGCGGCTCGTGCCCTTTCTGAAACCCCAGTGTGCTGCGTAGGGGCGGGCGATTACGCTGGACTCCGCGGGGGTCATGGCCTAGAATTTGCGCGAATTTTTCGCTGATCGGAGAACCTCCACCGGCAGCCGCAAACAGGAGCCAAATGAGCGAGATGAAGCCCGCCTTCATCTCGCTTTTTTGCAGCCCGAATTTTGCGCTCTAGGGCGTTGCATTCGAAAGAATGGTTGTTGAAAGGGTCACCGTCGACAGATTTGCCGACTACAAGGGTCGCGTCGCGGCCATCGCGTACCGTTATCAGTGTTAGCAACCGGAGAAGCGCTTGACTACTCAGCCCCGTCGTCCGCCCGCGCTTCTGGTGCTTGCCGATGGCACCGAGTTCTTCGGCACCGCCATCGGGGCCGAGGGGCTGACGAGCGGTGAAGTGGTGTTCAATACGGCGATGACGGGTTACCAGGAAATCCTCACCGATCCGTCCTATGCCCGCCAGATCGTCACGCTCACCTATCCCCATATCGGCAACGTCGGCGTCAACGCCGAGGATGAAGAATCGCGCGGGGTTTGGGCCGCCGGTCTGGTGATCCGCGACCTACCCCTGCTCGCCAGCAATTTCCGCAGCGCGGAGAATCTCGATGATTACCTGCGCCGCCATGGCGTGGTCGGCATCGCGGACATCGACACCCGCCGGCTGACCCGTCATCTGCGCGAGCACGGCGCGCAGAATGGCTGTCTGATGGCCGGCGCGGTGGATGTCGACACGGCGCTCGCCGCGGCCCGGACGTTCGGGGGGCTCCAGGGGCTGGATCTCGCCCGCGAGGTCTCGGTGACGGCGCCCTATGAATGGCGTTCCGGCACTTGGCGATTGGGCTCCGGCTATCGCGAGTCGAGCGCGCCCGGCAGTTACCGGGTGGTCGCCTACGATTTCGGGATCAAGCACAACATTCTCCGTATGCTCGCCGAGCGCGGCTGCGAGCTCACCGTGGTGCCGGCGCAGACGCCCGCCGCCGCCGTGCTCGCGCTGCGGCCCGATGGGGTGTTCCTGTCCAACGGCCCCGGGGATCCCGAGCCCTGCACTTACGCCATCGCCGCGATCCGGGAAATCCTCGCTGCCGGAATCCCGGTGTTCGGCATCTGTCTCGGCCACCAGTTGCTCGCACTCGCCTCCGGCGCGCGCACCGTCAAAATGAAATTCGGCCATCACGGCGCCAATCATCCGGTGCAGGATCTGGCCACCGGGCGGGTAATGATCAGCAGCCAGAACCATGGTTTTGCGGTCGATGAGGCCAGTCTGCCGGCCCACCTGCGCGCTACTCACCGCTCGCTGTTCGACGGTACCTTGCAGGGGATGCGGCGCACCGACTGTCCCGCCTTCAGCTTCCAGGGTCATCCCGAGGCGAGCCCCGGCCCCAACGACGTGGCGCCTCTGTTTGATCACTTTATCGACCTCATGGCGCAGCAACGATCCGGCTAGCCGGGGTACCCGACCGAGACACACATGCCCAAACGCGACGACATCCACAGCATCCTGATCCTCGGCGCCGGACCGATCGTGATCGGCCAGGCCTGCGAGTTCGATTACTCCGGCGCGCAGGCGTGCAAGGCACTGCGGGAGGAGGGGTACCGGGTCGTTCTGGTCAACTCCAATCCCGCCACCATCATGACTGACCCCAGCATGGCGGACGCCACCTACATCGAACCGGTGGAATGGCGCACGGTGGCGGCGATCATCGAGAAGGAACGTCCCGATGCCCTGCTGCCCACCATGGGCGGCCAGACCGCGCTGAACTGCGCGCTGGATCTGGCGCGTGAAGGCGTGCTCGAAAAATGGGGCGTGGAGATGATCGGTGCGACCCGCGACGCCATCGACAAGGCCGAGGACCGCGAGCGCTTCGACAAGGCGATGAAGTCTATCGGGCTCGCCACGGCGCGCTCGATGATCGCCCACAGCCTGGAGGAAGCGCTGCAGGCCCTCGACCGGTTCGGGTTTCCCTGCGTGATCCGGCCGTCCTTCACCATGGGCGGTTCCGGCGGAGGCATCGCCTACAATCGCGAAGAATTCGAGGAAATCTGCAAACGAGGGCTCGAATTGTCGCCCACGCGCGAGCTGCTGATCGACGAGTCCCTGATCGGCTGGAAAGAATTCGAAATGGAAGTGGTGCGGGATCGCAACGACAACTGCATCATCGTCTGTACCATCGAAAACCTCGATCCGATGGGCATTCATACCGGGGACTCCATTACGGTGGCGCCCGCGCAGACGCTCACCGACAAAGAATTCCAGATCATGCGCGACGCCGCCATTGCGGTGCTGCGCGAGATCGGTGTCGAAACCGGTGGTTCGAACGTGCAGTTCGCGGTGGACCCCGCGGATGGTCGCCTGGTGGTGATCGAGATGAATCCGCGCGTGTCGCGTTCCTCGGCGCTGGCGTCCAAGGCCACGGGCTTCCCCATCGCCAGGGTGGCGGCCAAGCTGGCGGTAGGTTACACCCTCGATGAATTGCGCAACGAGATCACCGGCGGCGCCACGCCGGCGTCGTTCGAGCCCAGCATCGATTATGTGGTCACCAAGATACCGCGCTTTGCGTTCGAGAAATTCACCCAGGCTGACGCGCGCCTCACCACCCAGATGAAATCAGTGGGTGAGGTGATGGCCATCGGGCGCACTTTTCAGGAATCGCTGCAAAAAGCCCTGCGCGGACTCGAAGTGGATGTCGCCGGGTTCGATCCCAAGGCGGACGGCAGCACCAGCGATGGCATGACGGTGATTCGCGAGCAGCTGGCCGGGTCCGGAAGTGAGCGGCTCTGGTACATCGCCGATGCCTTTCGCGCCGGCATCGACCGCGACGAAATTCATCGCGCCACCGCGATCGACCCCTGGTTTCTGGTGCAGATTGAAGATCTGGTCCACGAAGAGCAAATGCTCGCCGGTCACGGCCTTGGCGATCTGGACCGCGACTGGCTGCGGCGCCTGAAACGCAAGGGTTTTGCCGACGCGCGCCTCGCGCGCCTGCTGGATTGTCCCGAGGCACAAGTGCGCGCGCGGCGCGCCGCGCTCGACCTGCATCCGGTATACAAGCGGGTCGATACCTGCGCCGCCGAGTTTGCCACCGACACCGCCTACCTGTATTCCACCTACGAGGAGGAATGCGAAGCGGCTCCGACCGACCGGCGCAAGATCATGGTGCTGGGTGGCGGCCCCAACCGCATCGGCCAGGGCATCGAGTTCGATTATTGCTGCGTGCACGCTGCACTCGCGCTGCGTGAAGATGGCTTCGAGACCATCATGGTCAACTGCAATCCCGAGACTGTGTCGACGGATTACGATATTTCCGACCGCCTCTACTTCGAGCCCCTGACCCTCGAAGACGTGCTGGAAATCGTCCGTATCGAGCGGCCTGAAGGTGTGATCGTGCAGTTTGGCGGGCAGACGCCGTTGAAACTTGCGCGCGCCCTGGAAGCGGCGGGAGTGCCCATCATCGGCACCACGCCGGATGCCATCGATCGCGCCGAGGATCGCGAGCGCTTCCAGCAGATGATCGTCAAGCTGGGTTTGCTGCAACCGCCCAACGCCACCGTGAGATCGGTCGCCGCCGCCGTCGCCGCCGCCGCCACCATCGGCTATCCGCTGGTGGTCCGGCCCTCCTATGTGCTGGGGGGGCGCGCCATGGAAATCGTCTACGGCGAGGACGAGCTCAACCGCTACATGCGCAATGCCGTGGCGGTGTCCGACGATGCGCCCGTGCTGCTGGATTATTTTCTGGCGGCCGCGGTGGAAGTGGATATCGACGTGGTGTCCGACGGCACGGATGTGGTCATCGGCGCGATCATGCAGCACATCGAGCAGGCCGGTATTCACTCCGGCGATTCCGCCTGTTCGCTGCCGCCCTACAGCCTGCCGGAAGACGTGCAGGAGCGGATGCGCGTCATCGTGATCGCCATGGCGCGGGAGCTTGACGTGCGCGGCCTGATGAACGTACAGCTCGCCTGGCAGGATGGCGAGATCTATGTGATTGAAGTCAATCCGCGCGCGTCGCGCACCGTGCCGTTCGTGTCCAAGTGCATCGGTGCGTCTCTGGCCAAGATCGCCGCACGTTGCATGGCCGGTAAAACACTGGTCGAACAGGGTTTCACCCGGGAAATCATCCCGCCGTATTTCAGCGTCAAGGAAGCGGTATTCCCGTTCAACAAGTTTCCCGGCATCGATCCCATTCTGGGGCCGGAGATGAAGTCGACCGGCGAAGTGATGGGTGTCGGCGCTACCTTCGCCGAAGCCTACGCCAAGGCGCAACTGGGCGCGGGCGATGAGATTCCGACCAACGGTACCGCCTTCGTGAGCATGCGGGAGCGCGATCAGCCCGGTGTGGTCGCGGTGGCGCGCGAGCTCCATGCCCTGGGTTTCCGGCTGGTCTGTACCCGGGGTACCGCCGCGCTGGTCGCTGCCGCGGGCATTCCGGTCGAGGTGGTAAACAAGGTGAAGGAGGGCCGGCCCCATATCGTGGACATGATCAAGAACGGCCAGATCGATCTGATCGTCAATACCACGGAAGGACGCAAGGCCATCGCCGATTCCGCCGCCATCCGGGCCAGCGCCGAGAGCAAGAACGTCTACTACACCACCACGCTCGCAGGCGGCAACGCGGTGTGCACCGCGCTGCGACACGGGCAGGCGCGTACCGTGCGCAGCCTGCAGGAACTGCATGCGGGGCTGGTGCGATGAGCCGGGTACCCATGACGGAAGCCGGCGCCGAGAAGCTGCGCGCCGAGCTGGAGCATCTGAAGCGGGTCGAGCGGCCGCGCATCGTGCGCGCGATCGCGGAGGCGCGCGCCCACGGCGACCTCAAAGAGAACGCCGAGTACCATGCCGCGCGGGAGCAACAGAGTTTCGCCGAAGGGCGGATTCAGGAAATAGAAGGCAAGCTCAGTCGCTCCCAGATCATCGACATCACCCGCTTGCCGCCGGACGATAAAGTGATTTTTGGCGCCACCGTCACGGTGATCAACCTGGACAGCGACGAAACCCGGGTCTACCGCATCGTCGGTGACGACGAAGCCGATGTGAAGGCGGGCCGGATTTCCTACCAGTCGCCGATCGCGCGCGCCCTGATCGGCAAGCGGGTGGGTGACGAGGTTGCGGTGCAGACCCCCTCGGGTACAGTGAGCTACGAGATCGACCAGGTGGCGTACGTCTGAGCGGGATCGCGGTCGGGGGGAGGTCGGACATCCGTCGGCGCGCCTCTTGATGCATCCGTGCACCGCTTGCGACGCTGCAACGGAAAATTCATTGTTCTGAGAGGAAGCCGACATGCGAATGAAAACTCCCCGCTTAGCGCCGGTGCAACCGGAAAACTGGACCGACGAACAGCGTTCAGTGATCGGCGACCTGCGCGTCAACGGCCGGGTTCTCAATATCTTCAAAACCCTGGCCAACCATCCCAAGCTCGCCAAGCGCTGGCTGGTGTTCGCCAATCACATCATGGGCAAGTCCACGCTGAGTTTGCGCGATCGCGAGATCCTGATCCTGCGCATCGGCTGGCTGTGCAAATCCGGCTACGAGTGGGGCCAGCATGTGCTGATCGGGCTCGAATGCGAACTCAACGCGGCCGAGATCGAGCGCATCAAGCAAGGCGCGGATGCGCCCGGCTGGACGCGCGCGGAGAGCCTGTTGTTGCGCGCGACCGACGAGCTCGATGCGGATGCCTTTATCGCCGACGCGACCTGGCAGGGCCTCTCCGAGTTCTATTCCACCGAGCAGTTGCTGGATATCGTGTTCACCGTGGGCCAGTACAACCTGGTTTCCATGGCGCTCAATACCTGCGGCGTGCAGCTCGATGAAGGCATGACACTGGATCCGCAGCTCTGCAAATAGCAGAGGCCACCACCATCACTTTTTCATTCACAAGCTACCCGGGGGTCACCATGAACTATGCCGATTACCAGCACCTGTTGTTCGAGCACAAGCCCAAAGGCGTGCTGCTGATAACCATCAACCGTCCCGAAGTGATGAATGCGACCAACGGCCGCCTGCACTGGGAACTCACCCAGGTGTGGGATACGGTTGCCCGCGACGATGCGACCAATGTCGTGGTCGTCACCGGTGCCGGCAAGGCGTTTTCCGCCGGTGGCGACCTGACCTGGATCGAGGGCATCGTGGGCAAGGCCGATGCAGTGCAGCGCATCCAGAAGGAGGCAGCGGATATCGTCTACCGGATGCTGGACCTGGAAAAACCCATCATCTCGGCCATCAATGGGGTTGCCGTGGGCGCCGGATTGGCGGTGGCCATCATGGCGGACATCAGCATCATGTCCGAGACCGCGAAAATCACCGATGGTCACGTCAAGCTTGGCGTCGGCGCCGGTGACCATGCCGCCATCGTGTGGCCAATTCTGTGTGGCATGGCAAAAGCCAAGTATTACCTGATGACCGCCGAGTTCATCGACGGCAAGGAAGCCGAGCGCATCGGTCTGGTGAGTCTGTGCTGTCCCCAGGAGCAGGTGTTGCCGCGCGCCCTGGCGGTGGCGGATCAGCTTGCTTCCGGCGCCCAACAGGCGATTCGCGGCACCAAGACCACGCTCAACGGCTGGATCAAGCAGGCGGCGCCCATCTTCGAGAACTCGCTGCGCATGGAGATGCAGTGTTTCCTGAGTCCCGATGCCGCCGAAGGTGTGGCCGCCGTTAAAGAAAAACGCCCGGCGAAGTTCCCCTCGGCCAAGGCCGGTTGAAGGTTTTTCGGCCGTTGCGATGCCTGGTCCGGGACCGGGCTTAGCCGCCGTGACGCAGCAGGTTGGAGAGGCGGGGGTCCGGCTGTGCGGTTTTGCGAAACAGCAGGATTACCCGACCCACGGCCTGTACCAGCTCGGCGCCGGTGGCCGCGGTGATGGCATCGATCAGCTCGCGGCGCTGGTCGCGTTCCGGTACAGATATCCGGACCTTGATCAGCTCGTGATCGGTGAGTGCGCGCTCGATCTCCGCACGCACTGTATCGGTGAATCCCTTGCTGGCTACGGTCACGGCAGGCGTCAGCCCGTGACCGATGCGGCGCAGATGTTTTTTGCCGTCGCTGTCCAGGCTCATGTCATAGGCTCCGCAGGGGGCGGCGATTGTAGCAGACGCGATCATGGCGAAATCGAAGAACAGCAGTAGCCGGCGCTGGTTGCGCCAGCACGAGCGCGATCCCTATGTGCAGGCGTCGCGCCGCGAGGGCTATCGCTCCCGTGCGAGCTACAAACTGCTGGAGCTGGATCGGGCGTACCGCGTGTTTCGCCCCGGGCAGACCGTGGTGGACCTGGGGGCAGCCCCCGGCGGCTGGTCGCAGGTGGCGGCCCAGAAAATCGCGCCCGGCGGTCGGCTGTTTGCCTGCGATCTGTTGCCGATGGCGGACATTCCGGGGGTGACGTTTCTGCAGGGCGATTTCACGGAAACCGAAGTGCTGGCGGTGTTGCTGGATGCGCTCGGCGATGCGCGGGTAGACGTTGTAATCTCGGACATGGCCCCCAACATGAGTGGTATGCGGGGCGTGGATCAACCCAGAGCCATGTATCTGGTGGAGTTGGCGCTTGAGTTTACCGCTCGCGTGTTGAAGCCCGGCGGGGTTTTCGTGGCCAAGGTGTTTCAGGGCGAAGGTTCCGATGCGTTGCTCGCGGCGACGCGCAAGCAGTTCACCCGGGTTCTGGTCCGCAAACCGGACGCGTCCCGCCAGGAATCCCGTGAAGTCTACTGGGTGGCAAGCGGGCACCGCGCGAGCGCACAGTCGGAGTAGCATAGTGGCTATAATCGTTTTCCAAGACAGATGCTGTCGTCCATCCAGGTGGCCCCGGGCCGCCACGAGGATAATCCGTTGAGCGAGATGGCAAAGAACCTGATTTTGTGGCTGATCATTGCCGCCGTCCTGTTGTCGATTTTTCAGAATTTCAAGGGCGGAGCGGCACCCGAGACCATCACCTATACCAATTTTGTCGATGACGTGCAGACGGGCCAGGTGCGGTCGGTGATCATCGACGGTTTGGTGATCGAAGGTGAACGCCAAAGTGGGGCTCGCTTTCGGACCGTTCGCCCGGACGTCTATGACAGCGGCCTGATGGGCGATCTGCTCAATCACAGCGTGAACGTCGAGGGGCGCGAGCCCGACAAGACCAGCTTCTGGCAGCAACTGTTCCTCGCTGCTTTTCCGATACTGCTGATTGTCGGCATTTTCATGTTCTTCATGCGCCAGATGCAGGGTGGCATGGGTGGTGGACGCGCAGGGCCCATGGCGTTCGGGAAATCCAAGGCGCGGCTGCTCAGTGAAGACCAGATCAAGACCACTTTCGCCGACGTCGCCGGTGTCGACGAAGCGAAGGAAGATGTCCGCGAACTGGTCGAATTCCTGCGCGATCCCAGCAAGTTCCAGACGCTCGGGGGCCGCATTCCCCGGGGGGTCCTGATGTCCGGACCGCCCGGCACCGGCAAGACGCTGCTGGCGCGGGCGATTGCCGGTGAGGCACGGGTGCCGTTTTTCTCGATCTCCGGTTCCGATTTCGTGGAAATGTTCGTCGGTGTCGGCGCCTCGCGGGTGCGCGACATGTTCGATCAGGCCAAGAAGCAGGCGCCCTGCATCGTCTTTATCGACGAAATCGATGCGGTCGGTCGCACCCGTGGGGGCGGCTGGGGGGGCGGCAATGACGAGCGCGAGCAGACGCTCAACCAGCTGCTGGTCGAAATGGACGGCTTCGAGGGCACCGAGGGCGTGATTGTGATCGCCGCGTCCAATCGCTCCGATGTGCTGGACAAAGCGCTGCTCCGCCCGGGCCGCTTTGATCGCCAGGTGTTCGTCGGACTGCCCGATATCCGGGGCCGCGAGCAGATCCTCAAGGTCCATGTGCGCAAGGTGCCGGTCGACGAACGTTTGAACCTGAGCATCGTGGCGCGCGGTACGCCGGGGTTTTCCGGCGCGGATCTCGCCAATCTGGTCAATGAGGCGGCCCTGTTCGCGGCGCGTTCCAACAAGCGCCTGGTGACCATGGAAGAATTCGAGAAAGCCCGCGACAAGATCATGATGGGGTCCGAGCGGCGCTCCATGGTGATGTCCGAGCAAGAAAAGGCGAATACCGCCTACCACGAGGCTGGCCATGCGATCATCGGCCGGCTCATGCCCGAGCATGACCCGGTCCACAAGGTCACCATCATCCCGCGCGGCCGCGCCCTGGGTCTGACCCAGTTCCTGCCGGAAGAGGATCAGTACAGCATGAGTCGCCGCAAGCTGCTCGGACTGGTGTGCAGCCTGTTCGGGGGGCGTATCGCCGAGGAGCTGATTCACGGCAAGGATGGGGTCACCACCGGGGCTTCCAACGACATCGAACGCGCCAGCCAGCTGGTGCGCGCCATGGTCACCAAATGGGGTCTGACCGAGGAGCTCGGCCCGATTCTCTATGGCGAGGAGGAAACCATGGGTCCGGTGGCTGGGGCGCGCAACTTTTCCGGCGCCACTTCCCAGCGGATCGATGAAGAAGTGCGGCGCATCATCGACGAATGCTACGCGCGCGCCAAAGGCTTGCTGGAAGAAAACATCGATATTCTGCACGCGATGAAAGCGGCCCTCATGGAGTACGAAACCCTGGATGCCGACCAGGTCAACGATCTGATGGCGCGACTCAACGTGCGCCCGCCCAGGGAATGGCACGACCTTGACCTTGGGCAAGGACCCAAGGGCGACGCGCGCGGCGCGACCGGGTCTGCGCCCATCGGTGGTCCGGTGGAAGGCAGCTGACCCGGAACCGATGGCCGATAACTGCCGGTCTGGCCAGTGATGGAGGGTTGTGTGAGTTCACCTCAGCCACGCTGGCTGGAGCGTCGCCGAGCTGTGCCGTTGGTCATGGGCATTCTCAATGCGACACCGGATTCCTTTTCCGGTGACGGTTTGTTCGCCAATGACGCAAGCGTTCAGGGCAGCGGAAGCTATGTTGATCGGGCGATCGCCCGGGCGGCGACACTGGTTGCGGAAGGTGCCGACCTGCTGGACGTGGGCGGCGAATCCACCCGGCCCGGCGCCACGCCGATATCCGACGCCACCGAGCTGGCCCGGGTGATTCCCGTTATCGCCGCGCTGGTGTCCCGCTTTGATGTGTTGATTTCCGTGGATACCAGCTCGCCGGTGGTCATGCGCGAGGCCGCAACCGCTGGTGCGGCGCTGATCAACGACGTCCGTGCGCTACGGCGGCCGGGTGCGCTGGCGGCGGCGGCCGCGACGGGATTGCCGGTGTGCCTGATGCACATGCAGGGCGAGCCCGGAACCATGCAGGCATCCCCCCACTATGAAGACGTGGTCGCCGAGGTGCGGGAATTTCTCGCGGCCCGGGTAGCCGCCTGTGGCGCGGCCGGGATATCGCCGGATGCGCTCCTGGTCGATCCCGGGTTCGGGTTCGGCAAAACCCTCGCGCACAACTTGGCGCTGCTGCGCGCGTTGTCGAACATCGCGCCGCCTGGAGTGCCTGTTGTGGCGGGACTCTCGCGCAAGCGCATGGTGGGAGAAATCACCGGCAACCCGGCGGCCGATCGGACGCATGCCAGCGTGGCGCTGGCATTACTCGCGGCGCGTCTGGGCGCGGCCGTGGTGCGGGTGCATGATGTTGCCGCGACGGTAGATGCTCTGAAGGTTCTGGCCGCAGTCGAGCCCGGCTTGCGGTCGCCCGTGCCAGCTGCTGAGACAATCCAATGACAAGGCGGCTGTTTGGCACCGACGGCATTCGCGGCCGCGTGGGGCAGCATCCCATCACCGCCGATTTCGTGCTCCGCCTGGGCTGGGCTGCCGGCAAAGTGTTCGGCCAGTACGGCGAGGGGCGGCGCTTGATTCTGGTGGGCAAGGACACCCGAGTTTCCGGCTATCTGTTTGAGTCCGCACTCCAGGCGGGCATTATCGCCGCCGGCGTGGACGTGAGTTTGCTGGGGCCGATGCCGACGCCGGCCATCGCGTACCTGACCCGAACTTTTCGCGCCTCGGCAGGGATAGTGATCAGCGCCTCGCATAATCCCTTCGATGACAATGGCATCAAATTCTTCGGTGCCGACGGCAGCAAGCTGTCCGATGCGGTGGAAATCGAGATTGAGCGTCATCTGGACGAACCGGTTACCACGGTGGTGTCTGAACGGCTCGGGCGCGCCAGCCGGATCGGCGATGCGGCGGGTCGTTACATCGAATTCTGCAAGGCAACCCTGCCCCCCGATATCAGTCTCAAGGGCTTGAAACTGGTGGTGGATTGCGCCAACGGGGCGACTTACCACATCGCGCAGGATGTGTTTCGGGAGCTCGGCGCGACTGTCCACGCGTTGGGTGTCGAGCCGGACGGCTACAACATCAACCGCGACTGCGGATCGACCGCGCCGGCGGCTGTGCAGCAGGCCGTGCTGGCGCAGGATGCGGATCTGGGTATCGCCTTCGATGGCGACGGTGATCGTGTGGTATTCGTGGACCGGACTGGCGTCATCGTGGATGGCGACCAACTCCTCTACGTCATCGCCGCCCACCGGCAGCGCCGCGGCGGCGGCTGCACTGGCGTGGCCGGAACCTTGATGACCAACTACGGGCTCGAACTTGCGTTGGCGCGGATCGGTGTGCCGTTTCTGCGCACCGCCGTCGGCGACCGCTATGTGATCGAGGCGTTGCGTGAACGCGAATGGACCCTGGGCGGCGAAAGCTCGGGCCATATCGTCTGCCGCGATCTCACCACCACGGGTGATGGCGTTGTCGCGGCGTTGCAGGTATTGCGCGCGATCATCGAAAGCGGGCGGACACTCGATCAATTGTGCGTCGATGTGGCCATGCTGCCGCAAACCATGATCAATGTGGCGATTGGCGGTGCTGCTGCATTCCACCCCGGACCCGAAGTGCTTGCCGCCGTCGACACTGCGGAGCGCAGGCTTGCCGGTCGGGGCCGCGTATTGTTGCGTCCCTCCGGTACCGAGCCGGTGATCCGGGTGATGGTCGAGGGCGAAGACCTGGCTCTGGTACAGCATCTGGCCGAGGAGGTCGCCGCTGCCGTGGCTGGTGCAGCCGGCGAAGGTTGACCGAGCGCGGTCTTTTCCTTGTTTGTCACGGTTAACTTGGCTACTATTGGCGCCCTTTTTCGACCCGAGTTATGCGCAAACCTCTCGTTATTGGCAACTGGAAAATGAACGGCTCGCGTCGTTCAGTGAGCCGTTTGCTGGACGGTATCGCGGAGGTTGCGAATCTCGACATCGAAATTGCCGTGTGCCCCCCCTTCGTGTATCTCGCCGAGGTGGCGGCAAGGGTTTCCGGCACCGGGATTCGCCTCGCCGCGCAGACCCTGAGCGAGCATGAATGCGGGGCCTATACCGGTGAAGTGGCCGGTTCGATGCTGGCGGATGTCGGCTGCCAGTACGTCCTGGTGGGGCATTCCGAGCGGCGGCGGCAGTGCGGCGAGACCGACCAGCGGGTGGCGAGGCAGTTTGAGAGAGCGCGCGCGGCGGGTATTACGCCAGTGCTGTGTGTCGGTGAGGATGCCGCCGAACGCAATGCGGGGGCGACCTGGCAAGTGCTGCACCGCCAGCTGATGGCGATTGCCGATGTGGCGGGCCTGGAGGCTCTGGGTATGGCGGTAATCGCCTATGAACCCGTGTGGGCAATTGGTACCGGCGTTACCGCCAGTCCCGCGCAGGTCCAGTCGGTGCAGGAGCGTATTCGGAGCCTGTTGGGTGCCGCCGGTGGCTCCACCCGACTTTTGTACGGTGGCAGCGTATCCGAAGCCAGCGCCGCGGAGTTGTTTGCTCAGCCGGACGTCGACGGTGTTCTGGTGGGTGGTGCCTCCCTGGTGGCGGAGGAATTCATGGCCATTTGTAGGTTGGCGACTGGAGAATCATGGAAACCGCGGTAATCCTTTTACATATTCTCACTGCCTGTGCAATGGTTGCCTTCGTGCTGTTGCAGCAGGGCAAGGGGGCCGAGGCAGGGGCATCCTTCGGTGCTGGCGCATCGCAGACGTTATTTGGCAGTGTGGGCAGCTGGAACTTCTTCAGCCGGGTAACTGCGGTGCTGGCGTTGGTGTTCTTCCTGACCAGCTTTGGTCTCGCGGTAATCGCGAAACATGACGCCGGCGCAGGTGCAGCACTCACGCCAGAGCTCCAGATACTTGAGGCTGCACCAACGGATACCGAAATTCCGGCTGCGGACATTGGAGACAATGATGCCGCCAACGCGGAGATTCCGGCGATAACAGATGAAGCCGCAAGCAACGAAGATGCGGTGAGCAAAGAAGTGGTGCCGACGGAGGCGCCAGCGAAACCTTGAGTTTTGCCCAAGTGGTGGAATTGGTAGACACGCTATCTTGAGGGGGTAGTGGCGTAAGCTGTGCCGGTTCGAGTCCGGCCTTGGGCACCATGTTCTGGTTGTAGTGTTCTGGTTGCAGGAATCGCCGAATCGCGATTCATCAATGCGCAAAAGGTCACCGCCGGTAGACCGGTCCTGGTCGGATGCAGGAGCCAGATATTTTTTTCTTTGGCCCTATGCTCGCAGGGCTGCACGGTGTGCTCATTTGATTTGATGAGCCCACGGTTGGGTCTCGGGAGTGCCATAACAGCGCTTGGAGCGCTTGACCTGATAACGGTCCAATCCTATACTTCGCGCCCCTCGCACTGATGCAAGTTCAGGGCGGTGCGAGGGTCGGGAATTACCAGATTCCTGAAGCGGCGCAAGCCGTTTGTCGATGCGGGGTGGAGCAGCCTGGTAGCTCGTCGGGCTCATAACCCGAAGGTCGTAGGTTCAAATCCTGCCCCCGCTACCAAATTTCGCCGGCACATGTCACCTGTGCCGGCCGGTGACAAGGGCCCCTGATATCAGGGGCTTTTTGTTTTTTTGGCTTCTGCATTTTACGTTGGCAGCGGTTGGTGTGCTTGAGTGCTGGCGCAGCAGGACGCGTCGGGCTGGAGGCGAATCCGGGGCGACAATGGCGGGGTAGCATGCGGCGTGACGACAGACTGAGAGCATTGATCGAGCCGGTGGTGACCGCGTTCGGTTGCGAGCTTTGGGGGCTGGAGTTTTCAGCGGCGGGCCGGCAAGGCTTGCTCAGGGTCTACATCGACAAATCGGATGGAATCGGCATTCAGGACTGCGAGCGTGTCAGTCGACAGCTGGGTAGTTTGCTGGATGTTGAAAACCCGATTGCAGGCGAATACACGCTGGAAGTGTCATCGCCAGGGCTGGATCGGCCCCTGTATGAGCTGGACCAGTATCGGCAGTTTGTTGGATCCGACATCAATTTGCGCCTGCGCGCGGCGTTTGAGGGGCGACGCAAATTCCAGGGACGCCTGATCGCCGTGGAAAAAGACGAGATTGTCATGATAGTCGACGACCATGAATATTTATTTCCGCATGCCGGTGTTGAGCGGGCAAGCGTAGTGCCGCAATTCGGTAACGAGTGAGAGCGTTGGAATGAGCAAGGAAATCCTACTGGTTGCCCAGGCGGTGTCCAATGAAAAGGGCGTTGCCGAGGGAGTGATTTTTGACGCCATGGAGCAGGCGCTCGCGATGGCGACCAAAAAGCGTTTCGACGAAGATTCCAATATCCGCGTCACGATAGACCGGCGCACCGGAGACTACGAGACTTATCGTTGGTGGACCGTGGTCGATGATGCCACGCTGGCTGAGCTGGGCACCCAGTTCACCCTGGAAGAGGCGCATGAGCATAACCCGGACCTCAAGCCGGGCGATACGTATGAAGAGCAAATCGACAACGTCGAATTCGGGCGGATAGCTGCCCAGACTGCCAAGCAAGTGATCGTGCAGAAGGTGCGCGATGCTGAGCGCGCGCTGGTCGCGCGACAATATGAGCACCGCCTGGGCGAGCTCTTGGGTGGCATGGTCAAAAAAGTTACTCGCGAACACATCATTGTTGACCTCGGCAACAATGCGGAAGGGCTGTTGCCGAGGGAAGAATTGGTGGGCCGGGAAGTATTCCGTGTCAACGATCGGGTGCGTGCGGTGCTGATCGGTATCAACACCGAAGGCCGCGGTCCGGTGTTGTTGATGAGCCGGCGCTGCAATGCCATGTTGACCCAGTTGTTCCGCATAGAAGTTCCCGAAATCGCCGAACAGGTGATTGAGATTCGGGCCGCCGCGCGCGATCCGGGGGCGCGGGCGAAAATTGCCGTGAAGACCAACGACGGGCGCATGGATCCGATTGGTGCCTGTGTCGGCATGCGCGGCGCGCGGGTGCAGGCGGTGTCCAATGAACTCGACGGCGAGCGCATTGATATCGTGTTGTGGGACGATAATCCCGCGCAGCTCGTCATCAACGCGATGGCGCCAGCCGAAGTCGAATCCATTATCGTGGACGAGGACAGCCATTCCATGGACGTGGCCGTCGCTGGCGATACGCTGGCCCAGGCCATCGGGCGCGGTGGCCAGAACGTGCGCCTGGCATCCGAGCTCACCGGCTGGAACATCAACGTGATGAGCGTGGATGAGATTCAGGCCAAGCAGGAAGCGGAGGCCGGGAGCACCATCCAGCAGTTCATGGACAAACTCGATATCGATGAGGACGTAGCCAGCGTACTCGTCGAGGAAGGCTTTACGACGCTCGAAGAGATCGCTTACGTTCCCATCGATGAAATGGCAAGTATCGATGGGTTCGATCACGATATGGCTGAAGAATTGCGGGCTCGCGCCAAGGACGCCCTGTTGACCCGGGCACTCGCATCCGAGGAAGAGTTGGCGGAGGCGCTTCCCGGCGAGGATCTGCTGGCGATGACCGGTATGACTCCCGCGTTGGCGCATAAACTTGCGGCCAATGGAATCGTTTCTGTCGAAGATCTCGCCGAACAGGCGGTCGATGATTTGCTGGACATTGAGGCGATGTCGCCGGAACGTGCCGCGGAGCTGATAATGACAGCGCGTGCGCCCTGGTTCGTAACGAATGAAGCTTGAGACAGGTCAAATTGGAAACGGATCAGGTGTGATGCTGATCGCGCATAGACCGGAGAACGGAAAAGCATGGCTCAACTGACTGTCAGTGAACTTGCCGAAGTTGTCGATGCCCCGGTTGAGCGCTTGCTTCGGCAAATGCACGCCGCCGGCTTGTCGCACGACTCCGCCGAGCAGGTAGTCAACGACGAAGATAAGCGGAAATTGCTGGTTTATCTGAAAAGCCTCCATGGCGAGGAGACGGAGGAGCCGCGCAAAATCACCCTGCGCCGCAAGACCGTGAGTACCTTGCGCGCGGGGGCGGGTAAGCGCGTCGTCAATGTGGAAGTGCGCAAGAAGCGCACCTATGTCAAGCAGGATGAAAGCGGCGAGACGGAACCAACCCCCGAGGTGGTCGCGGCGGTTGCCGCTCCAGTAGTCCTTGAAGATCCGGAAGCCCAGCGAATCGCCGCGATTGAAGCGCGCCGCAAGGCCGATGAAGAACGCGCGCGCAGCGCGGAAGAGGCACGACAAGAGCCCGAGCCTGGCCCGGAGCCGGAAAAGGCGGTTGCCAAGATCGATGGCGCGCCTGCCGTGGTTGCTGCAATAGCAGCAGCCGAGCCGATCGCGATTGGCGATGCCGGCAAAGCCGGGAAGAAGCGCGAAAAGCGCGATGACGCCCCGCTGGATGCCGACGACGACAAGCCCAAGAAAAAGAAGCCGCTCAAAGGGCAGCGCAAGCAAAAAACCGAAGGCGTTGCCGAAATACTGGTGGAAGACGACGACTCCGACCGCAAGCCGAGACTGCTGTCTGGGCGTCCGGCAGTGCAGGCCCGTAATATCCATGTGTTCAAGAAACCTACCGGAAAAATTGTGCGCGAAGTTGAAGTGCCGGAACAGATTACCGTGGCTGATCTTGCTCAGAAGATGGCAGTCAAGGCAGCAATGGTCATTCGCGAATTGATGAAAATGGGCACCATGGCCACAATCAATCAGACGATTGACCGCGATACCGCGTTTCTGGTGATCGAGGAAATGGGGCACAAGCCGGTGGCGGTCGCCTCGCATGAAGCCGCTGTGGAGGAGACATTTCGCGAAGAAATCGCGGCAGCGGAGGGGGAGTCCCTGTCGCGTGCACCAGTGGTTACTGTGATGGGTCATGTCGACCATGGCAAAACGTCACTGCTTGATTACATCCGCAAATCCCGTGTTGCGTCCGGTGAAGCGGGTGGCATCACACAACATATCGGTGCGTATCATGTGCCGACGGCGCGCGGGTTCATTACTTTCCTCGATACCCCGGGTCACGCCGCCTTTACCGCGATGCGCGCCCGCGGCGCCCGCGCCACCGATGTGGTGATTCTCGTAGTCGCGGCAGATGACGGCGTGATGCCGCAGACCAAGGAAGCCGTCGCGCATGCGCGCGCCGCCGGCGTACCCTTGGTGGTTGCCATCAACAAGATCGACAAGCAGGGAGCGAATTTCGATCAGATCACCAGCGAGTTGTCTGCGTTGGAAGTCGTGCCCGAGGAGTGGGGCGGTGATACGCAGTTCGTGCGGGTTTCCGCCCATACCGGCGAAGGCATTGAAGCACTGCTGGAAGCGGTGTCCTTGCAGGCCGAGGTGCTCGAACTGCGCGCCCCGGTCGCGGTCCCGGCGCGTGGCGTCGTCATTGAATCGCGCATTGATCGCGCGCGGGGTGTGGTAGCGACCTTGCTGGTGCAAGCGGGTACGCTGCGGCCCGGCGACTTTTTGCTGGCCGGCGAGAGTGTTGGCAAAGTGCGGGCAATGATCGGCGACGACGGCGCTCCGGCGCGCGAGGCCGGTCCGTCAATTCCGGTTGAAGTGCTCGGCCTTGATGTTCCGCCGCAAGCCGGCGATGAGTTCTATGTGACGTCCGATGAGCGCAAGGCGCGTGAAATCGTCCAGTTGCGTCAGATCCGGTCGCGAGAAGAGCGCGTGGCGCGTCAGCAAGCCGCCAATCTCGAGAACGTATTTGCCGGGTTCGAAGGCACCGCGCGCAAAGTGCTGCCGGTGGTCGTCAAGGCGGATGTGCGCGGTTCCCTGGAAGCCCTGTTGGCTGCGCTCCATGACTTTGCCACCGATGAGGTGGGCGTGCATGTGGTTAGCTCCGGGATTGGCGGGTTGACCGAATCCGACATCAATCTTGCGGTTACCACGGGTGCCGTTGTCCTGGGTTTCAATGTCCGCGCCGATGCCGCCGCGCGCAAAGTCGCCGCTGCCGAAGGTGTGGACATCCGCTACTACAGCGTCATTTACCACCTGCTCGACGAGGTCAAGCAGGCGCTGTCGGGGATGCTGGCGCCCGAAGTGCGCGAGGAAATCGTCGGCATCGCCGAAGTGCGCGAAGTTTTCCGGTCACCGAAATTTGGTCAGGTTGCCGGTTGCCGCGTAGTGGAAGGAGCACTGTATCGCAGCAAGCCGATTCGGGTGTTGCGTGACAACGTGGTGATTTTTACCGGTGAACTGGAGTCCTTGCGACGCTTCAAGGACGATGTGAACGAGGTGCGCGCCGGTACCGAATGCGGTGTCGGGGTGAAGGGCTACAACGATGTTCGCCCTGGCGACCAAATTGAAGTCTACGACATCCAGCGGGTGGCGCGGCAGCTCTAGCGAGGCCAGCATATGCCCAGGGAATTTAAGCGCAGCGAGCGGGTCGCCGATGCACTCCAGCGAGAGCTGGCGGAATTGCTGCGCACCGAACTCGACGATCCGCGCGTCGAGCTGGCCAATATCACCAGCGTCGATGTCAGCCGCGACCTTGCGAGCGCCAAAGTGTTTGTGAGCTTTATCGGCCAGCGCAGCGTTGAACAGTGCGCGGAGGCGATTGCGGCGCTCAACGGCGCCGCCGGCTTTCTGCGGGGCAGACTCAGCGGCCTGATTCGGCTGCGCATCATGCCGCGCTTGCAGTTCATCCACGACACGACCGGTGACCGCGGACAAAGACTCGCCGCCTTGATCGAGCACGCGCTGGCGAGCGACGAGCGCGCCCGCAGCGCGGAGCAAAGCTGAGGTGGCGCGTACGCGCAAGGGCAGATCTGTGGATGGCATCCTGGTGCTCGATAAACCGGCGGGCCCGACCTCGAACCAGGCCCTGCAGCGCGTGAAATGGCTGTTTGACGCCGCCAAGGCGGGACATACCGGCAGTCTCGATCCCCTCGCGACGGGTGTGCTGCCGATCTGTTTTGGAGAAGCCACCAAATTCACCCAGTTTTTGCTGGAGGCCGACAAGACCTACGCCAGCACTTTCCGTCTGGGTGTGACCACGACCACCGGTGATCAGGACGGCGAAGTGCTGGTGGAACAGAGCGCCGCCGGACTGTCCGTCGAGCAGATCGAAGCGGCGCTGGCGTCGTTTCGTGGCGTCGTCGAGCAGATCCCCTCGATGTATTCGGCGCTCAAGCAAGGCGGCCAGCCGCTTTACAAGCTGGCGCGTCAGGGCATCGAAGTGGAGCGCGCGCCGCGTCAGGTGACTATCCACAGCTACGAAATTTGTGCGTTTCGCGGCGGCGAATGCGCCGAGCTGGATGTGGTCATCCGTTGCAGCAAGGGTACCTACATCCGGACGCTCGCCGAAGATCTCGGTGGACAATTGGGCTGTGGCGCTCATGTGACCCGCTTGCGGCGGCTGGCGTCGGGCCCGTTTGGCGAAGCCGATGCGGTGACGCTGGATGAGATCGACGCGCTGCGTACCAGTGGATCGTTCGCGGCACTGGATACCTTGCTGCGCCCGGTGGATGCGGCGGTTGCCGACCGCCTGGCGCTGGAGCTGCCAGAGAATCTGTCCTGGTATTTTTTGCGCGGCCAGGCGGTGGCGCTGGCACAGGCGCGGCAGGAAGCGAGCGAAGGCGAACTGGTAAGAGTTTTCAGGGCGCCGGGAGAATTTCTCGGCGTTGGCGAAGTATTGGATGACGGTCGCATCAAGCCCCACCGGCTGGTGGCCGGAGCCCAGCGCTAGCAGGTTGTTGAGAAACTGCTGGACGAATACCGGAGCGGCGTGGTGCCGCATCCGGCAACTACTGGGCGGTCTGCAAATATGCGCGGACCGACCCGAATCTTATCGGCATATTGGAGACCACGACATGGCACTGAACGCAGAAGAAAAATCCGTGATCATTCGCGACAACGCGAGCGCTGCAAACGACACCGGCTCACCGGAAGTCCAGGTTGCGCTGCTGAGCGCCAACATTGACAAGTTGCAGGGTCACTTCAAGGCGCACGGCAAGGACCACCATTCCCGGCGCGGGCTCATCCGTATGGTTAATCAGCGGCGCAAATTGTTGGATTACCTGAAAGGCAAGAACCCGGAGCGTTACCGGCAGTTGATTGCCAAGCTCGGCTTGCGCCGTTGAGTCGATTTCATTCGCGCCCGCCCCGTCGGGGCTGGCGCCGCAACCAGAAGCAGGTGAACGTGTGAATTTGGTAAAAAAAACATTCAAGTATGGCAACCATGAAGTCACGCTGGAGACCGGGCGCATCGCTCGCCAGGCGACCGGCGCGGTGCTGTGCAGCATGGACGGTACCGTGGTGTTGTGTACCGCAGTAGCTGCGCGCGATGCGCGGCCGGGACAGGATTTTTTCCCGCTGACCGTCAACTATCAGGAAAAAACCTACGCGGCGGGCAGAATTCCCGGCGGATTTTTTCGCCGTGAAGGTCGTCCGACGGAAAAAGAAACCCTGACCAGCCGGCTCATCGACCGGCCGCTGCGGCCGCTGTTTCCCGCCGGGTTTCGCAACGAAGTACAGGTGGTCGCCACCGTGATGTCGGTGGATCGCGACATGGATCCGGATATCGCGGCACTCATCGGTTGTTCGGCAGCGCTCGCGATTTCCGGGGTTCCCTTCGACGGCCCGATCGGTGCCGCACGCGTCGGCTATCATCCGGACGTCGGTTATGTGCTCAACCCCCGCTACAGCGAACTCGAAACCTCGCAGCTCGACATGGTTGTGGCGGGTACCCGGGACGCCGTATTGATGGTGGAATCGGAAGCCAAGGAGCTCCCCGAAGACCTGATGCTGGGCGCGGTGCTCTTCGCTCACCAGGAAATGCAGGCAGTCGTCCAGGTGATTGACGAGCTGGTCCGGGATGCGGGCAAGCCGCGTTGGGAATGGTCCGCGCCAGCCGATAACGCCCCCTTGTTGCAGGCGATCACCGCACAGATTGGCGATGATCTTGCCGCTGCCTATCAGATCACCGAAAAGCAGCAGCGCCAGGCACGTCTGACCGAATTGCGCGACCGCTGCGTCGGTCACCATGTCGACGAAGCCGCAGGCGTAACCGCTGAGCACGTGAGCAACCTGTTCAAGAAGCTGGAAAAGAAAGTGGTGCGAGGGCGTGTGGTCGCCGGCGAACCGCGTATCGACGGTCGGGACGCTCGCACCGTGCGCCCCTTGGCCATCGAAGTGGGCGTGCTGCCCAATGCCCATGGTTCGTCACTGTTCACCCGCGGAGAAACCCAGGCCATCGTGGTCGCTACTCTGGGCTCGCTGCGCGACGCACAGATGATCGATGCCCTGGAAGGGTCGCGCCGTGATCGCTTCATGCTGCACTACAACTTCCCTCCCTACTCGGTCGGCGAGACGGGCCGCATGGGCGGCACCAGTCGGCGCGAGACCGGCCACGGTCGCCTGGCGCGGCGTGGCATCGCGGCGATGCTGCCGAGCGAGGACGAGTTTCCCTACACGGTTCGGGTTGTGTCGGAGATCACCGAGTCCAACGGTTCCAGCTCGATGGCGTCGGTGTGCGGCTCCAGCCTCGCGCTGATGGATGCCGGGGTGCCGTTGAAGGCGCCGGTAGCCGGTATTGCCATGGGTCTGGTCAAGGACGCCAACGGCTTTGCGGTCCTGACCGACATCCTCGGCGACGAAGATCATCTCGGCGACATGGATTTCAAGGTTGCCGGTACCACGGCGGGTATTACCGCGTTGCAGATGGACATCAAGATCCAGGGCATCACCGAGGAGATCATGGAGGTGGCGCTGCATCAGGCACTCGCCGCCCGCCTGCATATTCTCGCCGAGATGAACAAGGTGATCGCGTCCAGCCGCGCCGAAGTCGCGGACAATGCGCCGCGCTTCCGTACCCTGAAAATCGATCCGGAAAAAATCCGCGATGTCATCGGCAAGGGCGGCTCCACCATCCGCGCGCTTACCGAAGAGACCGGCGCGACCATTGATATCCAGGACGACGGCTCGATTCGTATCTACAGCGACAGCCGCGACGGTTTGGATCTGGCGGTTTTCCGCATCCAGGAAATCACCGCCGAGGCGGAAGTCGGCAAGATCTACGAAGGCACGGTTGCGCGGATCGTGGACTTCGGTGCCTTTGTGACCATCATGCCGGGTACCGACGGCCTGGTGCATATCTCCCAGATCGCCGACCAGCGTGTGGAGAAAGTCAGCGATTTCCTGACCGAAGGCCAGAAACTCAAGGTCCGGGTGCTCGACGTCGATGCCCGCGGCCGCATCAAGCTGTCCGTTAAGGACGCGCTCGATGATGCGGAGCGCGCTGCCAAGGCGTCCCATGCGCCGAAGGCGGAACCCGTGCCGGTGGCGGATGCGCCGGAAGACATGGATTGAGCGTGCCAGCGCAATAAAAAAACGGGGCTTCGGCCCCGTTTTTTTATGCCTTATTCGACGGATTCCTCAGAGATTTGCAGCGACTTCGTTGCCGGCCGCAATGGCTGCAAAGGCGTCCAGTTCCGCCGCTTGGCGGGCGCCGCCGATGGCATGGGCCGGGAGGCCCTGCGCGGCCAGTGCCTGGCTCAACTCGTCGAGGGGCTCCTGACCGGCGCAGACGATGATGCTGTCCACCGCCAGCACCTGGTCCTCGTCGCCGATGCGGTAATGCAGTCCCGCGTCATCGATTTTGCGGTAGCTGACGCCGGGGATGCAGCGCACGCCGCTGCCCTCGAGCTCTGCCCGCAGTACCCAGCCGCTGGTCAGGCCGAGACTCCGGCCCATGGCGCCGGGTTTGCGCTGGAACAGCGTGATCTGATGGGCCGGCGCCGGGAATTTGGGTCCGCCGGGCAGCAGGCCGCCGGGTGCGTTCAGGCTGGTGTCCACGCCCCACTTGGCGAGGAAGGTTGCGGTATCCGGCGCGCTGTCGCCGTGCCCGTGCAGAAGCAGCATGGCGGCGTCGTAGCCGATGCCACCTGCGCCCAGGATCGCGACCCGGGGGCCGGCTCGACGGCGGCCGGCGAGCAGATCCGCATAGGGGATCACCATGGGGTGGTCGATACCCTCGATGTCCGGTGTGCGTGGGCTGATACCGGTGGCGACCACGACCGCGTCGTAACCGGCTGCCTTCAGTGCCGCGGGCGTCGCCCGAGTGTTGAGGCGCAGGGCGACGCCCAGGTCCGCGAGCCGGGTGCGGTAATAGCGGATCAGTTCATGGAATTCGGTCTTGTCCGGAACCCGCTTGGCCAGATTCATCTGGCCGCCGATGTCGGCGCTGGCTTCGTACAGGGTGACCTGATGCCCCAGTTGCGCGGCGGAGACGGCCGCCGACAGGCCGCCGGGACCGGCACCCACCACCGCGACCTTGCGCGCACTCCCGGCACGGCGGTGAGCTTCCTCGCCATCCAGTTCGCGGCCCGCGCGCGGATTGACCAGGCAGCGGGTGGGTTTGCCCTTGAAGATGAAATCCAGGCAGGCCTGGTTGCAGCCGATACAGGTGTTGATGGTGTCGGGGCGACCGGCCTGTACCTTGGATGCGAACTCGGGATCGGCGAGCATGGAGCGGGCGAGCGATACCATGTGCGCGTCGCCGGCGGCGATGATGTCTTCGGCGACTTCCGGCGTATTGATACGGTTGGATGCCACCACCGGCACCCTGACGTGGTCGGTGATGTTGCGGACCGCGAAGCGCCAGGCGCCACGCGGCACCATGTAGGCGATGGTGGGGATATGCGCTTCGTGCCAGCCGACCCCGGTGTTGAACAGGGTGACGCCGGCCGCTTCCAGGCGTTGCGCGAGTTCGGCGGTCTCCGCGCCGGTGGCGCCGTCCTCCACCAGATCGATGCAGGAAATGCGGTACATCAGGATGAAATCCGCGCCCACCCGCGCGCGGATGCGACGCACGACTTCGAGCGCAAAACGCATGCGGTTTTCGTAGCTGCCGCCCCAGTCGTCGCTGCGGTTGTTGGTGCGCCGCGCCAGAAACTGGTTGATCAGATAGCCTTCCGAGCCCATCACTTCGACGCCGTCATAGCCGGCTTCGCGCGCCAGTACGGCGGTGTTGGCGTAATCTTCGATGTACTGGACGATTTCGGCGCTAGACAGCACTCGCGGCACGCGCGGATTGATGCGCGAGCGGAGGTCGGAAACCCCGACGATGCTCGGGTCTTTCGCGTAGCGCCCGGTGTGCAGAATCTGCAGGAGGATTTTGCCGCCCTCGCGATGCACCCGGTCGGTGATCAGGCGGTGGCTGGGAATGTCGTCGGCGTGGTGAAAAATGGGTCCACCTTCCTCGATGCGGCCGGTGTCGTTGGGGGCGTAACCGCCGGTGACGATGAGTCCCGCGCC
>JBKHWK010000020.1:0-25442 GCA_046566625.1 Gammaproteobacteria bacterium
GTAGAAGAGCACTAACCAATACAACCACCAACCCACGTTCAACGACACCAAACGGAGCGAAACATGGAAAATGCACTGATCTATCTGGCTGGCGCACTGGTAATGGGTCTCGGCGCAGTGGGTGCCGCCATCGGCGTTGCCCTGTTGGGCGGAAAATTTCTCGAAGGCGCGGCCCGTCAGCCGGAGCTCATTCCGTTGCTGCGGACCCAGTTCTTCGTCGTGATGGGCCTGGTGGATGCGGTGCCCATGATCGGCGTTGGTATCGGCCTTTTCCTGCTGTTCGCTGTAGCTGGCGGTTGATTCCTGGCCATAACACCAGTACAGAATCGAGGGTGTCGCTGTGAATATCAATTTGACCATCATCGGGCAGATGATCTCGTTTGCCATCTTCGTGTGGTTCTGTGCGAAGTACATCTGGCCGCCGATCATCAATGCCATGGCCGAGCGGGAAAGCAAGATAGCGGATGGTCTGGCGGCGGCCGACCGCGCGGTGCGTGATCTGGCGCTGGCGCAGGACAAGGCCACCGATCAACTGCGCCTGGCCAAACAGGAAGCGGCGGGAATTATCGAGCAGGCGCGCAAGCAGGCCGGTGTCGTCATCGAAGAAGCCAAGCAAAAAGCCCGCGAAGAAGGCGAGCGTTTGCTGGTCGCGGCAGAGGCTGAAATCGAGCGCGAGTTCAATCGTGCCAAGGAAGAGCTGCGCAGCAAGGTCGCCCAGCTCGCCATTGCCGGCGCGGAACAAATTCTGCAGCGTTCGGTTGGGGAGGCGGCCAACAGCGAGTTGGTGGACAGCCTCGCAGCGCAGCTGTAGGAAGCGACCATGGCTGAACTCAGCACCCTCGCCCGTCCTTACGCCAACGCCGCATTCGAATATGCCGTTGCCGAAAGCGCACTGGAGCCTTGGTCGCAGTCCCTCGGACTGCTGGCCGCACTGTGCGAAGACGAAAAGATAGCGGTGCTGCTCCGTTCGCCGACCCTTGCGGGTCCGCAGCGAGTCGCACTATTGCTCAAGTTGTGCGACGGATCCCTGAGTGGCGGGGTGCAGAATTTTTTGCAGGCCATGGCAGACAACCACCGGCTTCCGTTACTGCCAGCGGTCCACGAACAATTCCAGGCGCTGAAAGCAAATCTGGAGCGCACCATCGATGTGGACGTCGTCACGGCGGCGCCACTGAGCGAGGCATTACGCGCGCGGTTGACGACGGCACTGGCCAAGCGCCTGGGCCGTGACGTCCGCGTCGCGGTCAGCATCGATCCGACGTTGCTGGGCGGCGCCGTGATCCGGGCCGGCGACACGGTGATCGACGGGTCGCTGCGTGGACGCCTCAATAAGCTCGCCGATGCATTACTTTCCTAGGAATCGAGGAATCACGACATGCAGCAATTGAATCCGTCTGAAATCAGCGAACTGATCAGGCAGAGGATCGAACGCCTCGATGTGGCCGCCGAAGCCCAGGACGAGGGTACGATCGTCTCGGTGTCCGACGGCATCGTGCGCATTCACGGCTTGCGCAGCGTGATGTACGGCGAAATGATCGCGTTCGACGGCGGTCTTTACGGGATGGCGCTCAACCTCGAGCGTGATTCGGTCGGCGCCGTGATTCTCGGCGACTATCTGGGTCTGGCGGAAGGCCAGAAGGCACGCTGCACCGGGCGTGTTCTGGAAGTGCCCATCGGCCCTGAGCTGGAAGGCCGGGTGGTGGATGCGCTCGGCAATCCGATCGATGGCCGCGGTCCCATTACCGCGCAACTGACGGATGCGCTGGAAAAAGTTGCACCCGGAGTCATCGAGCGACAATCGGTCGACCAGCCGGTGCAAACCGGACTCAAGGCCATCGATGCCATGGTTCCGGTTGGCCGCGGGCAGCGCGAGCTGATCATCGGTGACCGCCAGATCGGCAAGACCGCGATCGCGATCGACGCGATCATCAATCAGAAAAACACCGGCATCAAATGTATCTATGTTGCGATCGGTCAGAAATCCTCGACCGTCGCCAACGTCGTGCGCAAGCTGGAAGAACACGGTGCCATGGCCCACACGATCGTGGTGGCGGCAACGGCATCCGATCCGGCATCCATGCAGTATCTTGCGCCCTACGCCGGCTGCACCATGGGCGAATACTACCGCGACCGCGGTCAGGACGCCCTGATCATCTATGACGATCTGACCAAGCAGGCCTGGGCCTACCGTCAGATTTCTCTGTTGCTGCGGCGTCCGCCCGGTCGCGAAGCCTATCCCGGCGACGTGTTCTATCTACACTCCCGGCTGCTGGAGCGCGCCGCGCGAGTCAACGCGGAATATGTCGAGAAATTCACCAAAGGCGAAGTGAAAGGCCGCACCGGTTCACTGACTGCGTTGCCGATCATCGAAACCCAGGCCGGTGACGTTTCGGCGTTCGTGCCGACCAACGTGATTTCGATCACCGACGGACAGATTTTCGTCGAAACCGATCTGTTCAACTCGGGCATTCGTCCGGCCATGAACGCCGGCTTGTCCGTGTCGCGGGTGGGCGGCTCCGCGCAGACCAAGATCATCAAGAAATTGGGCGGCGGGATTCGGCTCGCGCTGGCGCAGTATCGCGAACTGGCTGCGTTCTCGCAGTTTGCCTCCGATCTTGATGAAGCAACCCGGTCGCAGCTGGAGCACGGGCAGCGCGTTACGGAGTTGATGAAGCAGGCGCAGTATTCGCCGATGAGCGTGGCCGAGATGGGCGTCGTCCTTTATGCCGCGAACCAGGGCTATCTGAAGACCGTCGAGGTGAGCAAAGTCGGTGCGTTCGAAGCGGCGCTGCTCTCCTACATGAAAGCGGAGCACGCGGCCCTGATCGAGCGCGTTAATGCCAAGGGCGACTGGAACGACGAAATCGAAGGCGCCTTCAAGGCCGCCCTCGACAAATTTGTCGCCACCCAAACCTGGTAAACACCTAGAGCGCCGGGAAGCTAACTGCGATGGCCGTTGGAAAAGAAGTCAAGACCAAGATCATCAGCGTCAAAAGTACGCAAAAGATCACCAGTGCCATGGAGATGGTCGCGGCAAGCAAAATGCGCCGCGCCCAAGACCGAATGGCGCTGGGCCGGCCTTATGCGGAACGTATTCGTGGCGTGGTGGGGCATATCGCCAACGCGTCGGCGGAGTATCGCCACCAGTACATGACGGTGCGCGAGGTGAAACGCGTTGGCTTCATACTGATCTCCACCGACCGGGGTCTTTGTGGCGGTTTGAATATCAACCTCTTCAAGATCGCCCTGAAAGCCATGGCGGAATGGAACCGTCAGGGCGTGGGTATTGATGTCTGCGCCATAGGCGCCAAGGCAAGCGCATTTTTCGGCAGCCACGGCGGTAACATCGTCGCCAGCGTGCGTGACCTTGGCGACAAGCCGTCGGTGCAGACGCTGGTAGGCAGCGTCAAGGTGATGCTCGACAGCTACGAGGAACAGCGCCTTGATCGCTTGTTTCTTGTGAGCAATAAGTTCGTTAATACCATGACCCAGAAGCCCACGCTTGAGCAATTGTTGCCGCTTGATCCCGCACGCGACGACAAAATGAAGCATCACTGGGATTACCTGTACGAACCCGACGCCAAAGAGCTGCTCAATGAACTGCTGGCGCGCTACATGGAGTCCCAGGTGTACCAGAGCGTGGTAGAGAACAATGCCTGCGAGCAGGCCGCGCGGATGGTAGCGATGAAAAATGCCACTGAAAACGCCTCCTCCCTGATCGACGAGTTGGAACTGCTTTACAACAAGGCACGGCAGGCGGCGATCACCCAGGAATTGTCCGAAATCGTCAGCGGTGCGGCCGCCGTCTGATCCGGCCTGGCATCAGCAACCTATATTTCGTATTGCGAGAGGAAAGCAAATGAGTAGCGGACGTATCGTGCAGATCATCGGTGCTGTCATCGACGTGGAATTTCCGCGCGACAGCGTTCCGAATGTCTATGATGCGCTGATGGTGGACGAGCGGGGTCTTACCCTCGAAGTCCAGCAGCAACTCGGCGACGGCGTGGTGCGAACCATCGCCATGGGCTCGTCCGAGGGCGTCAGCCGTGGGCTGAATGTCAGCAACACCGGTAGCCCGATCGCGGTACCCGTCGGGCAAGGCACCCTGGGCCGCATCATGGATGTGCTCGGCAATCCCATCGACGAGGCCGGTCCGATCCAGCACGAGTCGCGGATGCCTATTCACCGCGCCGCGCCGACCTATGCGGAACAGTCCGCCGACGTCGAGTTGTTTGAAACGGGCATCAAGGTAATCGACCTTATCATGCCGATCTCCAAGGGCGGCAAGGTCGGGCTGTTCGGCGGCGCCGGCGTGGGCAAGACCGTGACGCTCATGGAACTGATCCGCAACATCGCCATGGAGCACTCCGGATTTTCCGTGTTCGCCGGCGTCGGCGAACGTACTCGGGAAGGTAACGATTTCTATCACGAAATGAAGGAATCGAACGTACTCGACAAAGTGGCGCTGGTGTACGGGCAGATGAACGAGCCGCCCGGCAACCGTCTGCGCGTCGCCTTGACCGGCCTCACCATGGCGGAATACTTCCGCGACGAAGGCCGCGACGTTCTCATGTTCGTCGACAACATCTACCGTTACACACTCGCCGGCACCGAAGTGTCCGCACTGCTCGGGCGCATGCCGTCGGCGGTGGGTTATCAGCCGACCCTGGCTGCCGAGATGGGCGCATTGCAGGAGCGCATTACGTCGACCCAAACGGGGTCCATCACCTCCTTCCAGGCGGTGTATGTTCCCGCGGATGACCTCACCGACCCGTCGCCAGCCACCACCTTCGCACACTTGGATGCGACCCTGGTATTGTCGCGGCAGATCGCGGAGCTCGGGATTTACCCGGCGGTGGATCCCCTCGATTCCACGTCGCGGCTGCTGGATCCCTTGGTGATTGGCAAGGAACACTACGACGTGGCGCGCGGCGTGCAGACTGTGTTGCAGCGTTACAAAGAGCTGCGCGACATCATCGCCATCCTCGGCATGGACGAACTGTCCGAAGACGACAAGCTGGTGGTGGATCGGGCGCGGAAAATTCAGCGCTTTCTGTCGCAGCCTTTCTTTGTGGCGGAAGTCTTCACCGGCAGCCCGGGGAAATATGTTCCGTTGAAAGAAACGGTTGCCAGCTTCAAAGGCATTCTCAATGGCGATTACGACCATCTGCCTGAACAGGCTTTCTACATGGTTGGTTCCATCGATGAAGTTGTCGAAAAAGCGAAATCTCTCTAATCACTGCGGGCGGGGCGTAAACCAGCGATGGCCATGATGTTTCACTGCGACATAGTGACCGCCGAGAAATCGATGTTTTCGGGCTCGGTGGAAATGCTGGCGCTGACCGGCACGCTGGGTGAGCTGGGCATTACCTACGGCCACGCGCCCCTGCTCACCGGGATCAAACCGGGCCCGGTACGTGTCATCCGCCAGGGTGGCCAGGAAGAGATTTATTTTCTGTCCGGCGGCTTTCTCGAAGTCCAGCCTCATCTGGTGACCATCCTAGCCGATGCCGGCGATCGCGCCGGCGACCTCGATGAGGCCGCCGCGCTGGAGGCCAAGCGCCAGGCTGAGCAGGAACTGCAAAATCGCGGTGCCGAGATGGAATATTCGGAAGCACTGTCCCGCTTGGGCGAGGCAGCTGGACGTCTGCGCACTATCGAGGAGCTGCGTCGCCGAGCCCGCCACGCGGGTTGATCCACAGCCCGGACCAACCCTGTGGCCAACGCGGGTTCCGCCAGCCGCGGTGTCCCGAACACTGACGTCGGCGTCTTCTGACCCGCTGTTATACTGCGCCCGGTAGCCAACTCCACAGGGTCATCGTGCAGACACAGATCATCGTGCTCGCCGCAGGCAAGGGTACCCGGATGCGCTCCGCCCTGCCCAAGGTCCTTCACCCCCTCGCCGGCAAGCCCCTCCTCGTCCATGTCCTCGATACCGCCCGCAGCTTGCCGGATCAGCGCACCTGGGTTGTTGTCGGGGCGGGCATGGCGGCCGTGCAGCAAGCATGTGTCGGCTATCCGGTTTCCTGGGTGGAGCAGCGCGAACAGCTGGGCACCGCGCATGCGGTGAGCCAGGCGCTCCCCGAACTGGACGATCAGGGGACCGCGCTGATTCTCTATGGCGATGTTCCGCTGCTCGCGCCGGCCACGCTGACAACCATGGTGGCGTCCGCAGCCGAAGGCGCACTGGCCCTGTTGACGGTCCACCTCGCTGACCCTGCCGGTTACGGCCGCATCCTGCGCGATACCGGCGGTGCCGTGATCGGCATCATCGAAGAAAAAGATGCGACCGTTGCGCAGCGCGCCCTCACGGAGATCAACACCGGGATCATGGCCATGCCGGTACGCAAGCTGCGCGCCTGGCTGGCCCGGGTCGGCAACGCCAACGCGCAGGGCGAATACTACCTGACGGATGTCGTCGCCCTCGCCGCGGCCGAGGGTGTGGTGATACAGACTTTCCATCCTCACGGTCCGGCAGAGGTTCAGGGCGTCAACGACCGCGTTCAGCTCGCCAGCCTGGAGCGGTGTTATCAGCTGCGACTGGCCGAGCGCCTGATGGCCGCCGGCGCGACGCTCGCCGATCCGGCACGCTTCGATTGCCGTGGCGAGCTGAGTGTCGGACACGACGTGTTCATCGACATCAACTGTGTGTTCGAGGGCCGCGTGACGCTGGGCGACGACGTCCGCATCGGACCCGGCTGTGTGATTCGCGATGCGGAAATCGGCCACGGTGCGCTGATCAAGGCCAACACCGTGATCGAAGGGCCGGTCGTCATCGCCGCTGGTGCCCAGGTTGGCCCCTTCGCGAGGTTGCGGGAGGGAACGCGCATCGGCGCGCAGGCGCGGATCGGTAACTTCGTCGAAACCAAGCAGGCGGAGTTCGGTCGCGGCAGCAAGGCCAACCACCTCGCCTATGTGGGCGACGCCCGGCTGGGCGAAGACGTCAATGTGGGCGCAGGGACCATCACCTGCAACTACGACGGCGCTGCCAAGCACCGCACCGAGATCGGCGCCGGCGCATTTATCGGTTCCAATAGCGCGCTGGTCGCACCCGTTTCCATCGGCCCCGGCGCCACTGTGGGTGCGGGCTCCACCATCACTGTCGACGTGCCCGCCGGTCACCTCGGCATCGGTCGCGGCAAGCAGCGCAATATTCCCGGCTGGCGGCGACCAGAGAAAAAGGACGCCCACTGATGTGCGGCATCGTTGCCGCCACCGCTCAGCGGAACGTAGCGGCCATTCTGCTCGAAGGCCTCAAGCGCCTGGAGTACCGTGGCTACGATTCGGCAGGCATGGCGATTGTCGCCGACGGCGTCCTCCTCAGCCGCAAGCACGCCGGCAAAGTAGCGCTGCTGGCGGACGATCTGGCAAGCCTCCCCTTTCCGGGCCACCTCGGCATCGCTCACACCCGTTGGGCGACGCACGGCAAGCCGAGCGAAGCCAATGCTCACCCCCACCGCTCGGGTCCGGTCGCCCTGGTCCATAACGGCATCATCGAGAACTTCCGTGCCTTGCGCGCAGAGCTCGAAGAACTGGGCTATGAGTTTCAGTCCGAGACCGATACCGAAGCGGTCGCCCATCTGATGCACCACTTGCTGAAGCAGGGCCTGGATCTCGCCGGTGCTCTGGATGCCGCAGTGACGAGGTTGGAAGGTGCCTACGCACTGGCCGTGGTTTCGGCCACCGAACCCGGCACCCTGGTGGGCGCGCGTAGCGGCAGCCCGCTGGTGCTGGGGGTTGGCATCGAGGAGCACTTTCTCGCCTCCGATGCCCTGGCGTTGCGTCAGGTCACCGACCGCTTTGTGTATCTGGAGGAAGGTGACCGCGTGACCTTGACGGCGCTGGACTACCAGGTG
Organism: Gammaproteobacteria bacterium; assembly: GCA_046566625.1. Classification (GTDB taxonomy): domain Bacteria; phylum Pseudomonadota; class Gammaproteobacteria; order Pseudomonadales; family Porticoccaceae; genus JAGPUQ01. The sequence goes on from JBKHWK010000020.1 coordinate 7,857, forward strand.
CGCGATCGCAACGGCGCGGTGGTGGCGCGCCCCGTCAACACCTTGTCCGACGTTGTCGATCACGCCGACAAAGGCGGTTTCCGCCACTTCATGCTCAAGGAAATCCATGAGCAGCCGGCCGTGCTGGCTGCCACCCTGGAAGGCCGCATCAGTGCCCACCGGGTCCTGCCCGAGATATTCGGCGCGACCGCAACCGAGCGCTTCGCGGTAGTGGAAAACCTGCATCTGGTGGCCTGTGGGACCAGCTATCACGCCGGTCTGGTGGCGCGGTACTGGCTGGAGGAATGGGCCGGCATCCCGTGCCAGGTGGAAGTCGCGAGCGAATACCGCTATCGCAAGGTCGTGGTGCCGAAAAATACCCTGTTTGTCGCCATCTCCCAGTCCGGCGAGACCGCGGACACGCTGGCGGCGTTGAAGGCGGCGCGCGAGGCTGGCTATCTCGACAGCCTTGCCATTTGCAACGTCGCCAACAGTTCACTGGTGCGGGAGACGGGCCTCTCCCTGCTGACCCGCGCGGGTCCCGAGATTGGGGTGGCGTCGACCAAGGCCTTCACCACCCAGTTGGTCGCGCTCCAACTGCTGTGCATCGCCATCGCCCGGGCGCGCGGCAATCTGTCGGTGGAGCGGGAAGCCGAACTGGTCGCCGCGTTGCACGTGCTGCCCGAACTGGGTAGCCGAGTGTTGGCGCTGGATTCCGAAATCGAAGCCACCTTCGAGTGCTTCGCAGACAAGCACCACGCGCTGTTTCTCGGTCGCGGGGTGCAGTATCCCATTGCCCTGGAAGGCGCCCTCAAGCTCAAGGAAATCTCCTATATCCATGCCGAGGCCTACCCTGCCGGTGAGCTCAAGCACGGCCCCCTGGCGCTGGTTGACGCGGATATGCCGGTGGTCGCCGTTGCGCCCAACAATGAGCTGCTCGAAAAGCTCAAGTCCAACCTGCACGAAGTACAGGCACGCGGCGGCGCGCTGTTCGTGTTCGCCGATCGGGATGCCGGGTTTCGCGATCAGCCCGGGGTGAGGGTGGTCAGTTTGCCCCACGTCCCCAAGAGCCTCGAACCCATCATCTACACCCTGCCGTTGCAGCTGCTCGCCTATCATGTCGCGGTATTGAAAGGCACCGATGTGGATCAGCCGCGTAACCTTGCCAAGTCGGTCACGGTGGAATAACCCCGGACCGATCCTGCCTCGGGCCTGGTGCGACAGCGCTATCCCCGTATGCCGCTGACCGAGCGGTCCCGAATCATTCGGCCTGCACGACGACCAGGGATTCTTCCGCCGCGATCCAGTCGGCTTCCAGTTGCTCCGCGCGCTGGCGCAACTTGCCCTGGCGCTGAAGCAGGGCGGTGAGCTGGTCGCGGGCATCGGCGCCATAGAGCGCCGGATCCGCCAGTTCCTGTTCCAGTTTCGCGAGTTCAGCACCGACTCGATCCAGTTCCGCCGCGAGACGGGAGGCTCGCTCCTGCAGCGGGCGCAATTCCGCCCGTCGTGCCGCATCGCGCCGGCGTTGATCGCGCCGGGCCGTTGCATCGGTCTCAGGGCCTTGCTCGGCCGGGTGCGCTGCGCTTCGGGCACGGCGTTCGAGCCAGCGGCGGTAGTCCGTGAGGTCGCCATCGAAGACCGTCACCGCGCCGTCGCTCACCAGCCAGTAGGTATCCACCGTGGTGGAGAGCAGATGGCGGTCGTGGGACACCACCACCAGGGCACCGGCATAGTCCTGCAAGGCCAGGGTCAGCGCCGCGCGCATTTCCAGATCGAGGTGATTGGTGGGTTCATCGAGCAGCAGCAGATTGGGCGCCTGCCAGACCAGCAGGGCGAGTACCAGACGCGCCTTTTCGCCACCCGACAGCGGGGCCACCGGGCTGCTTGCCCGATCGCCGGCGAAACCGAAACCGCCGAGAAAGTCGCGCCGTCGCTGCTCGGTGGCAACCGGGCTGAGTCGGGCGAGGTGTTCGAGGGGGCTGGCGCCGGGATCGAGCTGTTCCAGTTGGTGTTGCGCGAAATAGCCGACGCGAAGATTGGTGCTGGCTTCGCGGGTTCCGGTCAGCGGCAGCAAATCGCCCGCGAGGGAACGTATCAGGGTCGATTTACCGGCCCCATTGGGACCCAGCAGGCCGATGCGATCGCCGGGCGAGAATTGCAGCGTTATGCCGTCGAGAATCGGCGGATCGCCGTACCCCATACGCGCTTCGTTCAGCACCAGCAGTGGGTTGCCGGCGCGCGGCGGTTCCTTGAAGCTGAAGTGGAACGGATTGTCGACCTGGGCGGGAGCCACCAGCGTCATTCGTTCCAGTGCCTTGATCCGGCTTTGCGCGGCGCGGGCCTTGGTTGCCTGCGCGCGGAAGCGGTCGACGAAGCGCTGCATATGGGCCACGGCGCGCTGTTGCTGTTCGTAGGTCGCCTGTTGCCCGGCCAGACGCGCCGCGCGCTGGCGCTCGAAATCGCTGTAGCCACCCCGGTACTGATGCAGTTGCCGGTGCTCGATGTGCAGCACCTCGTTCACCACAGCATCGAGAAAATCGCGGTCGTGAGAAATCAGCAACAGGGTGCCGCGATAGGCCTTCAGCCAGTCTTCCAGCCACAGCACGGCTTCAAGGTCGAGGTGATTGGTCGGTTCGTCGAGTAGCAACAAGTCGGACGGACACATCAGTGCCCGGGCGAGACCGAGGCGCACGCGCCAGCCGCCAGAAAACGAGGCGGCTGGTCGTTGCTGATCGGAGGCGCGAAAGCCGAGCCCGGACAGCAGCGTCGCCGCACGAGCGTGGGCGGTGTAGCCCTCCACCTGTTGATAGTGGGCATGGGCGCGGCCGATGGCGGAGCCGTCGCCATCGGCGTCGGCACGCAGGACTTCGCGCTCGGCGTCCCTAAACCCCGGATCGCCGTCGAGTACCAAGTCGAGGGCGGATCGCTCCAGGTCGCCGAGATCCTGCGCCATATGGGCGATGATCCAGTGTTTCGGGACTGCGGTCTCGCCGGTCTCGGACGACAGTTGGCCGCGCAACAGCGCCAGCAGCGAGCTTTTGCCGCTGCCATTGGCGCCGATCAGGCCGACGCGATGGCCCGGGTAGAGCGTTGCCGAGGCTTGCTCCAGCAGGGGCTCGACATGCCGGCGCAAGGTAATGCCGGTGAGTTGGATCACGGTTTTTGGGTTCCGGGGAGGCGCTTGAGTTGCAGTTCGTTCAACGTCGCGCGTGGAGTATGGGTTTCACGATCGCAGCGACCCGGTCGGGTGCGCAATTCAGGTACAGCGACCGGTTCAGCCAGTGGCGGTCGGGGTAGTAAGAAAACAGGAACTGGCCGTCCTTGAGGTTTTCCACCACCCTGTTGATGATATTGGGGCGGACCGCGGGACAGCCGTAACTGCGGCCGATACCACCCTTGAGCTGGATCCAGATCGGATCGACGTATTCGGCAGAGTGAATCACGATCTTGCGTTTGCGCGCGAGGTCGTTAATGCCGGGCTCGAGCCCGTCCATGCGCAGCGAATAGCCGAAATTGCCGTAATAGGTTTCGGCGGTGCGGAACAACCCCAGGCTCGACTGACGACTGTCCATGTTGTTGGAAAACTGCGTCGCTATTTCATCGCCCGATCCGCGGCCATGGGCAACGTGATCCTCTATCAGCAGTTTGCGCCGCTCCAGGTCGAAGACCCAGAAGCGCTGTTTGGACGACGGCAGAGAAAAATCGATTACCGCGAGCCGCCGTGCCGGGCTCACGCCGCCCGCGACGGCGCAGTTCATGGCGGTGACCGCTTTGGTCAGCACCTGACGGTTAAGCGCCGGGGCGGTCCGTGCCAGCGCCTGGGTGAGGGATTCGCTGCGCGGATCCGCCCAAGCCGGTGGTATCAGCGCGAACACCAAAGCGGTCAGAATCAGGCGCGATACGGCGACCATCGGTGAACGTCTCCTTTCGTTGCGCCCGGGAATCGAGGGGTGCTGCAAGCGCACGCCAATTCTGCCTCACAACGCAGCCGCGATGCACGCTGCGGTGGGTTAAATCCGGCGGCGGGGTGTCTGGTGCCGGAAAGAGGATTTGAACCTCCGACCAACGCATTACGAATGCGCTGCTCTACCGAGCTGAGCTATTCCGGCGGGGAGCGAGAGTCTACTGGGCGGGCGCGGTGCTGTCACTTGCGTGGCGCTTGGCACCGGCGGCGCGTTCCAGCGCGATCAAGTGGTCGATTACCGCGAGCATGGCTTCGTGGCTGCCGGCTTGGCGGGCGGAGATCCGGTACTTGCCCTGGACTACGACCTCCGGCGTCCCGGTAACCTTGTAGCTGCGCTGGCGGGCATCGGCCTGACCCACGGCACTGCCGACACCAAATGAATTGAACGTTTTGCTGAAAGTATCGCCATCCACGCCGTGAGCGGTAAAGATCTTCTTGATCTCGCCCTCAGTTCCCAGTTTGTTTTGCTCCACATTCATGGCATCAAACAACGCTCGGTGGACAGGATCCAGAACATTGAGTGCTTTGGCGGTGTAGTACGCGCGCGCGTGCAATTCCATGGTGGGATGCCAGATGGCCGGGCTGCGCAACACCACCACATCGGCTGGTAGCGTCTTACTCCATTTTTCCAGCAGGGGCTCGAACGAATAGCAGTGGCCGCAGCCGTACCAGAATACTTCGGTGACTTCGATCTTGCTGGCATCGCCGGTACGCACGGGTTCGTCCAGCACCAGGTAATGCTTGCCGGCGACATAGTCGGCCGCGCTGGCCAATGCGGTGGCGAGCACCAGAACGGTTGCAGCCAAGGCTTTGAATGCCAGAGTCTTCAGCGATCGATCCATTAGAGGAGCCTCCCTCACTGGTTAGGCGGGCGTAACCCGCAACGGGTATCGAAGGTTCGACACTGCACGCCTGCCACGGTTGCAGGCCCGCATCCCGGACCTGCGCGATCGTTATTTCAGGCCGGCGATAAAATTCGCGACGGCCGCGATTTCCTGGTCGGTCATGTGGGCGGCGACTCCCCGCATGACGGCGTTTGCATCGTTGCCGCGGGCGCCGGGCCACGCCGGGTCGTGTGCTCCGTCGCGGAATGCGCGCAGTTGTTTCACCAGATATTCGGCATGTTGTCCGCCCACCACCGGATAACCAGCCGGGGCGTTGCCATTGCCCACCGGCGAATGACAGCCGGTACAGGCCGGTACGCCAGTTTCCAGGTTGCCACTACGGTAGATTGTGGCACCCAGATCCATGGCCTTGGCGTCATCCTTCGCGCCGGCCCACTGGCGCGGTTGCGCGGCGAAGTAGGCGGCGATATCGGCGAGATCCTGGGCGCTCAAATCGTTCAGCAAACCGGACATTTCCGGGACGGTGCGCTGACCGGATTGCATGTCGAGTAGTTGCTTGGCCAAGTATTTTTCGCCCAACCCAGCGAGATGCGGAAAATTCGGGGCGGGGCTTGCACCGCTGGCGCCATGGCAGCCGGCGCACCCAGCCGTTTTGGCTTTGCCGGCACTGGCGTCGCCGGCTGCCAGGGCTGTTGGTGCCAGCACAATGGCCATCGCACCGGCCAGGCACAACCGAAGTATCGCTTTCTTCATATTCTGCTCGCTCGATTTGGCTAGAATGGGCGCCCGTTCGCGCGGGTCGGCGCGACGGGGGCGGAGTATATACCAATCGTCGCTTGAGCTTAACGCGACGCGTCGTGCCCGGGCCGCATAAACGCTACAGGCAGGCGTCCACGGTCTTCTCCCGGCAAGTGCAGTGCGGCTAAGCCCGACACCCGAATCACCATGCGCCAACATTTGCCCAGGACCCGAGCCATGTCTAAAGATCCTAGCCAGCGTGGCGACCAGGCGCCGGAAGCGGCACCGGAAGCCGCCGGCCCTGGCCTCTCGCAAGGGCCCTCCAAGGCCGACTTCCAGCGTGCGGTTTTTCTCAAAAGCGCGCCAACACTCGCGGATTGCCCGCCCGATCAGGGCGTTGAAGTCGCGTTCGCTGGCCGTTCCAACGCGGGCAAATCCAGCGCGCTCAACGCGCTGACGCGCCAAAGCAAGCTGGCGCGCACCAGCAAGACACCGGGGCGCACCCGGCTGATGAACTTTTTTGCGCTGGCGCCGGGGCAGCGGCTGGTCGATTTGCCCGGTTACGGCTTCGCCAAAGTACCCAAAGCGATGAAGGCGGAGTGGGACCAGCATCTCGCCCACTATCTGCGTGCGCGATCCTCGCTGCGCGGGCTGGTGCTGTTGATGGATATCCGTCATCCACTGCAAACCTTCGACCAGCACATGCTGGTGTGGGCTGCGGAGGCGGAGTTGCCGGTGCATGTACTGCTCACCAAAGCCGACAAGCTCAATCGCGGTCCGGCTCAGGCGGCGCTGCTGGGAGTGCGGCGCGAGGTAGCCCGGGCGGGGCTTGCGGAAGTCACCGTGCAGACGTTTTCCGCGCATACCGGACTCGGATTGGCAGCACTCGAAGCGCGCCTCGCGGACTGGCTGGCGGACGGTTTGGCCGCCTCGTGTTTACCGACCGATTGAGTGCGGTTGTCCTTGACCCGATAGCTTCTTCAGCACTTGCATGCCTATTGGCGCTATCGAACGACATCGGTGCAATTTGGAGAACGATGACTGCGGTCTGTTGGTGTGCGACAAAACCTCAGTCAGCACGCCACGTTGCCCAGGCTTGTTGAATGGGTTTCGGGTTGCCGTTCTGACGCGGTGGCGGTGTGTCGACCCACTGGAATGGCGCGGAGGAAATTTCCATCCGCGCAGGCGGCGCAAGATTTCGTTTGACGCGCCCTACTCCACCGGCGCGATAACCCCGCAGGCCAGACGTGCACCGCCGCCGCCGAGGGGCGCCGGCAGATCGGCGTGGTTATCGCCGCCGGCATGGAGCACCAGGGCGCGACCCTGGATGTCGGCGAGCTTGGCCAGACGCGGCGCCAGCACTGGCTGGGTTGCCGCGCCGTCAACCGCCACAAACAGCGGCGGCAGATCGCCGAGGTGACCTTCGCCCCAGGGGGTGCCGTGATGGCCCGTGGTGGCGGGATCATAATGACTGCCCGCCGCGCCGGCGGGCACGCTCGCGCCGTCTTTTTCGGCCGGCCCGCAACTGGGATTCTGATGCACGTGGAAACCGTGGAGACCGGAAGCCAGCCCGCTCAATTTTGGGGTGAACACCAGGCCGTGGCTTGATTCGGTAACGGTCACGACACCCAGTGCGGCACCGGTGCCCTGCGCATCCACGGTATTCATTTGCACCGACAGCTCGGCGGCCTGGGCGCAGCCGACACCGAACATGGCCAACAGCAACAGTCGGGTTTTCATCGAGACCTCCTTGGATACAACAGGGGAAAGGGCGTGCCGGCTCACTATAACAGTGTGGGTGGCGAGTGAGATTAACGTACCAGACGCCGCCGCACGGCAGCGGTCGCGATCAGCAATCCCGCTACGCCGTAGGCAACAATCACCAGCAGATGCAGCAGCGGTGCGTGCAGGGTGCCGCCGGTGAGCAACGGGCGCACCAGATCGACAACATGCGCGAGCGGGAGCAGGTAGGCGAGATCCTGCAGCAGTTCGGGGAACTGTTCCCGCGGGAAAAATACGCCGCCGGTGAGCAGCATGGGCGTCAGCACCAGCGTGAAGTAATAGAGGAAAAAATCGTAGGATCGCGATCTTGCCGTCACCACCATCGCGCAGGCGGCGAACGTAAATCCCGCGATGGCTAACACCGGCAGTGCCAGCAGCGCGCGCAAGTCGGCGACCAAGCCGAGCAGCGCGGCGACGATGAGGATGGCGGTGGCGTTCATCAGACCCTTGGTCGCGGCCCAGAGAATCTCGCCGAACACGATATCGTCGACGGTGAGAGGCGCATTCAGCATGGCGCCCCAGGTCTGCTGGCCCGCCATGCGGGTGTAGGCGGAATACATGGCTTCAAAGCTGGCGGTGAAGAGGGTGCTGGAGCAGATGATCCCGGAGGCCAGGAACGCCATGTAAGGTAATTGGCCCAGATCTCCCACCAGTTGCCCGAAGCCGTAGCCGAAGGCCATCAGGTACAGCAGCGGCTCGCCGAAGTTGCCGAGCGCCGAGGGCAGCAGAATTTTTCGCCAGACGCGAAAATTGCGGCGCCACACCGCGAAGCTGCGCACACTGGGGCTGGGGATCAGTGCGATGGACATGGCATCAGTCCCGCAGATCGTGGCCGGTCAATTTCAGGAAGACATCTTCCAGATTGGCCGGGCGGTGCAGATAGCGCTGATCGGTCGCATCGAGCCGCTCCAGCAGGGCGCGCGGTTTCGAGGTGTAGAGGAGCGTGAGATCCCCGATCCGGTGAATGCGAACCCCGGCATCCGGGGTGGCGTCTGCGCCCCAGGTATCGGTGATCGGGCCGGTCAGTTCGAGCACATGGGGTTCTATGTGCTCGGCAATCAGTGCTCGGGGCGTATCGCAGGCCACGATGCGACCCGCGTCAAGAATCGCCAGACGATCGCACAGGCGTTCCGCCTCCTCCATGTAATGGGTGGTCAGGATCAGCGTGGTGCCGGCATCGCGCAGTTCCCGCAAGCGCTGCCAGATATGGTGCCGCGCCTGGGGATCGAGGCCGGTGGTGGGCTCGTCGAGCACTACCAGGCGGGGCCGATTGATCAGCGCTCGCGCCAGGGTCAGCCGGCGCTTCATACCGCCGGAGAGTTCAGTAATAGCCACATGTTCGCGGCCTTCGAGATGTGCGAATGCGATCAACTCTGCGATCCGCGCGTCGATTGGCGGACCGCGCAGACCGAAGTAGCTGGCGTAGGTGATGAGGTTCTCGCGCACCGTGAAATCGGGATCGAGGCTGTCGAACTGCGGCACGATCCCGATCTGCTCGCGCGCGATCCGCGCCCGTTCGGGAATCGGCTCGCCCAGCACCTGAATCGTCCCGCTGTCCGGCGGCGTCAGGCCCAGCAGCATGCGTAGTGTCGTGGTTTTGCCGGCGCCGTTCGGGCCCAGCAGACCGAAGCACTCGCCTTCCTGGACCACGAGGTCCAGATTATCAACCACGCTGCGATCCGCATAACGCTTGCAGAGGCCGCGCATCGCAACGAGGGGGGCGGTGGCCTGCGGTTGTTCTACCTGCATGGGGGCTGATACTGCCGGGGGATGGCCAAACGATGGCGCATGGTACCTGCGGTACCGTGGATCGTCATCCGCCGGCACGGCCTTGCGCAACCGACGGAGCACGGTGCCACGCCGATCCGTCGGGATGTGGACCTTGGCATTGGCTGCGCAGCGCGCCGGTGGGGACCCGTGCCCGGTTACCAGTGCTCCCAGACCGGGCGGCAGTCATCCGGTACCGCGGGCTGACGCCCCAGTTCGGCCCAGTGCTGACCGGGCTGATGAAAATCCGAACCGGTGGACGCGCTCAGCTGGTTCTGTTGGCACAGCGCGGCGAGCGTCCGGGTTTCGGAACTGGCCTGCCGGCCGGAAACCACTTCGATCGCCTCGCCACCCGCCGCGCGAAAATCCTCGACCAGTTCGCGCAGGCGCGTGCGGGTGAACTGATATTTCTCCGGATGGGCGATCACCGCAGTGCCGCCGGCATCGCGAATCCAGGCAATGATTTGCGGCAATGATGCCCATTCGTCCTTTACATCGCCGATGCGGCCGTTGCCCAGATATTTACGAAAGGCTTCGTCGATGGTGCGCACAGCGCCGGACTCCACCAGCATCTCCGCAATGTGCGGGCGTCCGATGCTGATGCGACTGGCGAGTTCTTCGACGCGCGCGGTCAGATCGCCGAGCCCTTGCTTTGCCAGCCGTGCTGCAATGATGCCGGCGCGCGTGCGCCGGGCGGCCTGTTGCACCGAGACGGCTTCCCGGATGGCGTCGCGGTCGCGACCGATATTGAGTCCGACCACATGAATCGTCTGTCGGCGCCATTGGGCGGACAGCTCGATCCCGGCCACCAGTCGCAACGACCCGAAGCTGGCCTCGCCGAGACTGTCGAAGCCCGCCGTGGAGTCGTGATCCGTGATCGCGAGCAGGTCGACCCCGCAGGCCAGCGCCCGCTCCACCAACTCAAGTGGTGTCAGCTTGCCGTCGGATGCGGTGGAGTGAGTATGAAGATCAACCTGCATGAAGACGCCGGATGCGAGCACGTGCATCGATTATAGGTGAATGCGCAGGCGCCCCGGTTCGGGGCGCGCCCGGCGTTTGTCGGAAGATCGAGCTCGAAACCAACTATCGATATGGTAGCTACGGGCGGACTTGAACCGCCGACCCCAGCATTATGAGTGCTGTGCTCTAACCAGCTGAGCTACGTAGCCTTGGAGGGCGGGCGATTTTCCCGGCTTCGGTTTGGAGTGTCAACCGGACCGGCCGTTTATTGCAAGGCGCAATGGACCGCGCCGGTTTCACAACGCCGGGCAACGGGCGTATAGACGACCGCTCCGCAGCCTGTGGGTGTAATACGAGTGACAGGAAGGCAGCCCAGAATAAAGCCGTTCAAAGCAGGAATGGAACGGTAATTGCCCTGTGATGCTGTCGGTCACGCCACAGGAGAGCGCCTGATATGAGCATTGCCATCGAGAAGAATGTCGCCATTCCGATGCGCGACGGCGTGGTGTTGCGCGCCGACATTTATCGCCCCGCAGGGGAACACCCTTGCCCGGTGCTGTTGCAGCGCACACCCTACAACAAGGAGTTCCTGCCCCTGGTGGGCATGACTCTGGACCCAATTCGCGCGGCAGCGGCCGGTTATGCGGTGGTGATTCAGGACGTGCGGGCGCGCTGGGCATCCGGTGGCGGGGTCTTTTTCCCCTACGTCAACGAGGCAGCGGATGGCGCCGATACCCTCGACTGGATCGCCGCGCAGCCCTTTTGCGACGGCGGCATCGGCGCCTACGGACTGTCCTACATGGGCGGCACCACCTGGCTGTGCGCGGCGTCCGGTCACCCGGCGCTGAAGGCGATTTCGCCCACTACCGCACCCAACGATTTCTGGCGCAATCACTTCTGGCGCGACGGCGTGCTCCAACTGTCCACCCTGGTGATGTGGGCGCTGCGAGTGATCGGACCCGCCGCCCTGGTGCGGCGTGGACTCGACCTCCCGACCCTGGGCGCGCGATTGTTGGAGCTGGTGGAGGCCCTGGATCATTTTGATGCCAGCGTGCGGGAGCGGCCGCTGGACAGTCTGCTGGCGGCCCATCCGGAAGACGCCGAGTTCGTCCCCTTTCTGTTCGAGGTGCTGCGCCATCCCCGGCCGGATGCCTGGACCGAATCGCTGCTGTTCAGTGACCGCCATGATCGGGTGAAGGCTCCCGCCCTGATCATCGCGGGCTGGCACGACATGCTGCTGGGCGGCGATCTGAGCCATTACGCCGGCATGCGGGAGCGCGCGGGTTCACCCGAAGCCCGCGCACAGACCCGCCTGGTGATCGGCCCCTGGTCGCACGCCATGTTCCTCACCTATGTGGGCCAGCTCGATTTCGGGTTTCGCAGCAGCGGCTACCTGCTCGATCTTCGCGAAGATCTCACCCAGATGCAGTTGCGCTGGTTCAACCGCTGGTTAAAGGGCGATGCGGCGAGCTTTGCCACCGACGCGCCGGTCCGGGTGTTCGTGCAGGGCGCCAATCGCTGGCGCGACGAAGCCGCCTGGCCGCCGCCGAGGGCGCGTCTGACGCCCTGGTATCTGCGCGCGGGTGGCGCGCTCTGCACGCAGGCGCCGGTCGCTAACGAGCCCTCCGACAGCTATGTCTACGACCCGGAAGATCCCTGCCCGACGTGCGGCGGAACCCTGCTGATGCCGCCTCAGTACAGTCCCGGGCCGGTGGATCAGGCACCGATTCTGGGACGTCGGGACGTCCTCATCTATACGTCCGCCCCGCTACCGGCAGATCTGGAAATCTGCGGTCCCGTCACCCTGAAACTGTTTGCGAGCACCAGCGCGGTGGATACCGACTGGATGGCCAAGCTCTGTGATGTTCATCCGGACGGGCGCACCTTCAATGTCTGCGATGGTGTGGTGCGGGCCTCCTACCAGGCGCACACGCAGGGTGCATCCTGCGCTCCTGACACACCGATCTGCCGGGAGCTCGATCTGTGGGCGACTGCCATGGTGTTTCGCGCGGGTCATTGCCTGCGGCTGATTGTCACCTCCAGCGATTTCCCCCGCTACGATCGCAATCCCAACACCGGCGAGAGTTCGTTCACTGCCACGGGCAGCGCGCCGGCACTGCAGACGGTGTTTCACACCAGTGATCTGCCTTCGTGCATCAATCTGCCGGTAGTCAACGGGTAGCGGTCATCCCTCGTCGCCGATACGTTGCGCCAGCCGTTCGGCGACGGCACGCAGCGCGCGCGGATGAAAGATCAGCCCGATGTGCGTCGATTCGTTGATCTCGGTGTTGGCTGCGGGATCTTCTTCGGCGCAACTCGTCCAATCCACCACGCCGTCGTTGCGCGAGTAAATCGCGAACTGGGGCACGGGTTTGAGCTCTGGTTGCAGCATGTGACGCACGAAGTCGCACATGCAGAAACCGGTACCGCAGGACGCGTGGAGATTGCGACCGACCAGCTTGCCCTGGCCGGCGAGCAGGTATTCCCACACCCCGGTCACGGCCGGATGGGCGCGGACATGATCGCGAAACGGCGATCCCAGGGTGATCACCCGATCGATGAGTTCCGGCACATGCTGCAGGACGGACTTGGCGAGCATGCCGCCCAGGCTGTGCCCAATCAGCACCACAGGTCGGCCGGTTTTGCGGTGGATCACCTTGACCTTGTGCGCGAGGCGCAGCGCGGTCTTGTTGGGGCAGTCGGTATTCCAGGCAATATCGGCGTGATAGGGCCGGTAGCCGATGCGCCCCAGCCAGCGCCGCAGCGGCATCATCATGATGTCATTGGCGAGAAATCCGGGAATGACCAGGATGGGCTCGCCATGGCCATGGGGCACGCCGCGCCCTTGGTATAGCGGGCTGCACAGCAGCCGCCCAAGCTCCGTGGGCCATAGCACCTCCCGCCAGAGCGGTGTCTTGACGGCTTCGACCCCCGGATCGTGGTGAAAGGGGTCGGCGTCATCCGCCATGATATCGATCAGAGTGTCGATATCGGCGACGCTTTCTGGGTAGCTTTGGTCCATGGGGTAGCCCACTCACTGCGGGGCGGATCATGGTCCGCGCGGGATGGTTGACCCCGCGCGGACTCCCGTCTTTCAGGCCATGGCTTCGCGGGCGGCGGTGGCCACTTTCGTGAATCCGGCGAACGCCTTGTTGACCGACTCCGTGAAGGGATTGGCGGCCGACAGGGCTTTGCCGGCTTCCACGGCGGCGGTGGTTGCCTCCTTGCTGCCGTCGTACAACTCGCGCGCAATCTTGCGGGTAGCGTCCCGACTCTGGGTTTGCTCGGACAACAGCGCCTTGAACAAATCCATGGTCCGGCTTTGCGACCTCGTCAGGGATTCGATGGCCGCGGTGAAGTTGCCTTTGTAGTCCTTGGGCGACAGGGCCAGCGTAGAGGCCAGGCCGGTGAAGTCTTGCTGGCTCTCGGCAAAGGTTGCTGCCAGCACGTTGTTGATGCGGATGCCGCGTTTACGCGCGCTTTCCATCGCTTCCCACATCAAGGACTGGTTCGCGGTGAGGGCGTCAACAAAGCGCTGCATTTCCGCGCTGGCGGATTTCGATTTTGCTTTGCTGTCGGTGGATTTGGTTCCTGTGGCTTTGGTAGCAGTGGCGGTGTCGCTCATGGCAGTCTCCAGTAAGAATAAAACCACTTCGGTGATGAGCGGACCAATCGACAAGCTCCGCTCGTATTGACATCTATATGCATAATGCACTTAAATGTCAACCTGAATTTAGCTCCGCGAGAACACCATGGCATCGAGCTCCAAAAACAAACCCCCGGGAGCGGATAGCGAAAGCGACGGACCGCGACTGCCCGGGGAAATGCTGACTGCCCACCTCCTGGCGATGCTCAAGGACTGGTCGGGCTACGGTTACGAACTCGCCCAGCGCCTGGAAGACGCCGGGTTCGGGCGCTACAACACGGGATCGCTCTATCGCACGTTGCGGCAGATGGAAAGTCTTGGGCTGATTTCCTCGCTGTGGGACACCTCCGCAGCCGGTCCGGCCCGCCGCATGTACAGCCTTACCCTTGCGGGCAAGCTCTTCCTTGACAACTGGATGGCGTTGCTCGATTTCCACCGCAAGACACTCGATGCCTTTATCGGCGCCGCTGACCAGCCGAGCGGGCGCGCAACCCGAGGTGAGGCGACGCCTCCTCCTCCGGGCGCCGCGCGTCGCTCACGAACCAGGAAACCCAAGCCAGGAGACAAAACATGAGTGACACACGGGAAGACCGCCTGCTGGAACCCATGCGGATGTGGCGCGAGTGGTATCAGAAGTCGGAAAAGCAGTGGAGCGAAATGCTGACGGATGTCATGGCAGACGAGAAGTTCGGCAAATCGTTCGGGCATCTGTTTCAGGAATGGCTGCATGCCCAGCACATGATTTCAGAGCTGATTGGCCAGCAGCTGGCGGCCTTCAACATGCCTTCGCGCGGTGACATCCTGGATGTTCGCGATCGCCTCGGCGAGGTCGAGGACGGGCTCGCCGGTCTGACCGCCGAGATCGCTCAGTTGCGTCGCGCCCTGGCCAGCAAAACCGTGGTGGAGGTGGCGGCAGAGCGCCCCGCCGTGAAACGCACGCGAAAATCGCCTTCGGCAAGCGCGGCGACGCCCCCGGACGGGAGCCAGAAACACTGACGGCGCGGCTAGAACGAGATGACCGCAGCGGTCTTGGCACAGTTGTAGCTTTGCAGTCGTAAACAAGATGTCGTTGTAAGCGAAGTGTAAAGAGCGTCAGGTAAAACGCTATTGGGCCGCCCACCGCCGTGCGGACAGCAACGCACGGCAGCGAACTCGCGGGTCGGATGCACACGGCGGAAAACGCCGGGAGATGAATTATGCCGGGTACCGACGGGATTAGCGCCCAGCAGGCCAGGATTCGCGAAGCGCTGGAGCGCGTGTTGTCACGCAATATCGCGGGGCTCAAGACGCTCGAAGACATCACCATGGACTTCGGGTCCACGCCCAAGGACATCATTCACTCACGGGGCACCACCAAGCTCTACCACTACACACCGGTCTGCGACGAAATTTACCGGGTGCCGATTGTGCTGGTGATGTCGCTGGTCAGCCGTTACTACATCATGGATCTGGCGCCTGGGCAGAGCATGGTCGAGTATCTGATCGATCAGGGCTTCGATGTCTACCTGATCGACTGGGGCATCCCGCGGCGGGAGCACTCCCACTTCAATCTTGACCACTATGTGGGCGAGGTGCTTCCGGAATGTCTCGAAAAGGTGCGTGACGACAGCGGTGAGGAAGAGGTGAGCCTGGTGGGCTATTGCCTCGGCGGCGTGCTCGCCATGATGCACACGGCGCTGGCGCGGCCCGGGCAGGTGCGCGCCCTGGCCTGCTTCACCACGCCGGTGGATACCAACGGCATGAAGCTGTACAAGGCCTGGGCGGAAAGCGAGAACTTCGATATCGACGCCCTGGTCGATCAGCTCGGCAATGTGCCCGCGCAAATGATCGACGCGGTGCTCCAGGCGCTGCGGCCATTGCAGAAAACGGCGACTCGCATGGGCATGCTGGACCATGTGGGGGACGACCGGTTCGTCGAAGCGCACTACCGGTTCGAGCGCTGGTCCGCAGATCACATCCCCATGGCCGGGGCCATGGCGAAACAGCTGTTCAAGGATTTCATGCGCGACAACAAGTTTCTCAAGAGCCAGATGGAGGTCAAGGGGCAGCGCGTCGACTTGAAGAGCATCAAGGTGCCTTTCCTGCATATCGCGGCGCAGCATGACCACATTGTCCCGGCGGATGCGTCCAAGGGGATTCTCGACCTGGTTTCGAGTACCGACAAAAGAGAAATCGTATTGAAGGGCGGTCATGTGAGCCTGATCGCCGGCGGCAACGCCGTTTACCGGCTCTGGCCACAATTGTCCGGCTGGCTGTCAGAACGCTGCACCTGAGGAGATTGGTCTTGGATACTTACCCGAAAACTGTCCGATTGCGCGCCACCACGGCCCTGTTGCGCCCGCTGGCACACGGCGATTCGGAAGAAGTGCTGGTGTTCGCCCGCTCGCTGCCGGCCCATGACCTGATGTTTCTGCGCCGGGATATCACCAAACCCGAGACCGTGACGCACTGGCTGGAGGAGGTCGATCATGGCTTGGCGCTGGTGGTGATCGCCGAGATCGATGGGCGCATGGCCGGGTACGGCATGCTGAGTCTCAACGACCTCGACTGGAGCCGGCATCTGGCGGAACTGCGGGTCCTGGTGCATCCGGATTACCGCGAGACCGGCCTGGGGCGCGCCATGATCCGCGAAGTGTTTGCGCTGGCGGTGAATCGTGGCGTCGAAAAGGTCATTGCCCGCATGACCCTGGACCAGACCGCCGCCCGCTCGCTGTTTCAGGAGCTGGGGTTCCGGCCCGAAGCGCTCCATGAGAATGAAGTGAAGGATCGAGCCGGCAAGCTCCACGACGTGCTGCGCATGGCGGTGGACGTGCAGGCGCTGCTGGCACGGCGCGACAGCTACGGACTCGGTTGAGCGGACCGCCGTGGCAATCCCCGCAGTGCCGCTCAATAGGCGCTCCGGTACGGCTCGTGTAAAATCCGCGCTCGCTGTTGCCAGCCGAGCCTCCCATGTTTGACAAAGACCTCTCCCTCCAGCATTTCGACCCCGAGCTTGCCGCGGCAATCGTCGCCGAGGCGCGCCGCCAGGAAGATCACATCGAGCTCATCGCCTCGGAGAACTACGCCAGTCCGCTGGTGATGCAGGTGCAGGGCAGCGTTCTCACCAACAAGTACGCCGAAGGCTATCCCGGCAAGCGTTATTACGGCGGCTGTGAATTTGTGGATCGCGCCGAGGAGCTGGCGATCGCGCGCGTCCGGCAACTGTTTGGTGCCGACTACGCCAATGTGCAACCGCACTCCGGTTCGCAGGCCAACGCGGCGGTCTATCAGGCGCTGTGTCAGCCCGGCGATACCATCCTCGGCATGAGCCTGGCCGATGGTGGCCACCTCACCCATGGCGCCAAACCGAATTTTTCCGGTAAAACCTACAACGCCGTGCAGTACGGCCTGAAACCCGCCACCGGAGAGGTCGATTACGATCAGGTCGAGGCGCTGGCGCGCGAGCACAAGCCCAAAATGATCGTCGCCGGATTTTCCGCCTATTCGCGGGTGATGGACTGGCAGCGGTTTCGTGTGATCGCCGATCAGGTGGGCGCCTGGCTGATGGTGGACATGGCCCATGTGGCCGGCCTGGTGGCCGCGGGCTGTTATCCCAGCCCGGTGCCCATCGCGGATGTTGTGACCTCGACTACCCACAAGACCCTGCGCGGCCCTCGCGGCGGGCTCATCCTCGCGCGCGCCAACGCCGACATCGAGAAGAAACTCGACTCCGCCGTGTTCCCGGGCCAGCAGGGGGGGCCGCTGATGCATGTCATCGCCGCCAAGGCGGTGTGCTTCAAGGAAGCGATGAGCGACGATTTCAAAGTCTATCAGCGTCAGGTAGTTGCCAACGCCCGCGCCATGGCCGCGACTTTTATCGAGCGGGGCATCCGCATCGTGTCGGGGGGCACCGACAACCACCTGAT
>JBKHWK010000021.1:0-19847 GCA_046566625.1 Gammaproteobacteria bacterium
ACCGGCTTTGGCCGCACCGGGTCGGTCTTCGCCGCCATCGAGTTCGGGGTGACGCCGGACATCATGACCACCGCCAAGGCGATCAACGGTGGCACCGTGCCCATGGGCGGCGTGTTCGTGCATCGGGACATCCAGCAGGCCATTTTCGACGCGGCACCCGCGGGCGTACCCGAGATTTTCCACGGCAATACCTACGCAGGCGCGCCGGTGGCAGCGGCGGCGGGCCTGGCTGCCTTCGAGATTTACGAACGCGAGGGACTGCTGACGCGCGCTTCCGGCCCCATCGGCCGCTACTGGGAAGACGCCCTGCACAGCCTGCGCGACATCCCGCACCTGATCGACATCCGCAACTATGGCCTGCTGGGCGCCGTCACCCTGGCGCCCGATCCGGTCAAATATCCGGGCGGGGTTGGCGTGCCGGTGCACAACCGCTGCTGGGAAAACGGCCTGCTGTGCCGCGCGGTGGGCGACAACCTGGTGATGTCGCCGCCGCTCATCATCAGCGAAGCGGAAATTGACCTCTTCGTCGCACGGTTGCGACAATCGATTCGCGATGTGCTGGGCTGAGCGTCCGGCGCAGTTCCTCTCGACCGAGACTTGCCCATGAAAACCAAAGCAGCGGTAGCCTTCGGCGCCGACAAACCCCTGGAGATCTGCGACGTGGACCTCGAAGGTCCCCGCGCCGGTGAAGTGCTGATCGAGGTCAAGGCCACCGGGATCTGCCATACCGACGCTTTCACGCTCTCGGGCGACGACCCCGAAGGGCTGTTTCCGGCGATCCTGGGCCACGAGGGCGCGGGCGTGGTGGTGGAAGTGGGCGCGGGAGTGACCTCGGTCCGACCCGGTGATCATGTGATCCCGCTGTATACGCCCGAGTGTCGCCAGTGCGAGTACTGCCTGCATCCGAAAACCAACCTCTGTCAGGCGATTCGCACCACCCAGGGCCAGGGCCGGATGCCGGACGGCAGCAGCCGCTTCTCCCTGGATGGCAAGCCGCTGCTGCACTACATGGGTTGCTCGACGTTTTCCAACTACACGGTGCTGCCCGAGATCGCGCTGGCCAAGGTGCGCCCCGACGCACCCTTCGACAAGATCTGTTACATCGGCTGCGGCGTCACCACCTGCATCGGCGCGGTGGTGTTTCGCGCCCGGGTCGAGCCCGGCGCGCGAGTGGTGGTGTTCGGCCTCGGCGGCATCGGCCTCAATGTGATCCAGGGCGCGCGTCTCGTGGGGGCGCGCCAGATCATCGGTGTCGATATCAATACCGCCAAGGTGCCGCTCGCACGGCAGTTCGGGATGACCGATTTCATCGATGCGTCGAAAGAACCGGACGTGGTAGCGGCGGTGCTCGACCTCACCCAGGGCGGCGCCGACTACAGCTTCGAGTGCATCGGCAACGTCAAGGTGATGCGCCAGGCGCTGGAGTGCTGCCACAAGGGCTGGGGTGAGTCCTACATCATCGGTGTCGCCGGTGCCGGCCAGGAGATCGCCACCCGACCGTTCCAGCTCGTCACCGGCCGTTCGTGGCACGGGGTCGCGTTCGGCGGCGCGCGCGGCCGCACCGATGTGCCGCGTATCGTCGACTGGTACATGGAGGGGAAAATCAGCATCGATCCCCTGATCACCCACACCCTGCCGCTTGCCGATATCAACCGCGGCTTCGACCTGATGCACGCAGGCGAAAGTATCCGCTCGGTGGTGGTGTACTGACCCGCACCCGTTGCAAAGCCGCCCTGCCCGGCCGTTTGGGGCGCCGTGTTGTTCTACGCCAACAGCTTGTGGAAAAGCTGCTAAGCCCCGCCAATCCGCCGCAGCACCATGATCGGGATGTGGCGCGCGCCGGCACGCTGCTTGTAACCCGGAAATCCGATATAGGTGGCGAGCGCGTAACGCCAGAAGCGCTGGTACTCGTCGCCCTCCGCCTCGCTGGCCCGATAGGTCGAAACCTTGCCGTTCAGGGTGCAGGATACTTCGGGATGGGCCTTCAGGTTGTAATACCAGGCGGGATTGTGGCCCTGGCCGAAGTTCGACGCGATGAGAGCGATGTCGCCTTCCTGCTGCTGATCCCGGATGCACAGCAGCGGGATGCGGCGCACGCGGCCGGTTTTGGCGCCGATGGCATCCACCATCACCACGGGCAGTCCGACCAACAGGCCGGACAGCATCACCCGCTCTCCGGACAGACGCAAAAAAACCCGGTCCAGATGATGCCCGACCCGCGCAAGCAACCAGGCGCCCGGACGGGACGCAGCGAATTTCTGCATCAGGTTGCCTTTGGGAAGTGTGACGATCTCGTTCATCAGCAGGCTCGCGGTTCAGGTTCAGGTCAGTGCAGGATAGCGCCGCCGGTGCGGCGGCGCAGCTGTTCGATTTTGCGTGCTACCGACGCCACGGCCTCGGGGCGGGCGGCGAGTTCGGCGCGGGTCATCAGGCGCTCCAGTTCGTCGGCGGCCGGTCCGAAACACTCCAGCTTTTCCAGTATCAGAACACGATCCATCACGTCCTGCAGCGAATCGGTATCGATCAGCAGCAGGCGGTCGCAGAGGCTCAGGCTTTCTCCGAAGTCCTCGCGCTGGAGGTAGATCATCTTCAGGTTGCGCAACATGCGCTGCAGGATCTCGCGTTTGCGCGCGGGTTGCAGCAGTTGCTCGGAAAATTCCACCGTTCCCCGGGTGCCGGTGTGCAGCAGCGCACGACAGTCATCGCGGCTCAGGGTGCGTCCGGTGAAAGGATCGATCAGTTCGGCGGTGGCGCTTCCGGGTGCGGCGATCCGGACCAGAAAATGGCCGGGAAACCCTACTCCCGCCGCCTCCAGGCCGAGTGCCTCGGCAATGCGCAGATAGATCAGCGCCAGCGAAATCGGTATGCCGGACCGGGTTGCGAGCACCCGGTCGAGGTAACTGTTGTCGGGGTTGTAGTAGTCCCTGGCGTTGCCGCGAAAACCTTCCGCCTCGGCGAGAAACCCGCACAGCCTGGCTGCATCGGTCACCAGCGCCGCGCGCGCGCGCTGCGCCAGGGCATCGAGCTGCGCGCGGCACGCGGCCAGATCCAGGCTGGCGTCGTGCTCGGCGGCGATCAGCAGCGCGGCCTCAATCAGATCGAGCTCGGCGTCCGGCCGGCCGACCTGGGCGGCAAACCGGGCGCGGGGGCTGTCGGGGGGCATCATCGTGGCAATCCTCGCAGGGCACGGGATGGTTGTATCACACCCCGCTTCGCGCTGGCCACCGCAGAGCGCGACCCTCTCAGTCCATGGGGGTGAGGGTCACCCGGATACCGTCGAGCGCGTCGCTCACCCGGATCTGGCAGCACAGCCTGGAGGTCGGTGTGAGTCCGTGCGCGGTGTCCAGCAGGTCTTCCTCATCCTCGCTGGGCGGATCGAGGCGGTCGTACCAGTCCTCGTCGACGATCACATGACAGGTGGCGCAGGCCAGGGCACCACCACAGGCCGCGAGCATCGGCAGGTCGTTGGCTTTGGCCACTTCCATGATTGAGCGGCCGTTTTCCGCGGCCAACGCGAGGATTTCACCTGAGGTGGTGACGAAATGGATTACCGGCATGAATGACTCCTGTGGCGGGGTTGGGATGGGGGTGATGAAGGCGTACGACGGCTCAGGATTCCCGGATCGGAACGCCGGCCGTGGTGGAATGCTCAAAATGCAGCGCCCGGTCGGGATGCACCACGGCATGGGCAGCGTGGGCGGCATGGGCGGCCTCGGCAAAGCCGGTCAGAATCAGTTTCAGCTTGCGGGGATAGCCCGCGATATCGCCGATGGCAAACACGCCGGGCAGGCTGGTGGCTCCGGTGGAGGGGTCTACCGGTATCACGCCGTTGTGGGTACCCAGCCCCCAGTCATTGATGGGGCCGAGCTTGCTGGCGAGTCCGAAAAACGCCAGCAGGTGATCCGCCGCGATGCGTCGCGCCTCGCCCTTGAGGGTTTTGACGACCACTGCGGCAAGGTGTTCGCCGTCGCCCTCGAGCCCCGCCAACTGATAGGGAATGACCAACTGAATTTTCCCCGTCGCCGCCAATTCGTTCAGGCGCGCACTGGTCTCGGGCGCGGCACGAAACTGCTCGCGGCGGTGGATGACATGAATCTCCGCGGCGACATCGGCCAGCGCAATGGCCCAATCCACGGCCGAGTCGCCGCCACCGGCGATCACCAGTCGCTGACCCCGAAAGCGCTCCCGTTCCGCGACCAGGTAGTGCACGCAGCGCCCTTCGTACTGCTCGATACCGGGCAGGGGCGGGCGATTGGGGCCGAAGGCGCCGACCCCGGCGGCGATCATCACGGCCCGGGCGCGAATCCGCGTTCCGCGGGAGGTCGTCAACTCCCAGGCATCGTCCCGGCGCTGAAGTTCAGTGACCTGCTGATCCAGATGAAACCGGGGCCGGAAGGGCGCAATCTGCTGCTGGAGGCGCGCGATCAGCTCGCTGGCCGTTAACTCGGGCGCGGCGGGAATATCGTAGATGGGTTTTTCCGGATACAGCGCGACGCACTGTCCGCCCAGCGCCGGCAAGGCATCGATGACCTGACAGCGCAGTTGCAGCATGCCGCATTCGAACACCGCAAAGAGACCGACCGGCCCGGCGCCGATGATGGCGACATCGGTGACTTCTGTGACATCGGTGCCAGACAGAATTTGCGTACTCAACTGCCGCTCCTTGCCAATGCACGGGTGTCGCCTGCGTGCGCGGCGCGATAGTGCAACAGCGCGCGCGCCGGCGTCTACTCGAAAACCACGGTTTTATTGCCGTGGATCAAGACGCGATCTTCAAGGTGAAAACGCAGTCCCCGCGCCAGTACGATCTTCTCGATGTCCTTGCCCTTGCGCACCATGTCATCGACGCTGTCGTGATGGCTGATGCGGGCAATGTCCTGATCGATGATGGGTCCGGCGTCGAGATCCTCGGTGACATAGTGGCAGGTGGCGCCAATCAGCTTCACACCGCGCTCGGCGGCCTGATGGTAGGGCCGCGCGCCCGCGAAAGCGGGCAGAAAACTGTGGTGAATGTTGATCAGCCGGCCGGCGTAGTCCTGGCATAGGTGTCCCGGCAGGATTTGCATGTAACGCGCCAGCACCACCACGTCGGGGCTCAGGTTCGCGAACACGTCCGCGACCGCGTCGAAATGGGCGGCACGGGTACCCGCTTCCACCGGCAGGTGGTGGTAGGGAATGCCGTGCCATTCCACATAACCGCGCAAGTCGTCGTGATTGGAAACCACGGCGGCGATCTCGCAGGGCAATTCGCCGCTGCGCCAGCGATACAGCAGGTCGGCCAGGCAGTGCGCCTGCCGGCTCACCATCACCACCACGCGCTTGGGCGTGGCCGTGGCGACCGCCTGCCAGTTCAGCGCGAACTCCGCCGCCACGGGTGCGAAACGGCGACGCAGCTCGTCGATGCCATAGGGCAGCGAGGCGGCGGAAATTACCTGCCGCGCGAAGAACCATTCCGATTCCGGGTCGCGATAGTGGTTGGCTTCGGTGATCAAGCCACCTTCGGCCGCGAAAAACGAACTGATGCCCGCAACGATCCCGACCCGGTCCGGGCAGGACAGGATGAGACGGATGGTGTGCGCCGGGACGGTCACGCTTCAGGCCCTCTGCCAATGGAAAACCCGCGCCATGAAATACGCGGTGTCGACAAAAATCAAACCCATGATTTGCATCATGGTGCGCATTCAACCGCATCCCATACTGATGTCACGAGTTCAAACATCAGTCTGAGGACGCACCCATGATCAAAGAAGCCTTGGTAGGCAATATCGCTTTCAGCAAAGCCGACGCCATCGTACAGGGCATCGCGCCGGACGAGGACTTTTCCCAGGGTGTGGCGCTGGCCGTCAGCCAGAAACACCCGGGAATTGTCGAGGATTTTGCTCAGCTCCAGGCTGCGGCACCGCCCCCACCCGGCAGCCTGTGGTCGTGGCGCAACGGCACCGGGCCGCGCGTCATCAGCCTGTTCATCCGCGCCGCCGCGCCCGACCATCACGGCAAGGCCCGCATCGAATGGGTAGATCAGGCGCTGGCGCAACGGCGAGAACTCGCGCTGCGGGAAAATTTCCGAAGCCTGGCGCTACCCAAGATCGGCACCGGGGCCGGCGATCTGGATTGGCGTGACGTCAAACCCCTGATCCAGAAACACCTGGGCGACCTGCCCGCCAAGGTGTTTCTCTACACCATCTTCAATCCGCTGATTGCCGGAGTGGAGGAGTAACACCGAAAAAGCCGGCAAACGCCGGCTTTTCTCGCAAACGGGCATCCCGAGGGAGCACCGCGAGGGCGGGCTAATTCACTTGCAGAGTGCCGCCAGTGCCGAGGCCGCCTTCCACGCTTTGCGCTTTGTAGTTGCGCAGTGCGCGGACCATCTGGTTGAAGGAGTCCATGAAGGCCGCCGTGATGATCTTGCCCTCGGGCGTGTTGGTGTAACCCCCGACACCGGCAAGCCCACCAAAGAAGCCGCCGCCGAAACCGGCGATGTCGTAATTCTTGGCACTGCCCTGCGCTGCGGACAACTGTACGCCCGAGCGGTTGTCGATCAGCAGCAGCGTGGTGGAGGCTTCGTTCGCCTTGAGGCCGCCGGCCACCACGCCGGCGACGCCGCCGAGCGCGCCGCCCAACAGGCCACCCATGGCACCGGTGCCCTTCTCGCTGAAATTGATGGTCGGGCTCATGGTGTAGTCGGCCGCGACCATCTGGCCCTTGCCCATTTTGCTGCCCTGGCGCATTTCGCCAGATTCGGCCATTTCGCGCTCGCGCATCATGTTGTTCAGCGCCGCGCCACGTTCAACCACCACGAAACAGTTCGATTGCTGAATCAGGGCGCGCAACACGGGTACTGTGGAGTCGAGTCTGTATTCGGTACTCAAGCGGTAAAACCAGGGCGCGGTCCGGTCCTCATCGACCGCCATGGTGCCGAGGCTGCTGTCGCAGTGTTCGAGCTGGGGATTGGCGCCCGCACTGGTGCCGCCCGCAGCGGCACCAGTGACGGTGTTGCTGCCACCGCCCAGGGTCGGGGTGGTGGCATTGCACCCGCCGATGGCGATGCAGGCTGAAACTGCGATGGCAGCGATGGCGCTAAGGGGTGAAAACCTGGCTGGGGCAGTCCCTGGCATGTCGGTGTCTCCGATGCGGAGGAGTTGGGGGGTAAAGGTAAAATGGGTGAGGTCTGACTTCACGGGTGTTCATTATTCCGTCGCGACTTTCATTGTCAACCACAGCCATTGTCAACCGCAGTGTCCATCGCAATTTCCGGCAGCGACTCCGGGATCGCCCCGGAGTCGCTGCGGTTCTCAGGCGATTTCGTACTCCTGCAAACGCGGATCCTGCAGATCGTTGCGGAACTTGGTGGCCGTCCAGGGCCAGGAGCCCGGGATGCCTTTCTCGTCCAGGTACCAGCTTTTGCAACCCGTGGTCCACACCGTCGTCTTCATGTTTGCCATCATCTCGGCATTGAAGCGTTCGGTGGCGTCCTCGCGCGGACTGACCGTTTCGAATTTGCGTTCCGCCCACATGTCCACAAACCGCATGATGTAAGTGGACTGCGTCTCCGCAATGGAGGTGAGCGAAAAATTGCCGACCGGACTGTGGGGGCCCATCACCATGAAGAAATTGGGGAAACCGGGCAGACCCACGGTGCGATAGCCGCGCGGGCCATCCTTCCACACATCGTCGAGGGTGATGCCGCGCTCACCAGTCATGGTCATCGGAAGCATGTACTCGTTGGCGTGATAGCCGGTGGCGAGCGCGATGACGTCGAGCTCATGGAGCTTGCCATCCTTGGTGACGATCCCGCGCGGCTCGATATGATCGATGCCATCGGTGACCAGCTCGACATTGGGCTTCTGCAATGCCGGATAGTAATCGGAGGACATCACCAGGCGCTTGCACATGGCGGTGTAGTTCGGGGTCAGCTTACCGCGCAGGACAGGATCCTTGATGGAATCCAGATTCCATTTGCAGATCTTGCCCACCATTTTTCGGGACCAGCCATCCTTGATGATGCCGCGGCCCATCATCTGTTCCATGGCGAAGCGGAAGGTGACGTAGTAAGCCTTGGAAATAATGGGAAACCGACGCGCCAGACGTTTGCCCAATTCGGGGTACTTGCGGTTGGGAATCGGTAGTACCCACTGGGGCGTGCGCTGGAAGGAACTCACCTTGCTGCACACTTTGGACAAGGGCTCCACCATCTGCACGCCGGTCGAACCGCAGCCGATGATGGCGGCGCGCTTGCCCGTCAGATCCGCGCTGTGATCCCAGCGGGCGGTGTGAATGGTTTTGCCGGCAAAGGTGTCGAGACCGGGAATATCGGGATACTTGGGCCGCACCAGGATGCCGCAGGAGCTGATCAAGATGTCGCAACGCAGCTGTTCGCTGCTCCCGTTTTGCTCCGTATCCACGACCCATTCGGTGCCGGTCCAGGCCGCGTGCTTCACCTGGGTGTTGAAGCGGATGCGTTCAAAGACATGATATTTGCGCGCCACGCCCTCGAAATACTCCCGGATCTCCGCGCCGCCGCAGAAACGCTGGCTCCATTCTGCGCTGGGTTCGAAGCTGTACTGATAGTAGTGGGAGGGAACGTCGCAGCGTAATCCGGGATACTGGTTGTAGTGCCAGGTGCCACCGCAGCGATCGGCCTGTTCGAGGAGCACCAGGTCGTCGTAACCGGCGGCCATCAACCGCACTCCCATGCAAATTCCGGACAGCCCGGTCCCGATCACGATCACCCGGGGCTTGCGTTTGCCTGCCTCAAGCTTGCGCAAAATGTTGCCGCTCTCACTGATACCCATCATTCACTCCTGTCATCTGAATTGGTTTGCACCGGGAATGGCGCTCGTATGTGCCGTCAATTGTCCGGATACTCTTTAACGCGAACCGCGCCGTCAATAGCTTTTTATTCCTTGGGTTGTTCTGAATCAACGTCGTAGCAGTCCCTGCCGATTCAGCCCGCTAGTTGAGCGTCCGCGGGACCTGCGCCGAATGGTGGTGCCGGATGGGGCGCTCGGCGCCGGGATCAAGCACGAGGGTAAACCGCGACGGGAACGTCAGCAGGTCATCATCCACTTCGAACTTGAACGCATAGACTCCCGCCAGTACCACGAGGCCACCGGGAAGCTCGTGCTGGTACAAGCGCGAGCGATACAAGCTGACCGCAAGCGCCGGGCGCGATGCCAGGGCTTCGAAATAGCTGCGGATCGCCGCGGTATCGGCCAGGGCGTGGGGCGAAAAAGTCGGAAACAAGGTGGCGCCATCCGCGTACAGATTCACCAGGGCATCGACATTGCCATCATTCACTGACTGGAGCCAGAACTCCAATATCTCCTTACCGGTCACCGGATTCTCCCGTGGCTGCTGTTCAACAGGGGCGCGAGGTTAGCACAGCACGTCCCATCCCGGCGCCAAGATTGCGTCGCCCGCACACGCCGGACCGAGGATTCATTCGCAGGCGCCAAAGCCCTGGGTCAGATCGGCGTACTGCACCACCCGGGGCGGACCATCGGGCCGCACCTGGAGAATGCTGTGGGCGCAGTTGTGCATGCGCGGCGGCTCCCAGAGGCGGCTGAGGGGGCGGTCGAGGTAGTGACTCAGCAGCGTGCGAATCATGGCGCCGTGACTGACCACCACCACATCGCCGCCGCCGTGCTCGCGCGCCATGATTTCCTCCAGTGCCAGCAACCCGCGCGCCTGCAACTGGGCGAAGGTTTCTGCGCCGGGATAGTTGAAGCGATGAGGCGCTTGCCGAAACGCATGAACGTCGTCGGGATGCGTCTGTTCGATCTCCTGGTAGAGGAAGCCCTCCCAGTCCGCCAGATAGATTTCGCGCAGATTCTCCATCGGGACGAACTCCACTCCCAGATGGCCGAATGCCAGCTCGGCGGTTTCCCGCGCCCGCAGGCTGGTGCTCGCGTAGACCCGCACCGGCTCGAGATGGGCGAGAGCTTCCCGCAGACCCAGCGCCTGGCTCCGACCCAGGGCATTGAGGGGGTTGTCGGCATGCCCCTGGATGCGGCCTTCGGCGTTCCAGGCGGTCTCGCCATGGCGGATCAGGTGAATGCGCGTCATCGCTGCCTCGTCGGATTCAGTCGTCGGATCAGGGTGCCAGACGTATTATCCGCCAGCTGTCCGGTGTCGGACCCGGCAGGTAGCGGAAACGGTCGTGCAGGCGCATTTCGCCGCCCTGCCAGAATTCAAATGCCCTGGGCGCCACCCGGAAACCGCCCCAGAACTCCGGCACCGGAACTTCGCTTCCCGCAAAGCGCGCGGCGCAGCGCGCAAACGCTGCTTCCAGATCTTCGCGCGAGGCAAGCTCGGTGCTCTGCCGGGAGGCCCAGGCGGCGAGCTGGCTGTCCCGGGGCCGTGTGGCGAAGTAGTCGCTCACTTCGTCCCGCGAAACCGGGCTCGCGGTACCGGCGACGCTGACCTGACGGTCCAGCGGAAACCACGGGAAATGCAGACTGAGCTCGGTGCTGGCGGCAATTTGCGCCGCCTTGTGGCTGTCCAGATTGGTATAGAACACGAAGCCCCGGGCGTCAAAGCCCTTGAGCAACACCGCCCGCTGCCAAGGCCGGCCGGCGGCATCGAGCGTGGCCACCACCATCGCCGTTGGATCGATCATGGGCGAGGCAACAGCTGCGTCGAGCCAGAGCTGGAACTGGTCGAAGGGCGAGTCCCGCAATGACTCCCGGGTCAGGTTGCCATAGCGGTATTCCCGGCGTTTGAAGTCGATGCTCATGGTGCAGTCAGGTGGCGGACAGCCCACCGTCGATGGGAATCACGGCGCCGTTCATGAAACTGTTGTCGTCGCAGCAGGCCCACAGCATTGCCTGCACCACCTCATCCATCTCGCCCAGGCGTCGCATCGGGTTGCCCGCCTCGAGATTTTCGCGGCTCTTGCCACCGGCCGCATTCAGGCTGGCCTCGACCAGGGGCGTCAGGGCGAAGGCCGGACACAAGGCGTTGACCCGGATCCCCTTGCGTCCGTATTCCAGGGCCGCTGATTTGGTCAGTCCGATCACGCCGTGCTTGCTGGCGCTGTAGAGGCTGATGAAGGGTGCGCCCATGATGCCTGCCGCCGAACTCACATTGAGGATGGCGCCGCTGTTGCGGGTGACCATGCGGGCAAGTTCCTGCTGCATGCACAGATAGACGCCCTTGAGATTGGTGCCGATGACGCGATCCCACATGGCGAGGTCGGTTTCGTGCAGCCGCACCTTGGCATGGGAGACGCCGGCATTGTTGATCGCCACGTCGAGGCGGTCGAAGCTGGCATCGACGGCGGCGAAAAAGTCCGCCACCTGTGCCGGCTCGCCGACATCACAGGCCATGGCCACCACCTGGGTGCCACCGGCTTCCAGCTGCCGGGCCACGGCGCTGACAGCTTTTTCGTTGAAATCGCACAGGGCGAGGCGCGCGCCGGCCGCCGCAAACTGCTCGGCGGCCAGCTTGCCGAAGCCGGAACCCGCGCCCGTGATCAGTACCACCTGATTGTCGAAATTGTATTGGGTTCGCATCGCGCCGCCTCGTTGTATTGTCAGCTGTTCACATTCTGGAGATCAGATGGTGATGCCGCCATCGACGGTCAGGCAGGTGCCCGTGGTGTAGCTGGCCGCATCCGATACCAGATAGAGCACGGCGCCGGCCATTTCCTCGGGTTCCGCGTGGCGGCCCATGGGAATGCCCGCCATGATCTCGCGGTGCACGTCTTCGTTGGTGAACAAGGCGCCGGCGAATCGGGTTTTGGTGAGACCGGGCAACAGCGCGTTGACGCGGATATTTTCGAGCGCGCACTCCTTGGCGAAGGTCTTGGTCATGCTGATGATCGCCGCCTTGGAAATCGAATAAATGCCTTGCAGTGGTCCCGGGGTGACGCCGTTGACCGAGCCCACATTGACGATGGCGCCGCCGCCTCCTTCGCGCATCAGCTTTATCGCGTTCGCGGACATATAAAAATAGCCGCGGATGTTCACGTCCAGGGTTTTCTGGAAGGCGGGCAGGTCGGTGTCCACCACATGGCCGAAATAGGGGTTGGCGGCGGCGTTGTTGACCAGGATGTCGAGGCGGCCGTGGGTGGCGCGGACCTGCGCAAAGGCGGCCTCGATCTGCTCCATCTCGCCGATATGACAGGCCATGGCCTCGGCGCTGTGGCCAGCGGCCAGGATTTCGTCCGCCACGCACTGACAGCCGTCGAGCTTGCGGCTGGTGACGATGACATGGGCGCCCTGCTCGGCCAGCAGTTTGGCGATGGCAGCACCTATGCCGCGACTGGCGCCGGCAATCAGCGCGATGCGTCCCGTCAGATCAAACAATTTAGTGGTCATTTTGGCTCCTCAGATGGACATCACCAGATGGCCGCCGTCGACCGGCAGCAGGGCGCCGTTGATGAAGGAGCCGGCGTCGCTGGCGAGCAGCAGCAGCGGGCCGTCCATTTCCTCCATGCGGCCCAGGCGACCGCCCGGCGTGGCGGCGATGTAAGCCTGCCCGGCCGCGCTGTCGAAGTATTCATCGTTCATTTCGGTCTTGAAGTAGCCCGGGCAGATGGCATTGACGCGGATGTTCTTGCCCGCCAGCTCCAGCGCCATGTGCTTGGTGAGCTGGATCACCCCCGCCTTGGTGGCCGAATAGACGCCGTGGCCGCGACTGGTGGCCATGCCCAGCACCGAGGCGATATTGACGATGGCCCCACCGCGACCGGCCGCCAGCATGCGCCGGGCCGCTTCCGCCGCGACCAGCCAGGCGCCCTTGAGATTGGTGTCCATCACCCAGTCCCAGTCGGCTTCGGCGGTCTTGTGCAATGTCCCGGGTGCCGCGACGCCGGCATTGTTGACCAGCAGATCCACGGTGCCGAATTTTGTCTCCGCCGCCGCGAAGGCGGCAGCGACACTGGCCGCGTCGGTGACATCCATGCCAACCGCGTGGGCCGCGCCCCCGCTGGCGGTGATTTCATCCACCAGCCGGTGCAGGCGGTCCTCGCGGCGCGCACCCGCGACCACGCGCGCGCCGGCTTCGGCCAGCACGCGTGCAAAATGCTCGCCGAACCCGCTGGAGGCACCCGTCACCAGTGCCACCCGGCCGGTGAGATCGAAGCGTTTGGAGTCCATGATCCTGTCCTCAGGGTTTTACGATGACCTTGCCCATGACGGCGCGGCCGGTCACCTTCTTGATCGCGGCGATGCCGTCGGTCAGCGGAAACACCGCATCGATCACCGGCCTCACCTGGCCGGTCTCGATCCAGCCGAACAGCTCGCGCATGTTGGCGGCGTGCGCTGCGGGTTCCTTCTGGGTAAAGGCCCCCCAGAACACGCCGATCACCGCATAGCCTTTCACCAGCGTCAGGTTGACCGGCAGGCTCGGGATGCGCCCGGAGGCAAAGCCCACAATCAGCAAGCGTCCGTCCCAGGCCATGGCGCGGGAGCAGGCGTCGAAGGCATCGCCGCCGACGGCATCGTAGACCACATCGGCGCCGCGCCCGTCGGTCAGCGTCTTGATCGCCTGATTCAGGTCGTCGCGGCTGTAGTTGATGCCGTCATCCGCACCCTGGGATTTCGCAAAAGCGATCTTTTCGTCGCTGGAGCAGACCGCGATCACGCGCGCGCCAATGGCCTTGCCGATCTGCACGGCGGCGACGCCGGTGCCGCCCGCCGCGCCCAGCACCACGAGGGTTTCGCCTGCCTGCAACCGGCCGCGCTGGCGCAGCGCGTGGTGGGCGGTACCGGTGGCGGCGAGCAGCGCAGCGCCCTGTTCATAATCCATGAAGGCCGGCAGCTTGTTTGCCACTGCGGCGGGCAGGGCGATTTTCTCGGCATAGGCGCCGAAGCTGGTGGTGAGGCTCAGCACCCGGTCACCGACCTGGAAACTGTCCACCCCTGCGCCCAGGGCGATCACCTCGCCGCTCACTTCGGAGCCGGGCACAAAGGGGCAGGGCGGCCGGGCCTGATACTTTCCCTCCACCAGCAGGCCATCGGGAAAATTGACGCCGATCGCGCGCACCGCCACCAGGATTTCACCCGCGCCCGGCACCGGATCCGGGAGGTCTCGATAGACCAGATTTTCGACCGGCCCGTAGGCCTCGCACACCAATGCCTTCATCGTTGTTCTCCGCAACCGGCGCTCAAGGCCGGATCACTACTTTGCCGCGCGCGCCGCGCCCAGTGACGTACTGGATCGCCTTGACGCCGTCGGCGAGCGCAAATACCCGGTCGATCACCGGCACCACCTTGCCCTGCTCGAACCAGGCGAATAGCTCGCGCATGTTGGCGGCATAGGCCGCAGGCTCGCGCTGGGTAAAGGCGCCCCAGAACACGCCGATCACCGCATAGCCTTTCACCAGCGTCAGGTTGACCGGCAGGGTCGGGATGCGCCCCGAGGCAAAACCCACGATCAGCAAGCGTCCGTCCCAGGCCATGGCGCGGGAGCAGGCGTCGAAGGCATCGCCGCCGACGGCATCGTAGACCACATCGGCGCCGCGCCCGTCGGTCAGTGTCTTGATCGCCTGATTCAGATCGTCACGGCTGTAGTTGATGCCGTCATCCGCGCCCTGGGATTTGGCAAAAGCGATCTTTTCGTCGCTGGAGCAGACCGCGATCACGCGCGCGCCTATGGCCTTGCCGATCTGCACGGCAGCGATGCCGGTGCCGCCCGCCGCGCCCAGCACTACCAGCGTCTCGCCCGCCTGCAACCGGCCGCGCTGGCGCAGCGCGTGGTGGGCTGTCGCGGTGGCGCACAAGAGGGCCGCACCCTGCTCCATGGACATCGAGGCGGGCAATGGGAACAGTTCCCCGGCTGGCACCGCGATCTGCTCGGCGTAGGCGCCGCGTCCGACATTCCAGCCCAGCACCCGGTCGCCCACCGCAAAACCGCTCGCCCCCGGGCCCAGGGCTGCCACCTGTCCGGCGAATTCGCCACCCGGCATGAAGGGAACCTGGGGTTTCGCCTGATATTTGCCTTCCACCAGCAAGCCGTCGGGAAAATTGACGCCGATGGCCTCGATCGCCACCCGAATTTCTCCCGCGCCCGGCACCGGGTCCGGCATGTCCCGATAGACCAGATTTTCGACCGGCCCGTAGGCCTCGCAGACCAGTGCTTTCATGGAATTTCCCCCCGGTATTTTGTGGTTACAGCTCGCCTTGCTCGCGCAGGAACTCGATGGCCATTTCCGCCATCGGCCGGGTCATCTGCCCGTAGGTGAGCGCCTGGGTGCTGGAGGCCGTGCCGTCCTGATAGCGCTTCATGATGCCCTGCAGGATGGCGGCGAAGCGGAAGAAACTGAACGCGAGATAAAACGACCAGTCCGGAATCTCCGCGAGCCCCATGCGCTCACAGTAGCGCGCCACATACTCTGCCTCGGTGGGAATGCCGAGCGCATGGCGGTCGAGACCGCCGAGCCCGCCCAGATTGCCGAGATTGGGGTCGGCCGGAATCCGCAACTGCATGCACTGGTAGGCGATGTCCGAAAACGGGTGGCCCAGGGTGGATAACTCCCAGTCCAGCACCGCGAGGACTTCGGGGCGATCCTTGGCGAAGATCATGTTGTCGAGGCGATAGTCGCCGTGAATGAGTGCGACGCGGCCGTCGTCCGCAGGCATCCGCGCCGGCAACCAGGCCATCAGCTGCTCCATGGCGGGAATGGTTTCGGTCTCTGCGGCCCGGTACTGCTTGGTCCAGCGGCTGAATTGGCGCTCGAAATAGTTGCCCGGCTTGCCGAAATCCGCGAGCCCCACCGCCGCGACATCGACCTGGTGCAGGTGCGCGAGGATGGCATTCATGCGGTCGTACATGAGGGTGCGGTCGGCCTTGGCGATCGCCGCCAGGGGCGCGTCCCAGTAGACCGTGCCGTCGAGGTAATCCATGACAAAAAACATGCTGCCGATGACGCTGTCGTCCTCGCACAGCACCCGCATCCGGGGCACCGGCACCGGGGTGTCGGCAAGCGCCTTCATCACCCGATACTCGCGGTCCACGGCGTGGGCGGAGGGCAGCACATTGCCCGGCGGCTTGCGGCGCAGCACATAGCGCGCGCGGTCGGTGGTCAACAGGAAAGTAGGGTTGGACTGGCCGCCCTCGAATTTTTCGGCGCGCTGGAGCCTGCCGAAATCCGCGATGTGGGCGGCCAGATAGGCGCCGAGCCGGTCTTCCGGCAGCTGATCGATCGCTTGGCTCATGGTGTCGTTCTCGCTCGTCTGTCTATCGGCATCAGGCGTACTGCTTAACCAGCGAGCGGCCCAACTGCATCATGTGCACCTGGTCCGGGCCGTCGGCGAAGCGGATCTGGCGCGCATAAGTGAAGGCCTCGGCAAGGAAATAATCCTCGGTGAGGCCGCCCGCACCATGCACCTGGATGGCGCGGTCGATCACCCGCTGCGCCATCGCCGGAGTGACGATCTTGATCGCGGCGATCAGGTCGCGGGCTTCCTTGGTGCCCGCGCGGTCGATTTTCTCCGCCGCCCGCAGGGTCAGCAGGCGCGCCTGCTCGATATCGCAGAACGACTGCGCGATGTCCTCGCGCACCGACTGGTGCTCGCTCAGCTTGCGGCCGAAGGTGCTGCGCTGCTCGACCCGCTGGCACATCAGTTCCAGCGCCCGCTGCGCGCAGCCGATCAGTCGCATGCAGTGATGGATGCGCCCCGGGCCAAGGCGACCCTGAGCGATCTCGAAGCCACGCCCTTCCCCCAGCAGCAAGTTGGCTACCGGCACCCGCACATTGTCGAACACCACTTCGCCGTGACCCAGGGGCGGGTCGGCATAACCGAGCGTGGTGAGCGCGCGCGTCACCGTCACGCCGGGGGTGTCGCGGGGCACCAGCACCTGCGACTGCTGCACATGGCGGTTGGGATTGTCCGGATCGGTCTTGCCCATCACGATCATGATCTTGCAGTTCTCGTGCAGGATCCCGGTGATGAACCACTTGCGGCCATTGATCACATACTCGTCGCCATCGCGCACGATGGAGCACTGCACATTGGTGGCATCCGAGGACGCCACATCGGGCTCGGTCATGGCAAAGGCCGAGCGGATCTCGCCGGCCAGCAGGGGTTCAAGCCAACGCGCTTTTTGCGCTTCGGTGGCGTACTTGATGAAGACTTCCATGTTGCCGGTGTCGGGCGCATTGCAGTTGAACACCTCGGGGGCCCACAGCACCCGGCCCATGATCTCGGCCAGGGGCGCGTAGTCGAGATTGGTCAGGCCGTCCTCGTGGTGATGGGCCGGCAGGAACAGGTTCCAGAGCCCGGCCTTTTTCGCCTTCGCCTTGAGCTCAACCATCAGCGGCGGGCTGGTCCAGGGATTGACTGCGGTCTTGAAATACTCCTGGTAGGCGTGTTCCACCGGGTAGATTTCCTCGTCCATGAACTGCTGCAAGCGCAGTTGCAGCGCGCGGGCTTTGTCTGAGTAGTCGAAGTTCATGGGCGTGTCGGTCCTCTGGCGGTAATCGGGTGGTGACTGGATGGCAGGTCTAAACCATGGTGATCGCGTGCTCGCGATCGGGTCGCTCCATGTGGGCGAGCGCGTTGAAGGCGTGCAGCGACAGGCGGTCGCCGTCGCTCAAAAAGCGGGTGGTGGAGGTGTTGCGAATCTGCAGCATCAGGTCGATGGCGGCAGTATCGGACAGGCCCATGACATGCTTGACGGTCAGCGACTTGGGCCCGCCGGACGAGACAATCAACACCCGCTCGCCGCGGTTTCCTGCGCGCGCCGCCTCGACACCCGCCACCACGCGTTCATTGAATTCGTGCCACGTCTCGGTGCGCTGGCCGCCGTGCTCGGCCTGCGTGGCCAGCTCGGCATCCAGATCGCCGGCGATCCAGGCCGCCATCACCTCGGGCAGGATCCCGAAAAATTCCGCCGCCGTGGTCGGCTCGGGGATCTCGGGTCGAAAGCGCTGGCAATACAGGCGCATCACCGGGCGGAACGTGAACTCATTGAGGCGGCGGTCCACGACCGGATCGAACGTGCGCCCCATACCCGCGCCGATGCCCTGCAAGGTTTCCTTGTGGCGCTGCATATCGCCCACGATGACGCGGTCGAAGTCGAGACCGCGCGCACGGTAATGTTCGCCCAGCCAGCGCGCCTGCTCCCATCCGAGCGGCGACAACTGGTCGTAGTTGCGCGCGCCCAACGAGGCCTGGCCGTGGCGAACAAAGTAAATTTCACTCATGGGCACCTCAAGAACCGGCTGCTGCGCGATGGCCTGGCGGTGGTTTGGCGATGGTGGGCGGCGGGCACCCGGTCACAACCGCATGAGCACCGCGCGATGGCGCAGCGGGGCGCCGTCACGACCACGCTGGCCGGAGGCGGTGGGGCGACCGGAATGGTACACGCCGGGGCCAGGGCTGTCAGCCAACCCAGCAGCGACGCCGATTGCGAAGTGAATGCGGCAAACCACCCTCGCGGCTGGCAAAGCGATATGCGCTGGGTACAATGCTCTGCGGCCGCTAGCGCCGTCAGCGACAGGAATGGTTTCATGCTCAAGAAAAATAAACGCCCACCCCTGTTCCACTGCGGAATGATCTTCACCACCATCGGGTTGGTCGCGATGCCGCTTGGCACCGCGCGCGCCCAGTCCGGTGCACTCAGCGAAGCCGACCTGTTGGGCGAGATTCCGCTCCAGACCGTGGTGAGCCGCTTCCCGCAAACCGCCGCCCGCGCACCCGCCAGCGTCACCGTGATTACCGCCGCCATGTTGCGCGCTGCCGGAGCCATGAACTGGGTGGACGTGTTCCGGCTGGTGCCCGGCTATCAGGCTTACGCAGCCAATGCCAACCGCTTCGGTATCGACTACCACGGCCAGGGCCGGGAGCTTCCCAACCATCTTGAGGTCATGGTGGATGGCCGCTCGGTGTACGACCCGATCCAGTCCACCGTGGTCTGGGGTGCCCTGGGGCTCGATCTCGACGACATCGATCGTATCGAGATCGTGCGCGGCCCCAGTGCCGCGGCGCACGGCTCCAACGCCTTTGCCGGCGCGGTCAACATCATCACCCGGTCGGCGGTTCAGGACCGGGGCACCCGTGTCCGCGCGACCACGGGTGAGCGGAACACCCAACAGATGGCCGTACGTCACAACGACCAGATCGGCGCTTTCAATTATCGGGTGTCCCTGGGCTTCGACCACAACAGGGGTTTTCCCAACGTTAACGCCATCGGACCCGACGACGGCGCCGAAACCTGGAACCTCGGGCTGCGCTCCACCTACACCCCCACCCTCGCCGACACCCTCCATTTCGATGGCGGCTTCAGCCGCCAGGACACGGTGTTCGGCGATGCCGACCGGCTGCACGAATATCTGCCGCTGCGTTACTACAACCAGTACCAGCGCCTTGCCTGGGAGCATCAACTGTCCGATGCCAGCGATTTCGAGTTGACGCTCTATCACAACTATTTGCGCACTTACGGCGTAAGCGATCAGGGCCCGATATCCGCCCTGCTCGGCATCGCTCCTCCCAGCGTGCCGCTGTTGCTGGGCATTCCGGACCAGCACTCGGTACAGGGTTTTCACACCATCGAGTCCGAGCGTTACGACCTCGAAGCCCTGCAGCGAATACGGTTATCCGACTCGCTGACCGGCGTGTGGGGTGTGGGGACGCGCTGGGATGGCGTCGACAGCCGGTTCTTCTTCGACGATGACGCCACGCACGACGAGCAACGCTTCCGCCTGTTTGCCCACAGTGAGTGGCTGCCGGTCGCCGAGGTGGCGATTTCCACCGGGGTGATGCTGGAAAAAACCCAGATCGGGACGCTGGTGTCGCCGCGTCTGTCCGTCAGCTACGATCTGCGCCCGAATCACACGCTGCGCCTGAGCAACGCCCTCGGCGAGCGTGCCCCTTCCGTCACGGAAGCCGACGAGCGTCAAC
>JBKHWK010000021.1:19857-24031 GCA_046566625.1 Gammaproteobacteria bacterium
TCGCCTGGGCAATGCGATCGCCGACGACCAGCGCCGGGTGGTGGCAAATCTGAGTGCCGAGCGCATCAACAGCCTGGAGCTGGCCTACCTGGCCCGCTTCCCCGAGCAGGGCATCGACTTCGATATCAAGCTGTTTCGCGAACAGGTGCGGGACGGACTGGATGATTACCGCGAATCCATAGTGCCGCTGCCACCCTTTTTCGACGGCGAGCGCCTGGTGCGCGACAATGTCGCTCGCTGGAATACCACCGGCGCCGAAGCACAGGCCGTCTACCATCTGTCGCCGCGCACCTGGTTTCGCCTGCACTATGCCAACCAGGATCTCGATAGCCGGCGCGTGTCCCGCTTCGCCCCTGTTCTTCAGATCAGGGAGTTCGATGGCGGCACCCCGCGCCATTCTGGCGGTCTATTGATGAACCATCGCTGGTCCGATGCGTTCGATTTCGGCATTTTTGTTTACTCGCAAAGTGCCGTGGATTGGCGCAACGGTAACCCGATCAGTGGGTTTACCCGGGTCGATGCTCAGGCCACCTGGCATTTCAAGGCGGGCTCCAGCAAAGGCGACCTGCAATTGGTGGCACAGAATCTCGGGCAGGACTATTCTGAGTTCAACCAGGCAAACAGGTTCGACACCGCAGTTTATCTACGCGCCCGGCTGGATTTTCCCGATTGATACGGAACAGGCGGCAGTCGCCTGGGGGCATGGGAAATAACCTACGGACAGGGAGTTCGGTTCGTGAAAGAAGCCGGCTACTGGAGAAGGCGACGCCACAGATCATGCACTGCGTGGTCGTTCCTGGTGCTGTTGCTGTGCGTCGGCGCCCCGTTCCAGGCGAGCGCTGCGGTCCGCCTGCTGCTCGCGGACGACACGCCGTATTACCAGGAGACCGCGATCAGCCTCCAGCACCATCTCCGGCTACTGGTGCCCGAGGCGGTCGTCAGCGTTCATACCCAGATGGCGAGCTGGCCCGAGGAAGATACCCTGGTCAGCATCGGCTCACCGGCCCTGTCCGAAATACGTGCGCGCTACCCGGACCGGAAGGCTCTGCACCTGTTCGTCACCGGCGATTTCTGGCGGGAACAGAGCACGCGCGATCCCGATCTGGGCAACAATACCACCATGGTTGTCGATCAACCGCCACGCCGTCTTCTTGCGCTGGCGCGCCTGCTGGTGCCGCAAGCGCGCGCCCTGTCCGTGGTGCTGGGGCCCATCTCCCATAAGCATTGCACCACCCTCGATTCCGACGCAGCCGCCCTGGGTTTCGAACCACTGATCCGCGTCCTGAGGCCCGGAGACAATCCCATTGCCACGCTATCGCCATTGCTTAACGCGGCCCAGGTGGCCGTGGTGTTGCCCGATAGCGCCGATTTCAATCGCGCGGCAGCCCGCTGGCTGCTGCAATTGAGCTTCCGAGCCCAGATTCCGGTAATCGGTTTTTCCCGCGCCTACACCGACGCGGGCGCGCTGGCGTCCGTGTCCTCGACTCCGGAAAATATCGGCCAGCAGGGGGCCGAACTCGTCGCCGAACGGCTGGCGCAAGGCCTGTTCCCGCCCGGCATGCTGCAGCCGCGTTATTACACCCTGACCACCAACGCCGCCGTAGCCGATGCCCTAGGCATCGCCCTGCCGGACACGGCGGCGTTGCATGCCCGGTACGCCGCCGCGCTGGGTGAACAACCATGAATTTCGCTGCCGTCGACATTCGCCGGAATCTGCGCTTGCGGCTGCTGCTGATCGGCTCTCTGCCGCTGCTCCTGATCACCGCGCTGCTGACCAGCTTCAGCATCCACAGCCGGCAGGGCGACATCCTGCACAGGGTGGAAGAATCCGGCACGCGGATGATCGACTATTTGTCGAGTACCGTGGATTTCGCGCTCTACTCCAGCAATCTTTCACTGCTGCAAAACACGGCGGACACCATCGCGGCGATTCCCGGGATTCGCGGCGCCATCTTCCTGGACGGGCAACGCCAAATCATGGTCGCCAGCGCTGCCTTTCCGGCATCCACGGGGGATCTGGATCTGACCCGGCCCTTGGGAGCTGGACCCCGTGAAATGCGCGATGCACTGGTTCTGGAGCGCGCGGTCTACCCGGTGTCCATGGAGGTCGACGACTACCCGGCCCCCGCCAGCACCCCCGCTCCCCGCGCGCCCCTGGGCTGGGTGGTGATCGCGATGGATCTCGCCGAGGCACGGCGCGCCCAGCACGCTACCGTGGTCAGCAGTATCGGCATCAGTGCCGCGGTACTGGGGACCGCGCTGCTGATGGCCTTGGTGTTGTCGCGCTCCGTGGTCACCCCCATTCGCGACCTCACCAACACCGTCATGCGGCTGCGGCAGGGAAATCTCGCCGCGCGCGCGCGCGCCACCACGCGCGATGAGCTCGCGCATCTGGCGGCCGGGATAAATCATCTCGCCGATTCGGTGGAGCGCAGCCAGCTCGATCTCCAGCAGCAGGTGGCGCGGGCGACCCGGGATCTTTCGGACTCCCTCGACGCGTTGCGGATCAAGAACCAGGAGCTGGAAATCGCCGGTGAGCGG
Source organism: Gammaproteobacteria bacterium (assembly GCA_046566625.1). Taxonomy (GTDB): domain Bacteria; phylum Pseudomonadota; class Gammaproteobacteria; order Pseudomonadales; family Porticoccaceae; genus JAGPUQ01. The sequence goes on from JBKHWK010000021.1 coordinate 22,399, forward strand.
GCGGAGACGGCCAACCGCGCCAAAACCGATTTCCTGGCGCGGATGAGCCACGAGTTGCGCACCCCGCTGACCTCGATCCAGGGCTTCGTGCGCCTGCTGGAACGCAATCTACAGGACACCGCGGATCGCAATTATTTCCACATCATCGATCAGGCGTCGGTATCGCTGCTGGCGATGATCGACGACATTCTCGAATTCACCAAGCTCCAGGCTGGTGTTGAAACCAGCAGCGCCGAGCCCTTTGACGTACTGGAATGCATCGAGGATTGCGTCCGTCTGCTGGCGCCCACCGCCCACGCCAAAGGCGTGGAAGTTTTTCTGGACATCCATCCCGAGGTCCCTGCCAGCGCCATTGGCCACGCCAAGTGGCTGCGGCAGATTCTCGGCAACCTGATGGGCAACGCAGTTAAATTTACTGCCCGCGGTCATGTGCTGGTGCGCTGTGGCCTGACCGAAACCGGCGCGCTGTCCATCACCGTGAGCGATACCGGGATCGGCATCAGCCCCGACCAGCAGCAGCAGATATTCGACGCTTTCGTGCAGGCGGACACCAGTATTGCCCGCCGCTTCGGCGGCACCGGGCTCGGCCTCGCCATCGCCCATCGCCGGGCGGAATCGCTGGGCGGCACCATCGAGCTCCGCAGTGGTCCGGACGCGGGCAGCGAATTTCATGTCGTCTTGCCGTTCCAGTGGTGCCCGGCGCCACCACTACCCTGGTTCAGGGGTCAGGTTCTGGTCTATGACATCGACGAACTGGGACGCAGCAGCACGAAGTCAGCGTTACAGCGGCTGTTCGCCGAGGTGCGCACGCTGGCATCCTTCGACGACCTGATCGACGCCATCGCCGAGGGCGCGCCCTCGGCACTGGTGTTCAATTGGTCGCTCAACGAGCCGCCCGGACGCCAGCTCATGTCGCTGCGTCATATCCTCGACGAATTGCACTGCCCGATCGTCGTTCAGTTGCCACTGCACGTCCTGCATGAAACCATCCCGCGCGATCTCATCGAGCGTCACGCCCACACCCGCTGGCTTGGCAAGCCCGCCGGGATCCGGGATCTCTCGGACGCCATGGCCAATACGGAAGTGCGGTCAACGGCATCTGCCGACCTCAACGGCATTGAGGTGCTGGTAGCGGAGGACAATGACTTCAGTCGCCTACTGCTCGCGACCTTGCTGGAGCGCACCGGTTGCACGCATCGGGCGGTTCCCGACGGGCGCGCGGCCATCGATGCCTGCCGGGAACAGAAGTTCGACGTCATTCTCATGGACGTTCACATGCCCGAGATCACCGGGATTGGCGCCCTGCTGCAAATCCAGCAACCCGGCATGCTCAATGCGACAACCCCGGTGGTAGTGCTGACTGCCGACCAACTGCTCGACGCGGGGCGCGAGCTGGGCCGGGTTCGGGTGGAGCGTGTGCTGTACAAGCCCTACGACGAACGCCAACTGCTGGAGGCATTGCTCCAACTCTCGGGGCGTACGGGTGCACTCGCCGCCGAATGGTTTGGCAGCGGCGACCGCATACCCCGGGAGCCCTATTTCGATGAAGTCGAGCGTCTGGTGTCGCGCATTCATGAGTTCCTGGCCAACGCCGATCTCGACGGCGCCCGCGAAGCCTGTCATCAGCTGGCCG
>JBKHWK010000022.1:0-23585 GCA_046566625.1 Gammaproteobacteria bacterium
CAGTAATCGGGAAAGATGCAGCTCGCGCCGTATCGATAAAACCAGTCGATGTCGGTCTTGCGACATAGAAAAATACCCCGCAGGACCAGCCCCAGAACCCGCTCCGGATGGGCTTGGGCATAGAGAAGGCTGAGGGTCGAACCCCAGGAACCGCCGAACAGCAGCCAGCGTTCGACGCCAAGCTTTTCGCGCAGCGTCTCCATGTCCGCCAGCAAATGCGCGGTGGTGTTGTCGTTGAGATCGGCATGGGGCCGCGAACGACCGGCACCGCGCTGATCGAACAGAATGATGCGGTACTTTTCCGGATCGAAAAACCGCCGATCCTGTTCGCTGCATCCAGCGCCCGGGCCACCGTGGACGAACAGTACCGGAACACCCTCGGGGATCCCGCATTCCTCAACATAGAGCGCGTGCCCGCCGGCAACATCGACACGATGACTAGCGTAGGGACGAATGGCCGGATAAAACTGCCGCATGCGCGAGAACAGGTTCTTGCTCGGGGAGCGGCTAACCTAAGGGAAGCCCCCACGAAAGGCAATCGGAATCTCGCCCCATTCCGCCCCGCGAGCGCCGTCGACCACCCACACCCGCGCTGCATCAGCCGGCCTTGCGGCAGCGCCTGAGCAGGGTCATCACCCGACTCAAGGCAGATATCGACGGTCTTGAACGCAACCGGCAGAAGATCTGCGGTGGCGATTACATCATTGCCAAGGGGCGGGTCAGTGTCGGTCGGGATACAGCCCCGCGCGGGTGAGCGCGTAATCCTGCCCCAGACTGTAAAGCCCAAGGCCAATGAACGCCATTAGAAAGCGGCTTTCCATCACCGCACTGTAGTGTCCGCCCGGGAACGGCGAGAGGTCGGCAACAAAAATCAACGCCAGCAGGGCGACCATCAGCACCCACAGCACCGCGCCCCAAAAATAGCCCAGCAGATAAAGCAGTCCGGGCGTGAAGGCAATGCACCAGTACAGACCGGTTTGTGCGACACCTCCGTGCAGCACGAGCACGAAGAACAATCCCAGGATTGGCACGACGAAATACCACTTGGCGCCCGTGTGATACCCGACCACTTGGGCCACCGCCAGACCCGCGAAGGAGACGGCGGAACAAGTGAAGAGCACCCCGGCCAGCAGCAGGTCAGCGTGGAAGAAGTCCACCAGGCCCATCACCAGACTGAAGATTCCGAACAGCGCCAATCCCCAGGTAACCAAGCCCGTTGAGCGCCACAGTCCCAGTTGTGCATCAAAATAAAAGTCGCGCCGGTGGTTGCCGTTTGCTTCATCCATGATGGCCATTCCGGTACTTGAGTCACAAAACCATATGCTTCGGCCGAGCAGTCAGCAACCCCACCCGACCAAAGGTGCTAATTCGCCGACCGGCGGTAATCCGATGATCAGGGGGCGGCTTTGCCGCGCTTGCGCTCCTGCTCCCGCAACAGCTTCTTGCGCAGGCGGATGTGGTGCGGCGTCACCTCGACCAGCTCGTCCTCGGCGATGAATTCCAGCGCCTGCTCCAGCGTAAACCGGATCGGCGGCGTCAGGACCAAGGCCTCATCGGTGCCGGCGGCGCGGATGTTGGTGAGCTGCTTGCCTTTGGTGGGGTTCACGGGCAAATCATTGCCGCGCGAATGAATGCCGATCAACTGGCCTTCGTACACTTCCTCGCCATGCCCCAAAAACAGACGCCCGCGCTCTTGCAGGTTGTACAGGGCATACGCGAGCGTCTTGCCGCGAATCATGGAAACCAGCACCCCGTTCTGACGCACTCCCGCCACCCCGGGCTTGATCCGGTCATAGCAGTCGAAGGTGCTGGTGAGGATGCCGCTGCCCGAGGTCAGGGTGAGAAACTCGTTGCGGAACCCGATCATGCCTCGCGACGGCACCCGGTACTCCAGCCGCACGCGGCCACGACCGTCAAGGACCATGTCGAGCAGGTCGCCCTTGCGACGCCCCATTTCCTCCATCAGCGCTCCCTGGTGGATCTCCTCGACATCGGCGACCACAATCTCGAAAGGCTCAAGAATTTCGCCGTCGACTTCCTTCTGGATCACTTCCGGCCGGGAAACGCCGAGCTCGTAGCCTTCGCGGCGCATGGTCTCGATCAGCACCGCAAGGTGCAGCTCGCCGCGTCCCGACACCCGAAAGCGATCAGGGGTATCGCCGGGCTCGACGCGCAAGGCGACGTTGTGGATCAGCTCCTGTTCCAGGCGCTCGCCGATGTTGCGCGAAGTGACATATTTGCCATCCAGGCCAGCGAACGGAGAATCGTTGACCTGAAACGTCATGCTGACGGTGGGTTCATCGACCGCCAGGGGCTTCAGTGGTTCCACGCAGGCCGGATCGCACAGGGTGTCGGAAATCCCGAGGCCCTCGACTCCGGTTATGCAGACGATGTCGCCGGCGGTGGCGCGATCCGTATCCACGCGCGCCAACCCCAGATACCCCTTCACCTCGAGGATGCGGGCGCGCCGCTGGCCGCCTTCCGCGGCTGCGACGACCACGGCCTGTCCCGGCGTCAACACGCCGCGGGCGATGCGTCCGATCCCGATCACCCCGACATAGCTGTCGTAGTCGAGTGCGGAGATTTGCATCTGGAACGGCCCAGCCTCATCCACGACGGGGGCCGGCACACGCTCCGTGATCATTTCGAACAGGGGCGTCATGTCGGGCGCCATGTGGTTGTAGTCCAGGCCGGCGATCCCGGTGAGCGCAGAGGCATAAATCACCGGAAAATCGAGCTGCTCTTCGGTAGCGCCGAGACGGTGAAACAGATCGAACACCTGATCCACCACCCAGTCCGGACGCGCGCCCGGGCGGTCGATCTTGTTCACTACCAGAATGGGCTTGAGGCCGCTGGCGAATGCCTTGGCGGTCACAAACCGGGTCTGCGGCATGGGGCCATCGACGGCATCCACCAACAGCAGCACCGAGTCGACCATCGACAGCACGCGCTCCACCTCGCCGCCGAAATCGGCGTGGCCCGGGGTATCGACAATGTTGATGCGGTAATCGCGCCACTGGATGGCGGTATTCTTGGCGAGGATGGTGATGCCCCGCTCGCGCTCCTGGTCGTTGGAGTCCATCAGGCGCTCGGCGCCCTGACTTTTGCGATCCAGGGTCCCCGACTGCTGCAGCAGCCGATCGACCAGCGTGGTCTTGCCATGGTCGACATGGGCGACGATGGCAATGTTGCGCAGCTTACTGACCGACATGGGGGTATACCGGGAAAAGGGGCGCGCATTATACGCGTACGCGCCTTACCAGAGAATGACCGCGCGCGATGCCTCAGGGCCGGTAGACGGCGACGCGGCTAAAGCCGCGCTCGACCAGCAGTTCGGCATGCAGACGGCTCATCACTCCCTTGTCGCAATACAGCAGATAAGGCGTCTCCGGCGACACCTGGGCAAAGAATTGCTGCAACCGGTAAAAGGGCACCACTTCGACCGCAGCACTGCCCGCACGCAACGGGCGGTCGGCGCTCTGATCCGGATGGCGGACATCCAGAATGGTGACGCCCGGCTGCGGCGCCTGGAAGGTTTCCACCGCTATCTGGCCGACCGCGCCCTCCATCACCGACTCAATGTCTTCCTCCGTACGCGCCGCGATGGCTCGCTCCAGAACGTCGAAGTCGAACCGGGTCTCGGCGTGCTCCACGCGCTCGCGGCGGGCATGGGTGGTCGGCTTCACCGAGATCACCCCACAGTATTCCGGCATGCTGGCCGCGAACGGCTCAGTGCCAATGGCGCGGGCAATCCCGATGATGTCCTGCTTGTCCATGGCAAGCAGCGGTCGCAGCACCAGCATGTCGGTGACCGCGTCGATCACCGCGAGATTGGGCAGGGTCTGGCTGGACACCTGCGCAATACTTTCACCGGTGACCAGGGCATCGACCCCCCAGGCACGGGCAACCGCCGTAGCCGCGCGCAACATCATGCGCTTGAGCACCACGCCCATTTGCGAATCGTCCACCTGCTCCAGTATCTCGGCCATCACGCCCTCAAAGGGCACGCTGATGAACTTGACGCTGTGGCTCGCGCTGTATTTTTCCCAGAGGAAGTGCGCGACCTCCTTGACGCCGAGGGCGTGGGCGCGACCGCCCAGATTAAAAAAGCAGAAGTGCGTACGCAGACCTCGGCGCAACAGCAGGTAACTGGCGACCGTGGAATCGAAACCCCCGGACATGAGCGCCAGCACCGGCGGCTGCTCGCCCAGGGGAAACCCGCCGATCCCAGCCTGCCGCGATTCGATGACATAGAGCTGGTCCGCGACTATTTCGAGACGGACGGTGATCTCGGGATGATCCAGCGACACCGACGCGCCTTCCGCGCGCGCCAGGAGTCTGCCGCCCACTTCCCGTTCAACCTGGGGCGACGTGAACGCATGGCGCCCGGTGCGTTTGACACGCACCACGAACCGTCGCCCCGTAAGGGCTGCACCATGACAGCGCCAGGTGTGCTCGGCCATGTCGTCAAAATCGCCGAGCGGGTACATCTCAACCTTGGCAAAACTGGAGATCCCCGGCGTTCGCGCCAACAGGTCGGCGATCCGGTGAGCGTCGGCCGCCGTCACGCCGGCGCCGCTGAGCTCCAGTCGGTCCCAGTCGCCCGCAAGGGTCACACCAGCGGTGATGGGCGCGATCAATGTGCGCAGATTACGGCGCAGCTGCCGGATCAGGCGCCGACGCACCGGCGCGCTCTTGATGATGATCTCGGGGGACACTTTGACGACAAAACGCATCGCGGAACGGGCAGGGCAGCGGAGAAGGCGGCCAGTATAGGGGTTGCGCGGGGGGCGCTCAGGGAAATTCACCACCGGCACACCCGACGCGCCGCCAGTCGCACCATCACAGGGCAAAAAGCCCGCCAAGAGCACCTCATCGGTGCGTCGTGCGCCACCCCGGGGAGATTCCTCGCGGGTATCTTCAGTGCCATAACTGCTATAGTTGGCGCCTGCAACGACCGGCGGGCGGCCGTCCTGATGCCGCTGGAGCGCCTACCGGGGACACCCGGCATCGGTGCTTAATGGCACATGTTTTGCTGAGTCGTTTTGCTGAATTGTGCCTGCTTTAATGTCGCTTCGGCACGGCCTACCGGCGCAACCCCTTGCCATTACCACAGAAAGATCCCTTTGGAGGAGCAGAATGTCAAAGACGTTGGAGTTGATCAAAGAAAGCGAAGCGCGCTGGATTGATCTCCGTTTCACCGATACCAAGGGCAAGGAGCACCACGTTTCCCTTCCCTCCACCGAGGTCAACGACAGCTTCTTCGAAGACGGGAAAATGTTCGATGGCTCGTCCATCTCCGGATGGAGAGGCATCAACGAGTCCGACATGGTGCTGATGCCCGATGACAGCAGCGCTGTCCTGGATCCATTCACCGACGATGCCACTGTCATCATCCGCTGCAACATCGTCGAGCCCACCACCATGTTGGGCTACACCCGCGACCCGCGCTCCATCGCCGATCGCGCGCAGGAGTACATGCGCTCCACCGGCATCGCGGATTCGGCTTTGTTCGGACCGGAACCTGAATTTTTCGTCTTCGACGAAGTGAAATGGGGCGCCAACATGAGCGGCGCCTTTTACAAAATCGCCTCCGAAGAGGCCGCCTGGGCGTCGGAGCACGACTTCCCGACCGGCAACCGCGGCCATCGCCCGGGCGTCAAAGGCGGTTATTTCCCGGTACCGCCTGTGGATACCCTGCACGACTTGCGCGCCGCCATGTGCGATGCCATGGCCAGCATGGGCCTGGTGGTGGAAGTGCATCACCACGAGGTCGCCACCGCCGGCCAGTGCGAGATCGGCGTGGGGCCGAATACCCTGACCAAGAAAGCGGACGAAGTCCAGATCCTGAAGTACTGCGTCCACAACGTGGCCCACGCCTACGGCAAGACCGCGACCTTCATGCCCAAGCCGCTGGTCGGCGACAACGGCTCCGGGATGCACGTCCACCAGTCGCTGTCGAAGGACGGCAAGAACATCTTTACCGGCGACGTGTATGCAGGTCTGTCGGAAACGGCCCTGTTTTACATCGGCGGAATCATCAAACACGCGCGTGCCATCAACGCGTTCAGCAACCCGGCCACCAACTCGTACAAGCGTCTGGTGCCCGGCTATGAAGCGCCGGTGATGCTCGCCTACTCGGCGCGCAACCGCTCCGCCTCGATCCGGATTCCGTTTGTTGCCAATCCCAAGGCGCGTCGCGTTGAAATACGCTTCCCGGACCCGGTAGCCAACCCTTACCTGGCCTTCACCGCTCTGTTGATGGCCGGCCTCGACGGGATCAAGAACAAGATTCATCCCGGTGACGCCGCTGACAAGGATCTGTACGACCTGCCGCCCGAAGAAGCCAAGGCGATTCCCACCGTGTGCGGCTCGCTGGAGCAGGCGCTCGCGGCGCTCGACGCCGACCGCGCGTTCCTGACCGTTGGTGGCGTCATGGACGACGACATGATCGATGCCTACATCGCGCTCAAGCAGATCGATGTGGACCGCCTGCGCATGACCACCCACCCGGTGGAGTTCGACATGTATTACAGCTCCTGAGATAGCAATCGACAGCTGTCATACAACGCTTCAAAAAGCCCGGCTACCCTGCCGGGCTTTTTTTTCGGACTATAATCAGGCTCGACCTCATCCTGTCCAACCAGGGGGTACGGGACCATGACTCCTCACGCACCAGCAGCCCCCGGGGTCGGACGCCGCCCCGATGCCACCAATGCCCTGCGCCGGATCGCCCTGATCTGTTGCGCGATCCTGAGTTGCACTACGCTCGCCGTCGGCGCTGATCAGACCGTCTATCGTGTCATCGACGCGCAAGGGAAGGTGTCCTACACCGACACGCCACCCAACGATGGCTCCGCCGAGCCGGTCATCCTCAAGGAGGCAAACACGCAGCCCGCCATGGATGCACGCAAAACCGATGCGCCCGCGGCGGAGTCGGCGGTAACCTACACCCGGAGCGAGATCACCAGCCCCGCCAACGACAGCACGATACCGCCGGGACAGCTCAACGTCGGGGTGCAGCTGGGCCTGGAGCCCGCATTGCAACCCGGCCACAGGGTCCAGTTTTACCTTGACGATCAGCCCCAGGGGCCGGCGGCGGCCACCACCGCCATCACGCTGGGCGACCTTTATCGGGGCAGCAGAACAATTTACGCAACCGTTGTCGACGCCAACGGCGCCCAAGTGGCGCAGAGCAACAGCGTAGTGATCCACGTCAAGCGTCACTCCGTGAAGAGGCCCTCTTCCCTGAACCGCTGACCCGCCGCATGCCGCACCGGCCTGGTGCGGTTGATTCAAGCCAGGCACCTGCAATCGGGCACGCCCCTGCGGCGTGAACCAGTTGCAATGAAATTGGCCCAATACTTGCTGTTTCGTAGGCTACCCGAGGTGGCCAAATGCCGATACCCCAGAGCATCCTCCAGCCGACACCCGAACCTCTGTTGTTGGACAACCTGAAAACCGCCGTCCTGGTGCTGGACGCGGACCTGCATGTCCAGTACCTGAACACGGCGGCCGAAACCCTGCTTGAAGCGAGCGCAAGCCGGTTGCGCGGCGCCCAGTTCGTCAGCTGTTTTGCCGAGCCAGGGCCTCGACGTGCGCTGCTGCGACAAGCGCTCGACGAGCAGCAGCCCTATACCGAGCGCACGGTCAAACTGATGTTGGTCGATGGGCGTGAAATCACCGTGGATTACACGGTGTCGCCCATTCAGCGCAAGGCGGACGCGCTGCTCCTGGTTGAAATGCTGCCTATGGATCGCAGTCTGCGGATCGGCCGGGAGCGCGCTCTGCTGTCCGCAAACGACACCTCGCGCAACCTGATCCGCGGCTTGGCGCACGAGATCAAGAACCCGCTGGGCGGCATCCTGGGCGCCTCCCAGTTGCTGGCCCAGGAACTGGCCCGCGACGACCTGCGGGAATACACCGATATCATCATCGCCGAGACCGAACGACTGCGGCAGCTGGTGGATCGCCTGCTCGGCCCCTCGCAGCCGGCGCAGCTGGCGGCGATCAACATCCACGAAATTACCGAGCGGGTAGCCACCCTGGTCGAAGCCGAGACCAGCGGGCAATTGCGCATCCAGCGCGAATACGATCCCAGCATTCCAGAAATCAACGCCGATCGCGGCAAGCTGATACAGGCAACACTGAATCTGGTGCGCAATGCCATGCAGGCTGTCGAGGCCGCGGGGCGCATCGCCGACGGCAGTGCCCGCGTGATCCTGCGCACGCGTGTGGTCAATCATTTCACCATCGGGGGACGCCAGCACCGCATCGTCTGTCGGCTCGATGTCATCGACAACGGTACGGGTGTGCCCGAAGAGATCAGCGACCGCATCTTCTATCCGATGGTCAGCGGGCGGCCCAACGGCACCGGCCTCGGCCTGCCCATTGCACAATCTGCCATTCAACTGCATCGAGGCCTCATTGAATGCGACAGCGCGCCGGGTCATACCCGGTTTTCGATTTACCTGCCCATCCAATCAACGCGCGGAGCGCTGCATGAAGCCGACAATCTGGATCGTTGACGACGACAAATCCATCCGCTGGGTAATGGAGCGCGCACTCGAAAAAGCGGATATGACCGTGGAGTGCTTCGAGGATGCTCCAAGCGTCCTCAAGCGCCTGGATCGCGGCCTGCCCGATACCCTGATCAGCGACATCCGCATGCCCGGCATGAGTGGCCTGGAACTGCTCGACCGGTTGCGCCGGGAAAATCCCGCCATGCCGGTGATCATCACCACAGCTCACTCCGATCTCGACAGTGCCGTAGCGGCTTATCAGGGCGGCGCCTTCGAATACCTGCCCAAGCCGTTCAATATCGACGAGCTGGTCTCGGTGACCCGTCGCGCAATCGAATACGCGCGCGAGAAAAGCACGGCCGCAAAGCCGATGGAAGCCGAAGTCTCCAAGGAAATCATCGGCGAAGCGCCGGCGATGCAGGAAGTCTTCCGCGCCATAGGCCGACTCTCCCATTCGAACATCACGGTACTGATCAACGGTGAGTCAGGCACCGGCAAGGAGCTGGTCGCGCGGGCACTCCATCGCCACAGCCCGCGTCGGGAACAGCCGTTTATTGCGCTGAATATGGCGGCGATTCCTCATGATTTGATTGAGTCGGAGCTGTTCGGCCACGAAAAGGGCGCCTTCACCGGAGCGGCCCAGCGCCGCGTGGGGCGCTTTGAACAGGCCGATGGTGGTACTTTGTTCCTGGATGAAATCGGCGACATGCCGCCCGAAGCGCAAACCCGTCTGCTGCGTGTGCTGGCGGACCGCGAGTTCTACCGCGTCGGCGGCCACACCCCCGTCAAGGTCGATGTCCGAATCATCGCCGCGACCCACCAGAATCTCGAAATCCTGGTGGGCGAACACCGGTTTCGCGAGGACCTGTTCCATCGCCTGAACGTGATTCGCATCCATCTGCCGCGGCTGTCGGATCGTCGCGAAGACCTTCCGCAGCTCATGCAGCACTTCTTCAAGACGTCTGCCGAGGAGCTCAATGTCGAGCCCAAAATACTGTCCCAGGAAGCCTCTGCGTACCTGTGCAGCCTGCCCTGGCCGGGTAATGTGCGACAACTGGAGAACACCTGCCGCTGGCTGACGGTGATGGCGGCGGGGCGCGAGGTGCTTAAATCCGACCTCCCGCCCGAACTGCTTGCCATCGACACGCCGGGCCCCCGTGCCGCGGGCGACTGGGAGCAGTCCCTGCGGCGCTGGATCGGCAGTCAGCTGGCCAGCGGGGCGCGCGACATCCTGGCGACGGCAACTCCCGCGTTTGAGCGCGCCGCGATCGAGACCGCGCTCGAGTACACCGCCGGCCGCAAGCGCGATGCCGCCGAACTGCTGGGCTGGGGGCGCAACACGCTGACCCGGAAAATACAGGAGCTGGGCATTGCGGATGATCGTGACAGCGAGGCCTGACCGGGAGCGCCGGGGCCGGTCAGGCCCTTAGCAGCTTGTTGAAAAACTGCTGCGGCAGCCATCTGCTTCGTTGCGCGGTGCTCGCTCCCTCGCCTATCTATCTGATATGTCTCGGTCGCTGCGCGCCGTGCGCCTCGCAGCTGGCCGCCTCGCGACGTTTTTCAACAAGCTGTAGGAGATTCGCTACGCGGCGGTTCCTTGCGTTGCGCGCTGGGCGGCGGCCTGGCGGTACAGCCCGTCGAAATTGACCGGGGGCAGCAACAGGGGAGGAAACCCGCCGCGCAGCGCGGCGCTGTCCACCGCCTCGCGCGCATAGGGAAAGAGTACCGTCGGGCAATGAATATTCAGCACCTGGGCCAGCTCCGCCTCCTCCAGACCGGAAATCATGAACACGCCCGCCTGATGAATTTCGACCAGATACAGCGTCTGCTCCCCGTCCTTCAGGGTGACCGTCAAGGTCAACATCACTTCATAGCGATCCGCTTCCAACCGGCGCACGCCGACGCCCATTTCCTGAGCCGCCTGCGCCTGTCCTTGCCGCGCGAGCACATCGGGACCGGCGGGGGCTTCGAACGACATGTCCTTGATGTAGATCCGCTGAATGGCCATCTGGGGACCACGTTCTGCGGCGGGGTTTCCGGTGCTGGCGTTACTGTCGGATGTCATGCTTGGGGTTCTCCATACGTGTTGGGGGCGACGGCATCGGATGGCTTCGCCAGCAGCTCGTCGAGCACACCCTGGCGTTCGAGCGCCAGCAGATCGGTAAACCCGCCGACGTGATAATCATCAATCCAGATTTGCGGGACGGTATCACGGCCGCTGCGCTCTTCCACCTCGCGGCGCAGGGCCCTGTTGCCGTCGACCGCGATATCTTCGAAGGCCACGCCCCGCTGGCGCAGGAACAGGCGCGCCCCGACACAGTAGGGGCAGATGCGGGTACCGTAGAGCACCACTGAGGCCATCAGGACACCACCGGCAGGCTCTGGCCCTGCCATTCGGCCATGCCGCCGCGCAAACGCTGCGCCTTGAAACCAGCGCGTCGCAAGGTGCGTCCCGCGCTCGCGGCCTGCTGCCCGAGTTTATCCACCACGATCACGATGCGCTCGCGGGAGGACTCCAGTTCGTCCAGACGCGTATTGAGCTGGCTAAAGGGGATGTTGATCGCCAGATTGATATGCCCGGACTGATACTCTTTGGCATCGCGAATATCGACCAGCAGGGCTTCACCGGCGTTGAGCAGGCGCGTGACATCATGCACCGACAACTGCTTGCCGGCCTTGAAGTGTTCGGTCACCACGAACAGGTAGATCAGCCCCAGAAACAGACTGACCAGAACCCACTGCTCGCTGATAAACGCCAAAAAATTCGCCACCCACAACCTCGTTATGCCGCCGCCGACCGAACGGCGCAGTAGTATACACAGGCACTTTGCGCCCCGCTGCGTCCATCAGCGGCTCCTGGGGAAATAGTTTTTCCGACCCCGAGCCAGTACCATGACGCCCTTTCCCACCATCCTTCAGAGGGCTGTATTCCGCAGATGGAAAATGGCAAACGCCCCACGGTTTTGCTGATCCTCGACGGCTGGGGGCACAGTGAAGTCAGCGACCATAACGCGCTCCGCGCGGCGCACATCCCCGTCTGGAATGGACTCTGGTCGCGATGCCCCCATACCCTGATTTCGGGCTCCGGTCTCGACGTCGGGCTGCCCGACGGCCAGATGGGCAACTCGGAAGTCGGCCACATGACGCTGGGAGCCGGCCGGGTTTTGTACCAGAACTTCACCCGCATCAATGCCGCGCTCGCCAACGGCGAGTTCGACGCCAACCCGGTCTATGGCGCGGCGATCGAGCGCGCCATCGCGGCAGGCGGCGCGGTGCATGTGCTGGGACTGCTGTCTCCGGGCGGCGTCCACAGCCACGAAGAGCATCTCCGGGCCGCCGTTGCGCTGGCGGCCAAACGTGGTGCGAAACACGTTTATCTGCACGCCTTCCTGGACGGTCGGGACACGCCGCCACGCAGTGCCGAAGCGTCCCTGCAGCGCACCCAGGCCCTGTTTGCGGCACTCGGCTGCGGACGCATCGCGTCGATCTGCGGTCGCTACTACGCCATGGATCGGGACAATCGCTGGGATCGCACCGAGCGCGCCTACGACATGCTGACCGCGGCAACGGCGCCGTTTCGGGAAGCCGATCCGATCAGCGCGCTGCGCGCCGCTTACGCGCGCGACGAAAACGACGAATTCGTGCAGCCCACCCTGGTACAAGGCCCCGACGATGCTGCAGCACCGATTCGCACGGGCGACGCAGTGATCTTCATGAACTTCCGGCCCGACCGCGCGCGCCAGCTTACCCAGTCGCTGGTCGAACCGGATTTCGCCGGATTCGAGCGCAAACAGTGGCCAAAGGTGAGCGATTTTGTCACCACCACGGAGTACGAAGCGGACCTGCCCGTGCACTGTGCCTTTCCGCCGGCGTCGCTCACCAACGCGCTTGGCGAATATCTGGCGAACCTGGGGAGAACCCAGCTCCGCATCGCCGAGACCGAGAAATACGCCCATGTGACTTTCTTTTTCAGCGGCGGCCGCGAAGCCTGCTATCCGGGGGAGGAGCGCATCCTGATCCCGTCGCCCCAGGTGGCGACCTATGACCTCAAACCCGAAATGAGCGCTTTCGAGGTTACCGACCGGCTCGTCGAAGCCATCGCCGAACGCCGTTTTGACTTGATCGTGTGCAATTTCGCCAATGGCGACATGGTCGGTCACACCGGGATTTTTGCCGCCGCCGTGCAGGCTGCAGAAGCCGTCGACATCTGTATCGGGCGCATTGTCGCCGCACTGGAGACGGTCCAGGGCCAATGCCTGATCACCGCCGATCACGGCAACCTGGAGCGGATGGAGGAAAACGGCCAGCCGCTTACCTCCCACACCACACTGCCGGTGCCCCTGGTCTATGTCGGTCCCCGGAACCTCGCCCTGGCCGCAGGCGGCACGCTGGCCGATGTCGCACCGACTCTGCTGTCGCTGATGAATCTCCCGCCACCGATGGAGATGACTGGCCACTCGCTGCTGGCCGCGGATTCCGGCGCACCCCGGAGCGCGCGAGCGCGGGGGTGAAACGCGTTCTGCTCGCCTGGTGCCTTGCCAGCCTCGCCGCGGGTGCGGGCGCCGGGGACGATGCCGACAAATTGCAGAAACTGCGCGGCGAGATCGGCGCTCACGAGCAACGCGTTCAACAAACCGACGTCGAGCGGGCCGCGCTGGAGGACCAACTCCAGAAGGCCGAAACCAGTCTTGCCGAGCTGCACGCGCGCCACACCCACCTCGCCCGGCGCGTCGCCGCCGGCGAGACGGAATTGAGTGCCCTGGGCAAGCAGCGTGCGGCACTCCAGCAGACCGCGACACAACAGTTACAACGCCTCGCCGCCGACGCCGCACTGGCTTACCGACTCGGACGCAGTGAGCCCCTGAAAATGCTGCTCAACATGGAGGATCCCCAGCAGGCGCACCGCATGACGGCCTATTACGGTCGTTTCCTTGCCGCGCGCGCCGGAAAGCTCACGCGCTACCAGGCCAGCGTTCAG
Source organism: Gammaproteobacteria bacterium (assembly GCA_046566625.1). GTDB lineage: Bacteria > Pseudomonadota > Gammaproteobacteria > Pseudomonadales > Porticoccaceae > JAGPUQ01. Next base: position 13,501 of record JBKHWK010000022.1, read on the forward strand.
GAACTTGACGCCGCCACCGCCGCCGTCGCGGCACGCCAGGCGCGGCTGGAGGCCGACCGCATCGCCCTGAGCGATGTGCTGCGTCAGCAGCAAACACAGCAAGCAGGACGGCGCGAGGCCATGGCGGCACTCGCGCGCGACCTGAAGGATGAACGCACACGGCTGGTTCAGCTGAAAGCCGAGGAACGGCGTCTGCGGGAAGTTCTCGATCGGCTCGCCCGCGGCACCAACCTGAACGGCAACGGTCCATTTGCGAAGCAGGCCGGCAAACTGCCGTGGCCGGTAAATGGCAAACCGCGCAATCGGTTCGGCGCCAGTCGTGCCAGTGCATTGCCCTGGACCGGCTGGATGATCGACGTCCAGGAGGGCAGCGAAGTCCACGCCATCCACGCCGGCACCGTGGTGTTCGCGGACTATCTGCGCGGTCACGGACAACTCCTCATCGTCGATCACGGAGGTGGTTACCTCAGCCTGTATGCGCACAATCAGGCCCTGCTCAAGAGCACCGGTGCGCGGGTACAGAGCGGCGAGGTGATTGCCCGCGCCGGATCGAGCGGCGGCCTGGAGCGCAGTGCGCTCTATTTCGAGATCCGGCAGGGCGGAAAAACCCTGGACCCGGCGGCCTGGCTGCGCAAGCGGAGTTAACCGGCAGCCCGACTCCGCCCATCACCGCTTCCGGGCATGACACACTGTTATGATTGCCGCGCAGCCGCTCAGTGCCGACAGGCCGAACGGTGCGGAATGCCGGATTGCGTACCGAGGACCCTGACGTCATGAAATTGCGCCACCTGATCCCCTGCCTGTGGGGCGCTGCGGCCTGCGCCTTCGCCACCGAATCCAGCGATCCCCCGGCCCGGCTGCCCCTCGATGAACTGCAGCTCTTCGCTCAGGTGTTCGATCAGGTGCGCAACGCCTACGTCGAGGAAATCAACGACCGCGTACTGCTGCAGAAAGCCGTGACCGGGCTGCTCGGGCAGCTCGACCCACACTCCGCCTTTCTCGAAGCCGAGCCCTACACTGAGCTGAAAGAGCACACTACCGGCGAATTCGGCGGCATCGGTGTCGAACTGGGGCTCGACCGCGGCTATGTGAGTGTGATCTCGCCGATCGACGACACGCCGGCCGCGCGCGCCGGGTTGCAGCCGGGGGATCTGATCCTGCAATTGGACGACCGCTCCACCCAGGGAATGAGCCTGGAGGAAGCGATCTCCCTGATGCGCGGCACCAAGGGCAGCGACCTCAAACTCACGATAGGGCGGGAAGGGGCGACCGAGCCCCTGGTGCTGACGATCACGCGCGACATGATCACCATCAAGAGTGTTCGCACGAAGATGCTGGAGCCGGATTTCGCGTATCTGCGCATCGCACAATTCCAAGAGCAAACCGGCGCGCAATTCACCCGCGCCATAGCCGAGCTGCGCAAAGAGATGCCCGCGCTCAAGGGTGTGGTCATTGATTTGCGCAACAACCCGGGGGGGCTGCTGCCGGCCTCGATCGAGGTGGCCGATGCGCTGCTCGACAGCGGCCTTATCGTTTACACCGAGGGCCGCATTGCATCGGCCAATACCCGGACCGTGGCGACCCCTGGCGATGCCCTGGCGGGGATTCCGCTCGCGGTATTGATCAACGAAGGTACCGCATCGGCCGCGGAGATCGTCGCTGGCGCACTCAAGGATCACCGCCGCGCCCTGATCGTCGGCACCAAGAGCTTTGGCAAGGGTTCCGTACAAACGGTGCTGCCGCTGCGGGACGGGCGCGCGATCAAACTGACCACGGCGCGCTACTTCACGCCCAGCGGCAACTCCATTCAGGCAGACGGGATCCAGCCCGATGTGGAGGTGCGCCGCGCCGAAGTGCGCGAACTCGAACCCGGCTTCGTGATCACGGAGTCAAACCTTGGGGGACACCTGGAAAGCGGCACCAAACAGCCGTCGTCGAAACCTGACGCTGACTCCGGAAAACCTGTCGATAATCAGCTCCATGAAGCCGTCAACCTGCTCAAGGCACTGGCGCTCTTCAGCCGACCGACCGACCCTCTGGCGGACCAATGAACTTGCAACACCGCGCCGGGTTGCTGTACAAATAGACGGGCGCATGGAACGCGGGATCCACCGCAACCAACTCGTGCGGCGACAATACGCAGCACCTACACCATACAGGCAATGGTTATGGCTACGACCGAGACTCTGGCCCTACAGACTTCTCCCCTGCCGCGCACCGGCGAGCAGGCCGTTCCCGAGGTAATCACCGCCCGTAACAACCGGCTTTTCCAGGGTTCTGGCGGCTGGTACTTCAGTACCCGTGAAAAGGTGACCCTGGGTCCGTTTCCACCCGAGAGAGCCGAATCGGCGATGGCGGATTTTCTGGTGTTTATCAAAAGTGCGCCGCCGCGGGTGATCAATCTGTTCAAAGGCGGGCAGCGACCACCGACTACCTTCGGGTCTGTGGCTACCTACGGCTGACTTGACTGACACCCGCCGCGCCCGCTGGATTCGCGGGCAGCCGACAAACTGCAGGTGATCGCCACCTGCCCGGTTGTGCGATGCTCGTTCCCGCCCCCCGTTTTCTGTCTGTCGCGGCGCGCCTTGCGGCACTCTCCACTCAGCGCACCGGTACGCCCTGCGCCGCCATGAACGCCTTGGCCTCCGCGACGCTGTACTCCCCGAAGTGAAAGATGCTCGCGGCCAGTACCGCGTCCGCGCCGCCCTGCTGTACGCCATCCACCAGATGCTGCAGGTTGCCCACACCCCCGGACGCAATCACGGGCACGCCCACGGCGTCGCTGACTGCGCGCGTCAATTCCAGATCAAAGCCATCGCGGGTGCCGTCGCGGTCCATGCTGGTCAGCAGGATCTCGCCCGCACCGAGCGCCGCCACCCGCTGCGCCCAAGCCACGGCATCGATGCCGGTTCCCCGGCGCCCGCCGTGGGTGAAGACCTCCCAGCGCGGCGCTTCGCCCGGCGCGCTGACCCGTTTGGCGTCAATGGCGACCACAATGCACTGACTGCCAAAGCGCGCCGCCGCCAGACGCACGAACTCAGGGTCATTCACCGCCGCTGAGTTGATGCCCACCTTGTCGGCGCCCGCCCGCAGCAGGGCCTTGATGTCGCCGAGCGTGCGAACCCCGCCACCGACGGTCAGGGGAATGAACACCGCCGCCGCCATGCGGGCGACCGTATCGAGAGTGGTGTCGCGACCTTCGTGGCTCGCAGTGATATCGAGAAACGTGATCTCATCGGCGCCGGCTTCGTCATAGCGCCGCGCCACTTCAACCGGATCGCCCGCATCGCGAATATCGACGAAGCGCACGCCCTTCACCACCCGCCCGGCGTCCACGTCGAGGCAGGGGATTATGCGTCTGGCAAGTTTGGTCATGATGGAATCTCGACTGGACTGAAAGGGTTGCGCGGGGTTACCTGAGACGGATCACATGAAACGGATTGCCTGACCGGCATCCGCGGATCAGTATTTCTGCCGCAGAATCATGAGGCCAGCTTCTTCGGTCATCTCGACCTTGGCCAGAAAGCTGTTGCCGAGCAGTACCGACGCGGGATAGGCCCCGGTAACGACGGTGGCAGGAATCTGATGCAGGGTGATCGGCCCGATGCTGACCGTCGCCAGCGTCAACTCGCGGGACTCGGCCACGCCGCTCGCGGTACTGGTCCTGCCCCGGCGTCCTTCGCGCCACTTCAAACCGAGACGCTCGGCATCCACGCTGCTCATGGCAATGGTGGTGGCGCCGGTGTCGACCATGAAGCGCACCCCATGCCCGTTAATGCTGCCCCCCACGAAATGATGGCCTTGTTCGCCGCGCGGAATTCTCACTTCGGCAAATTCCGCCTCTGCATAACTGGCCGCGATGCGCTGCGACAAGGCCAGCGGGACGCGCTTGCCGTCCATTTCGAGCACCGCCCCCCTACTGTCGCTCGCGACCAGCCTTACCCCTTCGGGTGTCACTTCGCCAGCCTTCAGCAGCCGCTGGACGCCGTTGATCTCAAGCATCGCGCGATCCTTGAACAGGGCGATCGCCTGCACCTCCGGCGCCGCCAGGGCACTCGCGCTGGCCATCGCCAGACACAAGCCCACGAACCATCGCCTCACCATGCCGCCCCCGCGATGCGCAACATCAGGCCGGCAAACAAGCCCGCGACCAGATCGTCCGCCATGATGCCCAGGCCACCTTTGCAACGCCGATCGAACCAGGCGATCGGCCAGGGTTTCACGATATCGAAAATCCGGAACAGCACAAAGCCCGCGAGCCACCAGCCGAGTCCGGCGGGCGCCAACAACAGGGTGAGCCAGAGTCCCGCGAACTCGTCCCAGACGATGCCGGGATGATCGGGCGCGCCGAGTCGCCGGGCCGCAACGCCACAGATGACGATGCCGGCGGCGACTACTGACCCCAGCAACCACCACAACACCGGCGTAGATAGCGTGAACGGCAAGCCCTGGAATCCGGCGGCGAGCGCAAGCGCGACAAGCGAACCCGCCGTGCCCGGCGCGCGTGGGGCCAGGCCGCTGCCAAACCCGAAGGCCAGCAGCAGCACCGGTTCGCGCAGCAACCGGGAAAACGACGGCAGGGCTGCGGCCGCTTTCAAAAGTGACGATATCCGCTGCCGTTCAACGCAACGTTTTGCCCCGCACCATCCCGGGCGCTGACGCCTGCGCCGGACACCAGGCGCCCGATGGGCAGGGCGCGCAGGTGTCCGGCGCGGACCGCAGCATCCAGCGCCGCCAGCCGCGCGGGCGGCACCGTGAAGCAGAGTTCGTAATCGTCACCGCCGCCCAGCGCCCAATCCCGTGCCCGCTCGGCGCCAAACCGGGCCACCGCTGCGGCGCACAACGGCAATCGCTCCAGCTCCAGTTCGGCGCCGACGCCGCTGGCGCGCGCCAGGTGACCGAGATCAGCGACCAGGCCATCCGAGATATCGATCGCCGCCGAGGCGATGCCGCGCAATGCCATGCCTTCCCGCAACCGGGGCTCTGGATACCAGTAGCACGCGTTCAGGGTGGCGTCGGCGGCGCTGAATGCACCCGTGTCCGTCATCTGCGCCAAGGCGGCCGCCGCCCCGCCCAGCTCGCCGGTGACGAACACCCCATCTCCCGCGCTGGCCCCAGAGCGTCGCAACGCGGCGCTCGCCGGCACCTGACCCAGGGCGGTGATGGTCACGGCAAGCGGCCCGCGCGTGGTATCGCCGCCCACCAGCGCGCAATCGTGCGCATCGGCCACCGCGAAGAGTCCCGCACTGAACGCGCGCAACCAGTCGTCTTCGGCTGTGGGTAACGTCAGGGCCAGCAAGAACCAGCGCGGTGCCGCGCCCATCGCCGCCAGATCGCTGAGGTTCACCCGCAAGGCACGCTGGCCGATATCAAATGCCGCTGCGTGGGCAGGGAAGTGAATATCGGCCACCAGCGTGTCCGTGGTCACGGCCAATGCTGCTCGGGCGCCGTCGTCGAGCAGCGCGCAATCGTCGCCGATACCGGCCAGTACGCCGGCCGCGGGCGTCAGGGGCCGGCGGAAGAAGGTCTCGATCAGGCTGAATTCATCGATCGCCATCGGCCGGGATGTCAGCGCGCGCGGGCGGTGATTTCGAGCTGGCGGCTGCCCGCCGCCACCTTGTCGAGGATACCGTTGACGTACTTGTGGGCATCGGTCGGGCCAAAGGCTTTGGCGAGGTTGATGCCCTCGTTGATGGCAACCCGATAGGGCACGTCGATGCGATGCAGCAGCTCGTAGGTGCCGAGCCGCAGCAGCGCCCGCGAGACCGGATCGAGATCGTCCAGCGCCCGATCCAGATATTTCCCGTAACAGGCATCGAGCTCGTCGACCGTGGCGGCAATGCCGTGGAGAAGCTCGCGGAAAAACTCGACATCCACCTTGCGCATGTCGTTGTCGGCAAAGAACTGCGCCTCGATGACATGGAGGTCGGCGCCCGCCAGTTGCCACTGGTAGAGCGCCTGCACCAGCAGGTGGCGGGCTTTTTTACGGTTCGACGGCAGCGCAGCCACGGATTGCCTCAGAGTTGCCGGAACAGGGAAATCATCTCCAGCGCGGTAAGCGCTGCTTCTTCGCCCTTGTTGCCCGAGTCGTCGCCGGAGCGGACGCGGGCCTGGGCCTCATCATCGGTAGTGAGCAGGCCGAACGCCACAGGGATACCCGTGGTCAGCGCAACGTCGCCGATGCCGCGGGTGGTTTCCGCGCAGACGTATTCGAAATGGGGGGTGCCGCCACGGATCACGGCGCCCAGCGTGATGATCGCGTCGAAGCGGCCGGTCTCGGCCAGCTTGCGCGCCGCCAGCGGGAGCTCGAAAGCGCCGGGCACCCGGTAGACCTGCACATTCGCGTCTGCCACCTGGTGCCGTTGCAGCGCGCGCTGCGCACCGCGCAGCAGGCTCTCGGTGATTCCGCCATTCCAACGCGCCACCACGATGGCAAAGCGGGCGCCATCCGGCGTGAAGTTGCCCTCGACGGGCCTGGATTCACTCATGGATCAATTCCTCGGGATCAGGGACATTCCACATAATCGACCACTTCCAGATCGAACCCGGAAATGGCGTTGAACCGAAACGGCGCGCTCATCACCCGGATTTTTTTGGCACCCAGGTCGCGCAGGATCTGCGAGCCCGCGCCGATCTGGAGATACACGGTTTCCGACGCCTTGATCGGCCGCGCGCGGCTCTCGAAAAGGGATTCAAGCTCTTCTTCCACTTGCGCCGCGGTCTCTTCCTGCTGGATGACCACGATGATGCCACGCCCTTCTTCCTGGACCTTCCGCATGGCCTTGGCAATGGTCCAGCTGGGGAACTGTCCGGGACGCTCGATGGCAAAGATGTCGCGTGTACAACTGGGCAGATGGACGCGTACCGGCACCGCTACCGCGGGATCGATCTCGCCTTTCACGAGCGCGAAATGGAGCTTCTTGCGTGCCGTGTCCATGTAGGTATGCAGGCGGAATTCGCCGTAGGCGGTCTGGATGGTACGCGCGCGCAGGTGCTCGATGGTCTTCTCGTTGAGCATGCGGTAGTGAATGAGATCGGCGATGGTGCCAATCTTGAGCCCGTGCTTCTGTGCAAAGGTCTCGAGATCCGGGCGCCGGGCCATGGTGCCGTCGTCGTTCATGATCTCGACAATCACTGAGGCGGGCTCGCAGCCGGCAAGGCGCGCCAGATCGCAACCGGCTTCGGTGTGGCCGGCACGGCTCAGCACGCCGCCGGGCTGGGCCTTGAGGGGAAAGATATGCCCGGGCTGCACGATGTCGTCGGGACCCGCGTTCTTGGCCACCGCCACCTGCACCGTGCGGGCGCGGTCGGCGGTGGAAATACCCGTGGTTACGCCTTCAGCGGCCTCGATGGACACGGTGAAGTTGGTGCCGTGGCTGGCCTTGTTGGCATCCACCATCAGGGGCAGGGCGAGCTGTCGGCAACGCTGCTCGGTCAGGGTCAGACAGATCAGGCCGCGCGCATGGGTGGCCATGAAATTGATGTCGGCGGCGGTGATCTTTTCCGCCGCGATGACCAGATCGCCTTCGTTTTCGCGATCCTCGTCGTCCATCAGGATCACCATCCTGCCCTGCCGGATGTCTTCCACCAACTCGTCGATCGTGTGCAACGGCATCTTGATTCAACCCCTGTTCAAACGGTCATTCGGGAGCGCGCCGGAACCACCGTCGCCGGCACCCCACAGCAGGCGCTCGAGATAGCGGGCGATCACGTCCACCTCGAGGTTCACCCGGGTGCCGGGTTGGTAGTCGCCGATAATAGTGTGGGTCAGCGTGTGCGGCACGATATTGATCTCGAATTCCTCACCGTCCACGACATTGACCGTGAGGCTGGTGCCATCGATGGTGATGGAGCCCTTGTGGGCAATATAGCGCGCCAGCCCGACCGGTGCGCGGAGCCGAAACCGCTCCGAGCGTGCGTCGCTGTGGCGCGCGATCACCTCGCCGACACCGTCGACATGGCCCGAAACTATATGTCCGCCCATGCGCTTGTCCGGTGTCAGGGCCTGCTCCAGATTGACCGGCGTACCCGCAACCCATTGCCCCGCCGTGGTGTTGTCGAGGGTTTCCACCGACACATCGGCGGCAAAACTGTCGCCTAGCAACTCCACCGCCGTGAGGCACACACCGTTGACGGCAATGCTGTCGCCCAAGCGGGCGGCGCGGAGATCCAGACCGGCGGCCCGGATGAGCAGGCGCACATCGCCGCCGCGTCGCTCGGTCCCGGCAATGCTCCCCAAGGTTTCAATGATCCCGGTAAACATTCAGTTTTTCCTCCTGGGCAGGGCGGTAAAGCGCCAGTCGTCACCCACTGCACGCACGTCGGTTACGGTCAGATCAATCGCTTCCGCCAGGCGCGTGAACGGCAGCGTAGCCAGCGGCCAGCCCAAACTGCCGAGCAGCTTGGGCGCCACATACAACACCAGTTCATCCACCAGACCGGCGTCGAGGAACGCGCCCGCCAACCGGGCACCGGCCTCGACCAGCACGTCGTGACACTGCCGCCCACCCAGATGCCGCACCAGGGCGTCGAGGTCCACCCGGCCGTCGGCATCGGGCAGCGCGATCACCTGCGCACCGGGAACATCCCGGATGGCGCCCGCGGTCGCGATCAGCACATCGCCAGGCTCGCGCAGAATGCGCAGGTCGTCCCGTGTCCGGAGGTGGCTATCCACCACCACCCGCAACGGCTGTTCGGTCGGCGCGGCGTAACCCTCGGGGAATTCTAGCTCCCCCTCGCGCACCGTGAGCGCAGGATCGTCGGCGAGCACCGTGCCGATACCGGTGACGATAGCGCCGCTGGCGGCGCGCAGGCGCTGGACGTCGCGGCGTGCCTCCGCGCCGGTAATCCAGCGGCTCTCGCCGCTCGCCATGGCGGTGCGGCCGTCGAGACTGGCCGCTATCTTGAGCGTGACCCGGGGCCGGCCGCGCTCACAGTTCGCAAAAAATCCGGGATTGAGCGCTCGGCACTCCGCTTCCAGCACGGGTCCATCCACCACCAGGCCCGCATCCAGCAATGTCGCCACGCCGCCGGAGGCTATCCGGTGCGGATCGCGCGCGCCATAGACCACGCGCGCGATGCCGGCGGTGCTCAGCGCCCGGGTGCAGGGCGGGGTCCGGCCCTGGTGATTACAGGGCTCCAGCGACACATAGGCGGTCGCACCCCGCGCCCGGTCGCCCGCGGCCGCCAGCGCCACCACCTCGGCGTGATCGCCGCCCGCACGCTGGTGCCAGCCCTCGCCGACCACGGCGCCAGCGCGGACGATGACGCACCCCACGCGGGGATTCGGTCGCGTGCTGTACCAACCCCGTCGCGCCAGACCCAGGGCACGCGCCATGAAGGCGGCATCCGCGCGCTCAGTCATCGACGCCGGCTCCAGCCGGTGCGCTCTCGCGCTCGAGACGGTCCAGTTCCGCGCGAAATTCGCTAAGGTCCTGAAAGCGGCGATAGACGGACGCAAACCGCACGAACGCCACGTCGTCGAGCCCGCGCAACTGCGCCATCACTTTTTCGCCGATGACGCGCGACGGCACTTCCCGCTCGCCGGCGCTTTGCAGCTCGCGCTTGATGGCGCTGACCGCCGCCTCCACGGCTTCGACGCCGACCGGCCGCTTCTCCAGCGAACGCTGCAAGCCGGCGCGCAGTTTGTTCTCATCGAAGGGCTCGCGGGAGTCGTCGCGCTTGATCACCCGCGGCATCAGCAGTTCCGCCACCTCGAAGGTGGTGAAGCGTTCCCGACAGGTGGCGCATTCGCGGCGGCGACGAATCTGGTCGCCACCAGCCACCAGTCGGGAATCGACCACGCGGGTGTCATCAGCGCCGCAGAAGGGACAGTGCATCGAAAGGACGTGGCGCGACCGGGGAGCGGCCTAGTCTAGCACGGCCTCCGCGCGGCGCTGCCGCTGCCCGTCAACCATAGACCGGGAAGCGATCGCAGATCGCCTGTACCTTGGCGCGGGTGCCGGCGATCACGGGCTCCACAGCGCCGCTTTCGAGACCGGCCAGGATATCGCAGATCCAGTGGGTCAATTCGACGCTTTCCGCCTCGCGGAAACCCCGGGTGGTAATCGCCGGCGTGCCCACCC
>JBKHWK010000023.1:0-21603 GCA_046566625.1 Gammaproteobacteria bacterium
TCCGGGTCGTGGCCATGTGTCGCGTGCTGGGTGTTTCAAAGAGCGGCTACTACGGCTGGCGCAAGCGTGCGCCGAGCAACCAGGCCCAGCGCCGTGCCGTGCTCGACGACCTGATTCGTGATGCATTTTTTCTTGAGAAGTGCCGCACCGGCTCGCCACGCGTCTACCGGCGCATGAAGGCGGCGGGCATCCACGTCAGCGAGGATTTTGTGGCAAAACGCTTGAAAATCACGGGACTACGTGCCAAGGCCAAGCGCAAGTTCAAGGCGACGACGAACTCGAACCACCCGTTGCCGGTAGCGCCGAACCTGTTGAATCGCAATTTCACTGCGAGCGCGCTGAACCAGAAATGGGTCGCCGACATCACCTATCTGGCAACACCGGAAGGTTGGCTGTAGCTCGCCGTGTTCATCGACCTGTACTCACGCAAAGTAGTCGGCTGGAGCATGGGCGAACGCATGACGGCGAATCTGGTTTGCGACGCGCTGAAAATGGCGTGGTTCCGTTGCCAGCGACCGAGCGGTGTGATCGTGCACACGGATCGCGGAAGCCAGTATTGCTCCAACGGTTTCCAAGCTCTGCTGCGGCAGTATGGGATGCACTCCAGCATGAGTCGTAAGGGCGACTGCTGGGATAACGCGGTTGCCGAGAGCTTCCTCCACTCCTTCAAGGTGGAAGCCGTGCACGGGGAGGCGTTCGCGAACCGCGCGGCGATGCGCGAGGCAGTATTCGAGTACATCGAGGTCTACTACAATCGTCACCGCTTACACTCGTCGCTTGGCTACATGAGCCCCGCGCAGTTTGAAGCAAGAAAAATAGCGTAGTGCCGGTGTCCGTCATTCGACGGGAAGATCACCCCTACCTGCTTTCGCGAAGCGGCATGAACATGAGGCATGAACATGATCAGACGCGAGGATTGGGCCATCGGGGTGCTGATCCTGACCAGCACCGTGCTGACCATATGGCTGCACTACCCAGGCCACATGTCGGTCGACACCCTGTTGCAGCTTCGCGATGGCCTGAGCCGGAACTACCAATCCAATCAGCCGCTCGCCATGTCGTGGCTGGTCGCAATCATGCAACGTTCGCCCTTGGGGCTCGGCGGGCTGCTGATCCTCAATGTCGGACTCTGGAGCGCCTGCGCCTGGCGGCTGTATCACTTGCTCGCCGAGCGCGGCGGCTGGCGACCCTGGGCGGCACTGCTGGTCTGGTTGCTGTTTCCCGTCACGCTGCTCTACAACGGCATCCTGTGGAAGGATGTGCTGGCGGCTCATCTCGCGACCTGGGCTTTTCTACGGGTAATCCCGCCGCCGTGCGCCGGCCCCCGCATCGGGGCGCTGGTCGCCAGTGCGCTGGCAATTGCTGCGGCCGCCCTGGTCCGGCAACAAATGGCCCTGGTCATCCCCCTTCTCGGTGCCGCCATCTTGATTGCGAGCCGCGTCCGCGGCCGGTGGCATGCGCTCGGGCTGACCGGGCTGTGGCTGGTCAGCGTGCTGGCATTAACGCAACTTGCCGGGGTCGAGCTCAAGCAGGGTGCTACCCGTGTCAGCGAACTATCCACCCAGGGCGCCATTTATCAGCTCACCACCTTCGACCTCGCTGGCATCCAGAACCAGGGCGGCCAGATCCGCACGCCGGCGCTCGCCGCTGCCGGCATGCACGACACCGAGCGGCTGACCGCCATGCTGGCCCTCTATGGCCCCGACCGGGTCGATCGCTTGGGCGACTACCTGGACAACCCGCTCTTCACCCTTGCCAGCCCCGATCTAGTCAGTCTGTTGACTGCTGACTGGTGGGCCAGCATCCGCGCCAACCCGGGCGCCTACGCCGCGCACCGCTGGGAGCACTTTCTCTGGCAGGCGGGATTCAGAGACCCCGTGGCCTGCCTGCCCTTTTACTTCGGCATCAGCCCACTGCCGGCAGCCTTCCCGATGCTCCCATTGCCACCGGGAAACCCGCCACGGGATGCGCGCCTGACTGCCCTGGGTCACGCCCTCATGCCCCTGTTCCGGCCGGTGATCTACGCTGGCCTGGCGCTCTTCGCATTGGTCGGGCTGTGCTACCGTCGTCCCCGGGGCTGGGAGGTGCTCGCCACACTGCAAGTCGCCGGACTCGCCTATCTGGGCAGCTATCTATTCATCGGCATCGCCTGCGATTTCCGCTACGCCTATTTCCTGGTGCCGGTTGCGCTGATCGGCACGTTGTCACTGTGGCTCCCGCGCCGCGCCCACCCCCTGTCCGGAGTCGCTCCCGCATGACCCAGCAACCGTCCATCGCGGTCATCATCCCCTGCTACAACGAAGCCGCCGCGATCGCCACGGTGGTGCGGGATTTCCGCACCGCGCTGCCCGCGGCGCGCATACTGGTGTTCGACAACAATTCCACCGACGACACCGTCGAACTCGCGCGCGCCGCTGGCGCGGAAGTCTTCCCGGCGCCGATCCAGGGCAAGGGCAATGTCATCCGGCAGGCCTTTGCGGCGCTCGACGCCGATCTCTATGTACTCGTGGACGGCGATGCCACCTACGACGCCGCCGCCGCGCCGCGCCTCGTGGAAGCGCTGTTGAGCGGCGGCCTCGACATGGTGATCGCCGCCCGCCGCGCCAATGCCAACGCGGCCTACCGCCCCGGCCATCGCCTCGGCAACCGGCTGCTCACCGGGCTTATCAACAGCCTGTTCGGCGGCCGTATCGACGATCTGCTGTCCGGATACCGGGTGTTTTCGCGCCGCTTCGTGAAATCCTTCCAAGCGCTGGCGACGGGTTTCGAGACCGAGACCGAACTCACCGTGCATGCGCTCGCGCTGCGCATGCCCATCGCCGAAGTCGCCACCGACTACGGGGCGCGGCCGGACGGATCCCACAGCAAGCTCAGCACCTGGCGCGACGGGCTGCGCATTCTCGTGACCGCGCTGAGGCTGTTTGAGAAAGAACGGCCGCTGATTTTTTTCGGCATCCTGACCGTGCTGTTTGCGAGCGCCTCCATTCTGCTCGCGCTGCCCATCGTCGTGGAGTTTCTCGCCACCGGGCTGGTGCCCCGATTCCCCACCGCAATACTGGCGACGGCACTGATGATTCTCGCAGCGCTCAGCCTGAGCGTCGGCCTCATCACCGACGCGATCACCCACGCCCGGCGGGAACTGCGCCGCCTCGCCTACCTGGCCATTCCTGCACCACACCGATGAACCGGCAATTCCTGCGTTTTGCACTGGTCGGCGGCATCGGTTTTGGTATCGATGTGGCGGTGCTCTATCTGCTGCTCGGCGCCGGCGCCGGCCTGATCGCCGGGCGCGCCGGATCATTCCTCGCCGCCGCCACCGGCACCTGGCAACTGAATCGCCGCTACACCTTCAGGGATCGGCCCGGCGTCGCGGGCCTTCGGGCGACCGGCCGCCAGTGGCTGCGGTTCGTGATGGCGAATGCGGTGGGCGGCGCCGTCAATCTCGGCACCTATGCGGCGCTAGTAACGCAGGTCGGCCTGTGCGCCGAGCTGCCGGCGCTCGCCGTGGCGGCTGGTTCGGTCGCCGGCCTCGCCTTCAACTACACGGCCTCCAGGCGCTGGGTATTTTGATCTGCCGGCGGTGAGCCTGGATTTCGCGCGAGTTTCCGCGGGGCCTCTGCCACCAGAGCGGCCAGCAGCACCCAGGTCGACAGCACCAGCCAGTAGGAATAGCGGTAGTCCGCCGAAGGCGCGATAAAGAAGAATGATCTTGCCCATCCACGACGGACACTCTGCTAAGGAAGGTCTGAACTATGTGGTTTTCGGGCGAAATATTGCGTCGTAACGCCAACGACGCGAATTCTTTCGCCTTTAACGCGCGATTTCGCGCTCGTTTCTGCTGTTTACCGCCGTTTTGGCGGAAAACAGGCGCACTTGTCCTATGCCAGCAGGTATTTTCTCCCGATCAGCAAGTTCGTGAATCCCGGCAGAAGGCGCCGCCGATTTTCGTTCTTCGCCAAGCCGCGATAACGCACCTTGTCGTAGCCGAACACGCGGTTGATGTAGCGGAACGGGTGCTCGACTTTCGCTCGCACACTAGCCTTGGCTTTCTCGAGCCGCGCCAGCCGACCACGCGGCGGCAATTGCGCGCTTGCCGGGTCGTAGCGCCACCAACCAAGCCACCTTGCGTGCCTGGTGCTCTGCCCGCTTCTCAACCCCGGCGTAACCGGCATCGCCCCACACCCGTTCTTCCTCGCCGTGCAGCAGATCACCAGCATGCGCGATGTCGCTGGCGTTCGCCGGTGTCGTTTCTAGGCTATGGATCAAGCCCAGGAGATCGTCCACCCCAATGTGCAACTCCATCCCGAAGTACCACTGCTGGCCCGTGCGTGTCTGGTGCATCTGCTGATCTCGCGCGCCCGATGCGTTCTTGGTCGAGCTCGGTGCTGAGATGATCGTCGCATCCACGATCGTGCCCTCCCGAAAATTCAGGTGCTGTGCCTTCAGGTGCCGATTGATTTCGTCGAACAGCCCATTGCCAAGTCTGTGCGCCTCCGGGAAGTGCCGGAAATTGAGGATGGTCGTCTCGTCCGGCAACCGCGCGGAGCGCCGCAATCCGGCGAACCGGCGCATCGATTCGATCTCGTACAGCGCGTCTTCCATCCCCGCATCGCTCAGGTTGTAAAACAACTGTAGACAATGCACCCGCAGCATCACCGCCAGCGGATACGGCGGTCGGCCGGTCTCGCCCTTCGGGTAGTGCCTGGCGCATTTTTTCTCGAGCCGTGACCAGGGAATCAGCTTGTCGATGCGTTCCAGAAAGATTTCCCGGCCCGTGGTGTGCTTCTTGTTCTCATACTCGGCTTCGGCGAACGTGAGCTGGCTCAAGACAACATCCGCTGGCGGGTAGGGGTAAATTATGCCCCAATGCGCGAGTAATTCAGAGATTCCTTAGATGTCGTCTGGACTGTAAGACCAGCATTTTTGTCGATGCAACCGCGCCGGATTCTGGTTGCCGTGCCGGTCAACCCAAAAGGCCACTTAACCCAAAAGAAAGTGGCCAAACAGGCTGGCGATCGGTTTGTCGGGATCTTCCTGCCAGCAACTGGCCTGCACATTGGCGACCCGGCGCCCCTGTTTGGTGACCTGGGCGCGCGCCCAGGTGGTGGTGATGCGGCCCGAGCGCAGGTAGTCCACTGTGACATTGATGGGTTTGGGCAGGTTGTCGGTGTCCTGGTCGTGGGCCAGTTGCACGATGGCGGCGGTTTCCAGCAGGCCGCCGATGACGCCGCCGTGGAGGGCGGGCAGCCAGGGATTGCCGGTATGGAGCCGGTCCGCCCGAAGTTCCACGGTGAGGACGCCGTCCGCTGCGTGGACTTCGATGTTCAGCGTCTTCATGTAGGGAATGCCCGCCGAGAGCACCCCGAAGTCGTTGTTCGCCTTCGCCAGACGGACCAGTTCCACGATGCTCATGATGTAACCCGCTCCGCGCGGGCTTCGCCGGTCTGGGCGGAGGTGATCATGAAGGTCGCCGCGCAATTGGCAATCGGATCTTCCGGATCCAGATGGTAGGCCAGGGCGCGCACAAAGCAGATATTGCGCGTCACCTTGTAGCAGTGGCCGGCCGCGGTGACCGGCTGCCCCGGGGTGGCGGGCTTGAGGTAGTCGATGCGCAGATCAAGCGTGGCGATCGTCGCGCGTTGTTCCAGGGCGCAGATCACCGAGATGCCGCAGGCGGCGTCCAGCACCGTGGTGATGACGCCGCCGTGCAATACGCCGGTGGTGGCATTGCCGGCGAGTTCGGCGCGGTAGGGGATGCGCACCACGCCCTTGCCGCGGTCGATATCAATGATTTCCAGCCCGAGAAAATTGCCGTGGGGCGACTGGTTTTCCGGCTTGCTGCGAAACGCCAGAATCTGCTGCATCAGTGCGTGATCGGTCATGCCGGAACCTGGGTGGTGGCCGCATCGAGGGCGCGACCGCAGCGGGGAGGGCGGATCATAGGAACCACGGCATGGCATTGCAATTGCGGCCTCGGCAGCGGCCCGCAGTCGGGAGGGGCTGCGAGTGGTGGTATATTCCCGTTTCGCAGTAACTGATCCTGGATACAGCCATGGGACTTTCAAAAACCGAGTTGCCGGCACCCGAACGCGCGCTGCCGGGCCGCGCCGACAAAATGCAGGTGCCGGAGCGCCACTTCGTCAACGGACATCCCTTGGTGGGTCCTTTTCCCGAACATCTGCGCTCTGTGCAGTTCGGGCTGGGTTGTTTCTGGGGCGCCGAGCGCCGTTTCTGGCAGCAGCCCGGCGTTTACACCACGGCGGTCGGCTACGCCGGCGGCTATACGCCCAATCCGACCTACGAGGAAGTCTGCTCCGGAATGACCGGGCATACCGAGGTGGTGCTGGTGGTCTTCGATCCGGCGCAGACGACCTTTGCCGCGCTGCTGAAGGTGTTTTGGGAGGCCCACGATCCCACCCAGGGCATGCGCCAGGGCAACGATGTCGGCACTCAGTACCGCTCGGCGATCTACTGTCATGGCGCGGAACAGTTGCAGCAGGCACTGGCGAGTCGCGACGATTATCAGGCCCGGCTGAAGGCGGCGGGACTGCCGGCGATCACCACCGAGATTCGGGAAGCGCCGGAGTTCTACTACGCCGAGTTCTACCATCAGCAGTATCTCGCCAAAAACCCGGCCGGTTACTGCGGACTGCGCGGTACCGGGGTGAGCTGTGGCTGACCCCGGTGGACGGGCGCCTGATCTACGATGGCGACTGTCCGTTTTGCCGCTGGTACTGCCGCCGCTTCGAGTCCGCCGTGACGCTCGTGGATTTCCGTCGCGGCGGGGATGCGCTGCATCTGCCCGGCGGCTGTGATCCCGACCGCGCGCTGGTTCTGGAGATGGGCGGAGAACACTACCGCGGCGCCGAGGCACTCTGGCGCCTTGCCCACGCTCCCGGGCGCCCGGGCGGCAACCTGAATTTCTGGCTGTTCGGCAGTCGCCGTCTGGGCATCTTGATCTACCCGCTGCTGCGGGCGCTGCGCAACGGCCATCGGCGCCTTGCGGGCATGCGCGGAACCTCCGGAGGCAGAAAATGAGCGTCGTTCTTCCCCAAACCATTCAGTCGGTCGATCCCGCCTGGATTGACTACAACGGGCACATGAACCTTGCCTACTATGTGCTCGCCTTCGATCAGGCGACCGATACCTTCCACGACGTGCTCGGCATCGGGCTCGATTACCGCGAGCGCATGAACAGCTCGATGTTCACTTTGGCGATCAATGTCGATTACATCCGTGAAGTGTTCGCCCACGACCAACTGCGCATCACCACTCAGGTGCTGGAGTGCGATGCCAAGCGGATACGCTACTTCCATCAGATGTATCAGGGCGATCCCGAACATCTGGTCGCGACCAACGAATGTCTGGCGGTACATGTCGATATGGGGAGTCGCCGCAGTGCACCCTTTCCGGACGCGACCCGCGCGCGCATCGACGCCTTGCTGGCGGCGCATCGGCAGTTGCCGGTCCCGGAACGTGCGGGGCGTGTGCTCGGGGTGCGCGCTTAGGGGTGCAGACTCGCGCTCGGCGTGGCTCGGTCAGGCGACCTGTTCCCGCGCCGGCGTCAGCCGTTCCAGCAGATCCTCGACCGCCTGCACGCGTTCCTCCGCAGCCGGCGCCCGCACGGTAAATCTCAGGGTAGTGGCGCCGCGCAGGCGATAGCGATCCGGTTGGCGTTGCACCAGGTGGACGAGCGCCAGCGGGTCCACGGTGGTGGACGGGGAGAACTCGAACAGTCCCCCCTCGACACCAGCTTCGATCTTGACGATGCCGAGGCCGGTGGCGCGCTGACGCAGAGTGGTGACCCGGCACAGATTGCGCACCTCGTCCGGCAACAGACCGAAGCGATCGATCATTTCGACCTGCAATTCCCGCAGCGCAGCCTCGTCAACGGCGCCCGCCAGGCGCTTGTAGAGCATCAGCCGGGTGTGCACGTCCGGTACATAAGCTTCCGGAATCAGCGCCGGAATATGCAGATTGACCTCGGCGCCCGGACGCGCACTCAGATCGATCTCCGCCGTACCGCCGCGCCGCAGGCTGTCAACCGCGCGCTCCAGCAGTTCCATGTAGAGCGAAAAGCCGATGGCGGCGATGTGGCCGCTCTGATCGTCGCCGAGCAGCTCACCGGCGCCGCGGATTTCGAGATCCTGGGTCGCCAGCGTGAAGCCCGAGCCCAGATGATCGGCGGCTTGAATGGCTTCCAGACGCTTGTGGGCATCGTCCGTCATCTGGTTCGGGTGCGGCGTCAGTAGGTAGGCGTAGGCCTGGTGGTGCGAACGCCCCACGCGACCGCGCAACTGGTGCAACTGCGCCAGCCCGAGTTTGTCGGCGCGCTCGATGATGATGGTGTTGGCGGTTGGCACGTCGATGCCGGTCTCGATGATGGTCGAGCACACCAGCAGGTTGAAGCGCCGGTGATAGAACTCCGACATCACCCGTTCCAGATCTTTTTCCGGCATCTGCCCGTGGGCGATATCGACCCGCGCTTCGGGCACCAGTTCGGCCAGCTCGCGCGCGATCTTCGTGATGGTTTTCACTTCGTTGTGGAGAAAATACACCTGTCCGCCGCGCAGGATTTCGCGCAGCACCGCCTCGCGGATCAGGCGGGGGTCGCTTTGGTGAACGAAGGTTTTTACGGACAGCCGCCGTGCGGGCGGTGTGGCGATGATGGACAGATCGCGTAGCCCACCCAGTGCCATGTTCAAGGTGCGCGGAATGGGCGTTGCGGTGAGGGTGAGAATATCCACTTCCGCACGCAGGGCCTTGAGCTTTTCCTTCTGCCGTACACCGAAGCGGTGCTCTTCGTCGACGATGACGAGGCCGAGCTCGCGGTATTTGATGTCACCCGCAATCAGGCGGTGGGTGCCGATGAGGATATCGACTTCGCCGGTCTCGACCCGTTTCAGTACCGCTTCCTGCTCGCGCGCGCTGCGAAAGCGCGAAATCACTTCGACCACCACCGGCCAGTTGGCGAAACGGTCGCGAAAATTCTGCGTGTGTTGTTGGGCCAGCAAGGTGGTGGGCACCAGTACCACGACCTGGCGACCGGCGGAAACTGCCACGAATGCGGCGCGCATGGCCACCTCGGTTTTGCCGAAGCCCACGTCGCCGCACACCAGGCGGTCCATCGGGCCCGAGCTCAGCAGATCCTTGCGCACCGCGGCGATGGCATCCTCCTGGTCGGGCGTTTCCTCGAAGGGAAAGCCGGCGCTGAATGCCGCATAGTCCGCGCCGGGATCCGGGTAGGCGAAGCCCACGCGCGCGGCGCGTCGGGCGTGGATGTCGAGCAGCTCCGCCGCGGTGTCGCGGATTTCCCGCGCGGCCTTCTCCTTGGCTTTCTGCCAGGTTTCCGCGCCAAGGCGGTGCAACGGTGCCGCGTCCGGGTCGCCGCCGCTGTAGCGGCTGATCAGGAACAGGTTGGCGACCGGCACATAGAGTTTCGCGCCTTCGGCGTATTCCACCGCCAGAAACTCCTGGGGTGCGCCGTCCACCGCGAGCGATTGCAGACCCAGGTAGCGGCCGACACCGTGATCGATATGCACCACGGGCGCGCCCGGTCGCAGTTCGGTGAGGTTCTTGACGGCCTGGTCGGCAACCTCGCGCTCGCGGGAGCGGCGCCGACGCTGCAAGACGCGCTGGCCGAACAGTTCGGTTTCCGTAATCAGGATGCGCTGGCTGTCGGGCAGCATGAAGCCGCGTTCCAGCGGATGGACGGCGATGTGCCAGGGCGCGTCCGAGGCGGCAAACTCTGCCCAGCCAGCGACGGGCACCGGGGTTATCCCCAGGGGACGCAGGAGGTCCAGCATGGCTTCGCGCCGACCGGCGGATTCGGCGCAAAACAGCACCGGCCCCTGGGCTTGCGCCAGCAGGTTTTCCAGTTGGCCAAGGGGCGCGCGGGATCTGGCGTCGGCGGCGATATCGGGCAGCGGGGCGGTCACGAAGCTGTGGTTGCCGGGTTTTTCCGGCAGGACCGCGGTCTGCAGATCGGTGCGCGGCAGCGCATTGATGGCTTCGAACAGCTCGCCGGCGGTCAGGAACAGCGCGGGTGGCGGCAGCAATGGGCGGTTGGGGTCAACGCCATATTCCCGATAGCGATCGGTTGCCTCGCGCCAGAATTCCTCGGCCGCTCGATGAATATCGCCGTCCGCGAATACCAGCGCCGCCGACGGCAGGTAATCGAACAGCGTTGCGGTGTGCTCGAAAAACAGCGGCAGGTAATACTCGATGCCGCCGGGCGCCGAACCCTGACTGACATCCTGGTACAGGGTGCAACGCCGGGGATCGCTGTCGAAACTGAGATGCCAGGCGTCCTGAAAGCGGCGGATGGCCGTCTTGTCGAGGGGAAATTCGCGCGCCGGCAGCAGTTCGATCGTCGGCATTTTTTCGATGGTGCGTTGGCTGTCCGGATCGAAGGTGCGCAGGGATTCGATCTCGTCGTCGAACAGATCGAGGCGGATCGGCTGCTTCGCGCCCATGGGAAAGACGTCGATCAGGGCGCCGCGCACGGCGAACTCCCCGTGTTCGTAGACCGTGTCTGCGGCACGGTAGCCGGCCTGCTCCAGGGTACGGCGCAGCGCATCCAGGTTGACGCGATCACCCTTGCGGAACACGAAGGTGTTGCCCGCGACGTAACTGGGCGGCGGCAGACGCTTCATCAGGGTGGTGGCCGGCGCGATCAGAATTCCGCGCCGAGTGGACGGTAGCCGGCAAAGGGTTTGCAGCCGTTCGGAGACGATGTCCTGATGCGGCGAAAACAGGTCGTAGGGCAGGGTTTCCCAGTCTGGCAGATGCAAAATCGGGATGGCATCTTCCGCGCCGCTGCCGAGAAAAAATTGCAGCTCGGTTTCGAGCAGCGTCGCCGCGCTGGTGGTCGCCGCGACGGCAAGCACCAGGCCGTCGAAGTCCCGGGCGGCGTTGGCGATGGCGAGGGCGGCGGTCCCTCCGATGAGACCACCCCAGCGACGGCGGTCGCCGGGCGGATTGGCGGGAGGCGTGCTCAGCAGCTTGGCAGGCATGGGCAAGGCGGAAGGTCGACGGGGGAGGGGATTGTACTTGTCCGGTTGCCGAGGCATAAGCCGGCTTGGCGATACCCGGCGTAGCACGCGCAGCGCTTTTCTGCACTAGTGCAGACGCCGGGAAAGGGGGTTATCCTTGGTCCATCGAGGCTGCTCGCCGCCAATACTGTACGCAAGGCTTATGACCAAACAACACCAAGATCCGGATGACGGTCTGGTTGTCGAGGAAACCAAACCCCGGCTCAAACGTCCGGCGCGGTTCCAGGTGGTTCTCCTCAACGACGACTACACACCCATGGAATTCGTGGTGGAGATCCTCGAACAAATCTTTGGCATGGACCGTGAACTGGCGGTCCGTGTCATGCTCAAGGTGCACACCGAAGGCAAGGGCGTGTGCGGTGTGTTCACCCGGGAAGTCGCCGAGACCAAAGCCGAGCAGGTCAATCAGGCGGCCCGCGAGCACGAACATCCCTTGCTCTGCCAGATTGAACCGGCAGGCGATCCGAATTAGTACGAGGACCGACCATCATGCTCAGCAGAGAACTTGAAGCCACGCTCAATGCCGCTTTTCAGGAGGCGACGGCCCGGCGGCACGAGTTCATGACCGTGGAACACCTGCTGTTGGCGCTGCTGGACAACAGCTCCGCGCTGCGGGTATTGAAGGCCTGTGGGGTTGATTTGCAGATCCTGCGCAACGACCTCAACGAGTTCATCGAATCCACCACTCCCGTGGTGGCGACCGATGCGCCGCGTCGCGAAGCGCAACCGACGCTCGCCTTTCAGCGGGTTTTGCAGCGCGCGATCTTTCATGTGCAGTCGTCGGGCCGCAACGAAGTCCAGGGCGAGAACGTGCTGGTCGCGATCTTCAGCGAGCAGGAAAGCCAGGCCGTTTACATGTTGCGGATGTTGAATATCTCCCGCATCGATGTGGTGAATTTCATCGCCCATGGCGTAACCCGCTTTGCCGACCAGTCCGAGAATACCGGTAACGCTCCCGGCGCCCAGGGCGGGGAGCCGGGGGCTTCGGCCGGCGGCGAGGGCAGTGCGCTGGAACAATTCGCGACCGATCTCAACGCCCAGGCCAGAAAAGGTTTCATCGATCCGCTGGTGGGTCGTGCCCAGGAGCTGGAACGGGTCTCCCAGACCCTCGTGCGCCGGCGCAAGAACAACCCGCTGCTGGTGGGTGAGTCCGGAGTCGGCAAGACGGCGATTGCCGAAGGCCTGGCCAAACGCATCGTCGAGGATGATGTGCCGGACGCGATCAAGGGCAGCGTTGTCTATTCACTGGACATGGGTGCGTTGCTGGCGGGCACCAAATATCGCGGTGACTTTGAAAAGCGCTTCAAGAATCTGTTGGCGGAACTGGGCGAAAAGGAAAACGCGATCCTGTTCATCGATGAAATCCATACCATCATCGGTGCCGGTGCGGCGTCGGGCGGGGTGATGGATGCATCCAACCTGCTGAAGCCGCTGCTCACGTCGGGCCGCTTCCGTTGCATCGGCTCGACGACTTATCAGGAGTACCGGGGGATTTTCGAAAAGGACCGGGCGCTGTCGCGCCGGTTCCAGAAGATCGACGTGCCCGAGCCCTCAGTGGCCGAAACCGTGGAAATACTCCAGGGCTTGAAGTCCCGCTTCGAGGAACACCACGGCCTGCGCTACACGCAGGGCGCGCTCCAGTCCGCGGCGGAGCTGTCGGCAAAGTACATCAATGATCGCTTCCTGCCCGACAAAGCCATCGACGTGATCGACGAGGCCGGTGCCTTTCAGCAATTGCAACCCGCATCGAAACGCAAGAAGACGGTGGGCGTTGGCGATATCGAGGCGGTAGTGGCCAAGATCGCCCGCATTCCCCCCAAGAGTGTGTCCAGTTCGGACCGCGAGCAACTGCGCAATCTCGGACCGCAGCTGAAGATGGTCGTATTTGGTCAGGAAGCCGCGATCGATACGCTGGATGCCGCCATCAAGCTCGCCCGCGCGGGTCTGCGCGAGGGCGAAAAACCCATCGGGAGTTTCCTGTTCGCCGGGCCTACCGGGGTCGGCAAGACCGAGGTGTCGCGGCAACTGGCTCAGGTGCTGGGTGTCGAGTTGCTCCGCTTCGACATGTCGGAGTACATGGAACGCCACACGGTATCAAGGCTGATCGGCGCACCCCCGGGTTATGTGGGCTTCGACCAGGGTGGTTTGCTCACCGATGCCGTCACCAAACATCCGCATTGCGTGCTGCTGCTGGACGAAATCGAGAAGGCGCACCCGGATGTCTTCAATCTGCTGTTGCAGGTGATGGACCACGGTTCACTCACCGACAACAACGGTCGCAAGGCGGATTTCCGCAACGTCATCCTGATCATGACCACCAATGCCGGCGCCGAACTCATGAGCCGGGCGTCCATCGGTTTCACGCATCAGGATCACGCCAGCGACGGCATGGAAAGCATCAAGAAAATGTTCAGTCCGGAGTTTCGTAACCGCCTCGATGCCGTGGTGCAGTTCGGTGCTCTGAGTCGCGAAGTCATCAAGACCGTGGTCGACAAGTTCCTCGTGCAGTTGCAGGCCCAGTTGGATGACAAGAAAGTCCACATCGATGTCGATGACGCCGCACGCGAGTGGCTGGCAGAGCACGGCTACGACGAGAAAATGGGTGCCCGGCCCATGGCGCGCCTGATTCAGGAAAAACTGAAAAAGCCGCTTGCCGAAGCGGTGCTGTTCGGCCCGTTGGCCAAGGTTGGCGGCAGCGTCATCGTCACCCTGGCCGACGATGAACTGAAGCTGGAGATTGTCGCCGCCGAATGACCTGAATGCTGCTGTCCGCCACCCGCTGCATGTGCGATGGTGGTCTCGGGGCGGCGGTAACTTCAGCGGCGGTGACTTCGGAAGGAGTGCGGGCCTTGCGGGTGCGGCCCGTGGCTTTGCAGACCGCGTCCTGG
The DNA here is from genome assembly GCA_046566625.1 of Gammaproteobacteria bacterium. GTDB lineage: Bacteria > Pseudomonadota > Gammaproteobacteria > Pseudomonadales > Porticoccaceae > JAGPUQ01. The sequence goes on from JBKHWK010000023.1 coordinate 13,943, forward strand.
GTGGGACGCGGATCCCGAGCGGAGGGCTAGCGCGCGCGGTAAGTGATGCGCGCCTTGCTCAGGTCGTACGGAGTCAATTCCACCTTTACCTTGTCGCCCGTGAGGATGCGGATGTAGTTCTTGCGCATCTTGCCCGAGATGTGGGCCGTGACAATGTGTCCGTTGTCGAGCTTCACGCGGAAAGTGGTGTTGGGAAGGGTGTCTACGACCTCACCTTCCATTTCAATCGCTTCTTCTTTCGCCATATGACCGATGTCTGGTGCCGCGCAAAGCGGGCTGGGCTGGAGTGAAATGCGGGCGCATTGTGCCCCAAAGCCCCGCACTTGGCAAAACCGCCCGCGCCTCAACTCACCCGCAGCCAGTGATCGTTGACGAAAAGCTCTGCGGGACGGTAGCGGATCTTGTAATTCATTTTGGCCGAGTCGCGAATCCAGAAGCCGAGATATACATAACGACGACCGTGCTCGATCACGGTTTCAAGCTGTTTGAGTATGGCGAAGGTGCCGAGGCTGCGGCGTTCTTCCGCGGGATCGAAATAGGTGTAGATCGCCGAGAGTCCGTTGTGCAGCCAGTCGGTCACGGCGCAGCCGACGAGCCTTCCCCGGATCCGAAACTCGAGGAAGTTGGTGGAGTGCCAGTTGCGTCCGATGAAATCCTGGTATTGGGCGCGGGACGGCGGGTACATATCGCCGTCCTTGTGACGGGCGCTGATGTAGGCTTCGTAGAGCGGGTAGTGCTCGTCGACATCGACTTCATTGGCGAGCGCGACCGCTACATCCTGGTTGCGGCTGAGGCACTTGCGCTGAGGGCGCGAGGGTGAAAAACCGGTGGCGTCGATGCGGATCGGAATGCAGGCCTTGCAGCTGGCGCAGCGGGGTGTGTAGACGTAGCGCCCGCTGCGGCGAAACCCCAGATCGGACAGGCGGTTGTACAGCTCGACATCGATCACGACCTTGGGGTCGACGAAGGCCGTGGTGGCCTGGCGATCCGGCAGGTAGCTGCAGGGATGCGGCTCGGTAAGATAAAGCCGGATTTTATCCAGGTCCGGACTGATGTCTCGGGTCATGGCGCTGGCGTTATAGCTGCGTTGCTTCCAACCATAGCCGAAATTGCGCTGGCCGGCCAAGGCAGGGTCGGTTCGCGGGCCTGCGCGAGATGCGCCAGGAATGCCGCGCGCGGGATCTCGGTTGCGCCCATGGATTCCAGATGAGGATTGCCAACCTGGCAGTCGATGAGCGTAAATCCACCGACCGACAGTCCGCGAGCGAGGTGGATGAGCGCGAGCTTGGAGGCGTTCGCCTGCCCGCTGAACATGGATTCGCCACAGAATATCGAGCCCACGGCCACGCCGTAGAGTCCGCCCGCGAGTTCGCCATCGATCCAGCATTCCACGCTGTGGGCATCGCCCGCCGCATGCAGTGCTTCGTAGGCGGCGATCATCTCGGGCAGAATCCAGGTGCCGGCCTGTCCTCCGCGTGGCGCTGTGCAGCGCCGGATGACAGCGCCGAAGCATTGGTCGCTGGTGATCCGGTACCGGTCACGGCGGAGCTCGCGTGCCATGGTACGGCTGACATGAATTTGGTCCGGGAAGATGACCGCGCGCGGGTCAGGGCTCCACCACAGCAGCGGCTGGCCCGCCTCGAACCACGGGAAAATGCCGCGTCGGTAGGCGTCGCGCAAGGTGGCGACGGCGAGATTGCCGCCTGCCGCCAGCAATCCGTTGGGTGCGCGGGCGGCACGCTCCGGGGGTGGAAAGACTGGCAGGTCCGGATCCAGCAGCGGCAGTCGCACGAGCGGTCAGCTGTGGTCGAGGAATTTTTCCGCATCCAGCGCCGCCATGCAGCCGGTTCCGGCCGATGTCACGGCTTGACGGTAGGTGTGGTCGGCAACGTCCCCGGCAGCGAAGACGCCCGGCACGCTGGTCGCGGTGGCGTTGCCATCCAGGCCGCCCTGGACCCGGATATAGCCATTCGCCATTTCCAGTTGCCCGTCAAAAATTCCGGTGTTGGGAGAATGGCCGATGGCGATGAAGACGCCCGCCACCTCGAGATCGCGCGGCTGATCGGTGCCCATCTCCCGCACGCGAACCCCGGTTACGCCGCTGGCGTCGCCCAGCACTTCGTCCAGACGATGATTCCACAGCAATCGGACATTGCCGGTCGCGGCGCGCTCGAACAGCTTTTTCTGCATGATTTTCTCGGCGCGCAATTGATCGCGGCGATGCACCAGGGTTACCTCGGCGCAGAGGTTGGACAGATAGAGCGCTTCCTCCACGGCGGTGTTGCCGCCGCCGATCACGGCGACTTTGCGGTCGCGGTAGAAGAATCCGTCGCAGGTGGCGCAGGCACTGACGCCCTTGCCCTGGAACGCCTGCTCTGAAGGCAATCCCAGGTAGCGCGCCGAGGCGCCGGTGGCGATGATCAGGGCATCGCAGCTGTAGTGCTGGCTGCCCTGCAACCGGAACGGCCGCTGGCGTAAATCTACGGTTTCGATGTGGTCTATAATTGTTTCAACATCAAAACGTTCGGCATGTTTTTGCATGCGCTGCATGAGCTCAGGCCCCTGCACGCCTTCGGCATCACCGGGCCAGTTATCAACGTCGGTGGTGGTGGTGAGCTGCCCGCCCTGCTGAATCCCGGTGATGACCACCGGCGCCAGATTGGCCCGTGCGGCATAGACCGCAGCGGTCCAGCCCGCCGGTCCGGAGCCGAGAATGATGAGGCGGTGATGATGGATTTCTGGCATGGGAATACTTCCGTGACGCGAGGGCCGTGAGGGCAGGGTTTGGGAGGGTGAACCCGCCCATGATAGTCAATTAACCGGCCGGTGAGCGCGGCGGGCGGGCGGTGCCGATCTCCGGCAGGTGGCTTTGGTGCTTTACACTAACGGCCATTGGATCAGCGTGTGACACCGGGAAAAACATTGGCGAGACCTAGAGCAGGCAAAACTCAGACCCTGAGCATTCTGGATGCCGTGCGCGAACGCAGCGCGCTGGTGCGTCGGGAAGGAGCTTTTATCGGCTGGGTGCTGGTGGCGCTGTACCTGCTGCTGGCGCTGGTATCCCATGACCGGCTCGATCCCGGCTGGTCCAGCACCGGCGGCGGCGATGGCTACCACAATCTCGGTGGTCCGCTCGGCGCCTGGCTATCGGATGTCGGATACTCCCTGGTCGGCTGGTTCGCGCTGCTGTTTCCGATCCTGCTGGCGACGCGCGCCTGGCAGGTCTTTCGCGCCCGCAAGGACTCGGGCTGGACCTTTGATCGCCTCACGTTTTTGCTGCGTTTCGTGGGGTTTGTCCTGGTGATGGTGGCGGGTAGTGCGCTGGTTCATCTTCAGTACACAGCGGATGTCGGGGCCATGCCCTTTGGCGCCGGCGGCATTCTGGGGGCGACCATTGCGGACGCAGCACGCAATGTTTTCGGCTATACGGGAAGTACGCTGCTGCTGCTGGGAGCGTCGCTGTTCGGGATCACCGTGGTTACCGATCTCTCCTGGCTTGCCGTCGCGGACGGGCTCGGACGGTTGTCCTATCAAGGACTGATCGTCGTGGGTGACAAGGTCCAGGCGCGGAGGGATCTGACCCGCGAAACCCTGCAGGCTGCCGAAGCGGTGGAGAAGCGCAAGAAAACCCTGCGCCGCAGCAAGGAAGTGCGCGCGCAGCGTAAAGAACCCATCATCGCGGCGCCGGCCGAGAAACCCGAACCCAGCGCGCGCGTCGTCCGTGAGCGTCAGCAGCCGCTGTTTCGCGATGCCGAGGCGACCGGCCTGCCGCCGATCGACCTACTGGACGCACCCCCTGTGGGTGATCGCGGCGGCTACTCCGCGGCGGCGCTCGAAGCCATGTCCCGCAAGCTTGAACTCAAATTGCAGGATTTCGGAATCAGCGCCGAGGTGGTCGAAGTAATGCCGGGGCCGGTCATCACCCGCTTCGAGCTCCAGCCCGCCGCCGGTATCAAGGCGAGCCGCATTTCCGGTCTGGCGAAGGATCTCGCGCGGTCATTGGCCGTGGTGAGCGTGCGGGTCGTCGAAGTGATCCCGGGCAAGTCCGTGGTGGGCATTGAGATTCCCAACGAAAGCCGCGAGATCGTCTATCTCCGCCAGGTACTGGAGTCCGAGGCCTACGACAGCGCCCGTTCTCCGCTGAGCCTGGCGCTCGGGGAAGACATCTCCGGGGTGCCGGTGATTGTCGATCTGGCGCGGATGCCGCACCTGCTGGTGGCGGGCACCACGGGTTCCGGGAAGTCGGTGGGCGTCAACGCCATGCTGCTCAGCCTGTTGTTCAAGGCGACTCCGGAAGAAGTGCGGCTGATCCTCGTGGATCCGAAAATGCTTGAGCTCTCGGTCTATGACGATATTCCCCACCTGTTGACGCCGGTCATCACCGACATGAAGGACGCGGCCAGCGGCTTGCGTTGGTGTGTCGGGGAAATGGAACGCCGCTACCGCCTCATGGCGCAACTCGGGGTGCGCAATCTTGCCGGGTACAACCGCAAGATCGAGGACAGCCGCGCCGCGGGCGAACCGCTGCGGGATCCCAGCTGGCGGCCGGATCAGCCGTTCTCCACTGACCACGATCCGGAGCAGGCGCCGGAGCTGAACACACTGCCCTATATCGTGGTGGTGATCGACGAATTTGCCGACATGATGATGATCGTCGGCAAGAAGGTCGAACAGCTCATCGCCCGCATCGCCCAGAAGGCGAGGGCGGCGGGAATTCACCTCATCCTGGCCACTCAACGCCCGTCGGTGGATGTCATCACGGGACTGATCAAGGCCAATGTGCCGACCCGCATTGCGTTCCAGGTTTCATCCAAGATCGACTCCCGGACCATCCTCGATCAGGGCGGCGCCGAGCAACTGCTCGGCCACGGCGACATGCTGTATCTCCCCACCGGAACCTCGGTGCCGATCCGGGTGCACGGTGCCTTCGTGGACGATCATGAAGTACACAAAGTGGTGGCGGAGTGGAAGCGGCGCGGCCGGCCGGCTTACCTGGAAGATATCACCGACGAAACCGCCACCGGCAGCATCGCGGTGCCGGGTTACAGCGATGCCGACGGCGCGGGTAGCGAGGGCAGCGAGGCAGACGCGCTCTACGATGAAGCCGTGGAGTTCGTGATCAGCAGCGGGCGCGCGTCCATTTCGTCGGTACAGCGCAAACTGCGCATCGGCTACAACCGCGCCGCGCGCCTGATCGAAGCGATGGAAATGGCCGGCGTGGTGACGCCGATGAACAGCAACGGCAGCCGCGAATTACTGGTGCCCAATCGGGAGCGCGACGGATGATGGTGGTGCGCCCGGCCTATGGTCGTTGCCTGCTCGTTGCGTTGGCGTTGCTCGGGTCCGTCGCGCAAGCGGCCGAGGTGCGTGCGACCGAGGCAGGCGAGTGTCCGCCCGGCGAGCAGGCGCTGAAACCCCGGTTGGCGACGCTGCGCACCCTGAGTGCCAATTTCGAACAACGGGTGACCGCGGCCGATGGTCATGAACTGCAAACCAGCGCCGGACTGATTCAGCTCGCCAAACCTGGCCACATCTACTGGGTCGCCGAACCACCGTTCGAACAGACCGTGGTGGCGGATGGCACCCGGATCTGGATCTATGATCCCGATCTCGCCCAGGTCACCGTGAAAACCCTGCACCACCAGCTCGACAACTCGCCCGCAGCGTTGTTGGTCGGGGACAGCGACAAGTTGCTCGAAGAATTCAAGGTGTGCGCGCTTGCGGAAGCGGGCAGCCTTGACGTTAAAAAGCCGGAAGCGAACCGCATGCGGATTGTGCTGCGCCCGCTCGCCACAGATGCGGTCTACACCCGCATCGAACTGGTTTTCGCCGGTGCGGAGCCGCGCGCCATCATCATGACTGACAGCCTGGGCCAGACCACCGTCATTAAGCTTCGCGACGTGGAGCTCAACCAGCCCATCGATCCCAAGCTGTTTCGCTTCATGCCTCCCCCCGGGGTGGACGTGTTTCAGGATGACTGAAGCCCTACCGGCCCGCGACCGCTACCGGCCGCTGGCCGACCGGATGCGTCCGCGGGTGTTGGCAGAATTCGCCGGGCAGAGCCATTTGCTCGCGGAGGGCAGGGCGCTGCGCGCCGCCATCGTGCAGGGACATCTTCATTCGATGGTGTTCTGGGGGCCGCCCGGCACCGGCAAGACCACGCTGGCGAAACTGATCGCCGCCAATGCCGATGCGCATTTCGAATCCCTGTCCGCGGTGCTGGCGGGCGTCAAGGAAATCCGCGCCGCCATTGCCCGCGCAGAGGCCGAACGCGCCGAGCGCGCGCGCGACACCATCCTGTTCGTGGACGAGGTGCATCGCTTCAACAAGAGCCAACAGGATGCGTTTCTTCCCTATGTCGAGGATGGCACCATCGTGCTGATCGGTGCGACCACGGAGAATCCGTCGTTCGAGTTGAACAACGCGCTGCTCTCCCGCTGTCGCGTCTACACCCTGAAGCCGCTCACCGATGCCGACGTCGAAGCCGTGATCGCGCGCGCCATCGCGGACCCGGTGCAGGGTCTCGGTGGCGCCTGCACGCTCAGTGACGACGCGCTCGCGGCGTTGGTTGCCAGCAGTGACGGCGACGCCCGCCGGGCCCTCAATCTGCTGGAAATCGCGGTCGATTTTGCGCGCGATGGCGCAATCGACGCCGCGCTGGTGCGTGAAGTGGCCGCTGCGGGAACGCGGCGGTTTGACAAGGGCGGCGAATATTTCTACGACCAGATTTCCGCGCTTCACAAAGCGGTGCGCGGTTCGTCGCCGGACGCGGCTCTGTACTGGCTGGTGCGCATGCTGGACGGCGGCTGCGACCCGCTGTATATCGCCCGGCGCGTGGTACGCATGGCGAGCGAGGACATCGGCAATGCCGATCCGCGCGCACTGCGCATTGCCCTCGACGCCTGGGATGTGCAGGAACGTCTGGGCAGTCCCGAAGGCGAGTTGACGCTTGCCCAGGCGGTGATCTACATGGCCGTTGCCGCCAAGAGCAATGCGGTTTACACCGCCTACAACCAGGTGCGCCGGGAGATCGCCGCGCAACCCAGCCACGACGTGCCCCTGCATCTGCGCAACGCGCCCACCCGGTTGATGAAAGAGCTCGATTACGGCGCGGACTACCGCTACGCACACGACGAGACCGACGCCTTTGCCGCTGGCGAAAATTATTTCCCCGAAGCACTGCGGGATCGACAGTATTATTTTCCCGGGGAGCGCGGCATGGAGCGCCAGATCGCCGAGAAGCTGCGGCATCTGCGTGAACTGAATGCGCGCGCGCCGCGCAAGCGCTACGCCGGGACCGACGCCGGATGATGCCGTGGCTGGCGGTCGCGGCGGGCGGCGTCCTCGGGGCACTGGCCCGCTACGGCATCAACGTTATGCTGGCGCCGGCGAGCGCCGGGCGTTTCCCCTTTGCCACCCTGGCGGTCAACGTACTGGGCTGCATGCTGGTCGGCGTGTTCTATGTGCTGATCGTCGAGCGTGCCCAGCTCGCGCCGCCGTGGCGCGAGTTCCTGATGATCGGCGTGCTGGGCGCCTTCACGACCTTCTCGGCCTTTGCGCTGGACAGCCTGGGGCTGTGGCAGAATGGCCAGCCGCTGCTCGCGGCCCTCAATGTCGGCGCCAATCTGGTCCTCTGTCTCGGCGGGGCCGCCAGCGCCATC
>JBKHWK010000024.1:0-20713 GCA_046566625.1 Gammaproteobacteria bacterium
GGTGTCGGCCATGGCGAGCAGGTTGCGCAGGTGTCGGCGTTCGATCATGTTGAGCAATAATCATGTTAGTTGATAGAGACGTGAGATTTTATGGAATAGTCGGCAAAAATAGAATGATCGTCCTGATTCAATCCGAGACGACACATGGACGCCTTGCCGACAATCTGTGCCCACAACCTGGGTTTTCCCCGCATCGGCCGCAGCCGCGAGCTGAAATGGGCGCTCGAAGCCTATTGGCGCGGGGATCTCGATCAGAGCGAACTCGAGCTGCGCGGGCGCGAGCTGCGCCGTCGGCACTGGGAACTGCAACGTGCCGCCGGCCTGGATCTGGTGCCGGTGGGGGATTTTTCCTGGTACGACCAGGTGCTGGACCTGACCGCTCTGCTGGGCGTGATTCCGGCGCGCTTCGGCTGGGACGGCGGCGCGGTGGATCTCGATCTCTACTTCCGCCTGGCGCGGGGCCGCGCGCCCAGCGGCAGTCCCGCCCCGGCCTGCGAGATGACCAAGTGGTTCGATACCAACTACCACTATCTGGTCCCCGAGCTGAGCGCCGGGCAGGAGTTCCGGCTCTCCGGCACCCGCCTGTTCGACCAGGTCGCCGAGGCGCAAGCGCTGGGCCTGCGAGCCAAGCCGGTGCTGCTGGGGCCGCTGACCTGGCTGTGGCTGGCGCGACCGGCGAGTGAGTGCGACGACCGCCTGGAGCTGTTGCCGGGATTGCTCGGGGCGTATCGGCAGATACTCGTGCGGCTCGCCGCCCAGGGTGTGGACTGGGTGCAGATCGACGAGCCGATCCTCGCGCTCGACCTGCCCGTGTCCTGGCAGGCGGCCTTTGCCGAGGTCTACGCCGCGCTCGCCGATAGCGGTGTCTCGGTGCTGCTCGCTACTTATTTCGGACCGCTGGCCGACAATCTGGCGCTGGCCTGCGCGCTGCCGGTGGCGGGCTTGCACGTCGATGCCGTGCGCGCCGCGGATGAACTCGAAGCGGTCGCAGAGCAGTTGCCGTCCGGGCGCGTGCTCTCGGTGGGGATCGTCGATGGCCGCAATATCTGGCGCACCGATCTCGATGTGGCGCTGGCCCGGTTGCAGCGCGTGCTGGCGCGACGCGAGGGCCGACTGTGGCTGGCGCCGTCCTGTTCGTTGCTGCATGTTCCCGTCGATGTGAGCGGTGACGATCGCTTGCCGCAGGATGTGATTCCCTGGTTTGCCTTCGCCACGCAAAAACTCAATGAGATAGCACTGTTACGCCGCGCCCTGGCGGGCGAGAGTGCGGCGACAGTGGAAGCCTTCGAGGACAGCCGCCGCGCGCTGGTGAGCCGGCACGCCTCGCCCCGGGTTCATCGCCCTGGGGTGACGGCGCGGGTGGCCGCGCTCAGGGACGCCGATGAGCATCGAGCACGCGCCTACGCGGAGCGCATCGGCGCGCAGCGGGAACGGCTGCAACTCCCGCTGTTTCCCACCACCACCATCGGATCGTTTCCCCAGACCGCCGCCATTCGCCAGGCGCGCAGCCGCTGGCGGGCCGGAGCGATTCCTGAACCCGAATACGAGGATTTCATCCGCGCCGAGATCGCCCACGCCGTCCGCGAGCAGGAAGCGCTCGGCCTTGATGTGCTGGTGCACGGAGAAGCCGAGCGCAACGACATGGTGGAATACTTCGGCGAACAGCTCGACGGCTTCGTGTTCTCCGGCAACGGCTGGGTGCAGTCCTACGGCTCCCGCTGCGTGAAGCCGCCCATCATCCTGGGTGATGTCGCGCGCCCCGTAGCGATGACCGTGGCATGGATCCGGTATGCCCAAACCCTCACCGACAAACCCGTAAAAGGTATGCTCACCGGCCCGGTGACCCTGCTCAACTGGTCCTTCGTGCGCGACGATCAGCCGCGCGCCGCCACCTGTCTCCAGCTTGCGCTCGCGATCCGCGATGAGGTGCAGGATCTGGAAGCCGCCGGCATCGCCATCATCCAGATCGACGAGGCCGCGCTGCGCGAAGGCTTGCCGCTGCGCCACGCGGACTGGGGCGAATACCTCGACTGGGCGGTGCGCGCGTTTCGCATCGCGTCCACCGGCGTCGGTGACGCCACCCAGATCCACACCCACATGTGCTATTCGGACTTCAACGACATCATCGGCGCGGTGGCCGCCATGGACGCCGACGTCACCACCATCGAGAGCGCGCGCTCGGACGATCGGCTGCTGGATGCCTTTCGGGATTTCGCCTACCCCAACGAAATCGGCCCCGGCGTCTACGACATTCACTCGCCCAATGTGCCGCAGGCGGCCGAAATCCTGGATCGTCTGCGCCGCGCCCGTGCCCGGGTACCCGCCGAGCGGCTGTGGGTGAATCCGGACTGCGGCCTCAAGACCCGCTCCTGGGATGAGGTGCGGCCCGCGCTGGTCGCCATGGTGGCCGCAGCCCGGGCGCTGCGTGCTGCCGTCGATTGATCACTCGCCAGGTTGTCTGCGGGGTTTTGGGTCGCCTTGAGGCGGCTGCGGATTCGGGCTACATTCCCGCGCCACTTCGATTCCCGCGCCGCCTTGCGAGGTTCCGTCGTTACGATGGAATGCGGCGGCCCATCCCCCAAGGACAGCCCGAGGACCATATGAGCGACGGCAAGAGCCTGACCGAGGCCATGAAGCCCTTTGCCGAGCGCAAGCAGGCGCTGGCCGCCATCGACTATTCGCGCCGCCACGCCCGCGGTCAGCTGTCTGCCCGCGAGCGCGTCGATCTGCTGTTCGATGCGGGCACTTTCCTGGAGCTGGCGCCGCTGGCGCGGGAAAGCGAGCTCGCCCGCGACACCAAACCGGGCGCTACGCCCCGCGACGGTATCGTGGTCGGCTACGGCAAGGTCAATGGGCGCCGGGTCGCGGTCGCGGCCTACGACATGGAATTTCGTGGCGGCTCCATGGGCAAGGTGTGCGAATGGAAATTTACCCGCCTGAAGCGGATGGTGCTGGATCACGGGTTTCCGCTGGTCATCCTCACCGAAGGCACAGGCGCGCGGCTTGAAGAAGAGGTCAGCTCCCAGGGCGCCTACGACAATCCGCAGTTCTCGAATCTGGCGGCGCTGAGCGGCTATGTTCCGATCGTGGTGGCGGTGATGGGACTCTGCGTCGGTGGCCACGCCAATCTCTCCGCCATCGGTGATTTCGTGCCCATGACGCGCAACGCCTGCATGATGATTGCGGGGCCACAGCTGCTGCGCACCAAGATGGGCATCGACACCACCCTGGAGGAACTGGGCAGCGCGAAAAAACACGTCGAGCGTTCGGGCATGGCCGATCTGCTGGTGGAGGACGACCGCGAATGCATCGCCAGCATCAAGGAGTTTCTGGCCTACATTCCCGACAACTGCAACCAGCCGGCACCGCGCCGGCCCACTCGCGACCGGCCCGACCGTCGTTGCGACGAGTTGCTGGACGTGGTGCCGTCCGATTTGCGTTTTGCGTACGATGTCAAAAAAGTTGTGCGCATTCTGGTGGACGATGGCGCCTGTTTTGAATTCAAACCGCGCTTTGCGCCCAACGTGGTGACCGCGCTCGCGCATCTGGATGGCCGCGCGGTCGGCATCATCGCCAACCAGCCCAACCAGATGTCCGGCACGCTGGATGTAAAAGCCTGTCAGAAAATCTGTCGCTTCATCAATTTTTGCGATGTGTACGGCTTTGCGCTGATTTTTCTGCAAGACATTCCGGGCTATTACCCGGGGCCGCAGTCGGAGGAAGACGGCATCATCCGCTGGTCCACCCGCATGCTGTACGAAATCGAGCACGCCACCGTTCCGCGCATGACGGTGATGATGCGCAAGGCGTTCGGTCTCGCGCACTACGGGATGAACAGCCTGGGCATGCGCCCCGATCTGCTGGTGGCCTGGCCGCTGGCATCGTTCAGCGCCATCTCGCCCGACGACGCGGTGCAGGTCCTGTTCGGCAAGCAGCTCGCGCAACAGGAGGACGGCGAGCAGCGCAAACAGGAGCTGATCGAGGAATTCCGCGCCAAGATCGGCATCCTGCCCGCCGCCGAAGCGGCACTGGTGGACGATGTCATCGAGCCCGGGGACACCCGTCGAATCCTGATTCAGGCACTCGACATGGCGCGCGAGCGCCGCCCAGGGCATCCCTTCAAACGGCGGGGGATAACGCCGATCTGAATTGGCCGTCCGGCGCCGCTCAGGCTCAACGCTTACCTCGCTTGAGGGCGCGGATCAAAAAGCGTGCGGGATTGAGCGCGATCACCAGTTCCCGCGCCAGCGGTCGTGGCCGGCCTTCGATCAGGTCCGCCAGCAAGGCGGCGCACAGGGGCGCGTGGCTGAGGCCGCGCGAGCCGTGGCCACCGTGGATGAACAATCCGGGCCAGTAGCTGCCGGGGTGAGGGATGTCGGCGCGGGCGTCGCGACGCAGCGGTGCGAAGGTCTCCAGCATCAGGTGTTCGATGGGCGCCGGCCCTGCCAGCGGCAGGTAGTCCGGGGTAACGCAGCGCAGCCCGGCACGGCCGGAGAGTAGCGCCGGGTCGGGCGCACCCAGGATTTCGGCGAGGCGGGGATCGGTGGCATCGAGCTTGGCCAGGTTCTCGCGGTGTCCGTCGCTGCTCACCTCGAGGTGGACCGCTGACAGATCGTAGGTTGCGCCGAACGTGTGCCGGCCGTCGGCCGCGGGGCCGAGATAACCCGCCCCGCAGATCACGGTGCGAAGTCTTGCGCTCGCCGGTGTTGCCGGGCTGACGCTGATCTGGCCGTGAATGGCTTTGAGCGGTAAATGCCGGGTCTGCTCGAAGCGGGCCAGCTCGGTGGCGTTGGCGAGCACCACGACGTCATGGGGGCCGGAGGTCGCGCCGCTGGCATCGCCCAGTTGCCAGCCCCGGGTGCCGTCTCGGGCGAATGCGACGATATCCGCGCAACGGACCGTGATGCGGGCATGTTCGGCCAGACGCCGGCAGGTCGCCACCGGATCTACCCATCCGAGCTCCGGCAGCAGCAAACCACAGTCCGCGGCAAGCGGTATTCCCGCGATGGCGGAGACTTGTGGTGCCTCGACGAGGCGCGCGATTTCAGCGGGATGGTGTGCGGCAATCCGGCGCAGTTGTTCCGCGTGGGCCGCCGTTTCCGGCAGCAGCAAGACACCGCAGCGGTCGCCAAGTCCGTCCCGCCAGAAGTCCCGGTAATAGTTCTGAGCAAAGAGCAGGGCGGCCAGATTGATGGCACCGAAGGCGGAGGGCTCCGCCGTCAGGCGCGGATAGAGCACGCCCTGGGGATTGCCCGAGGCGCCAGCGGCGATGGCGGTGCGATCGTACAGGGTCACCTGCCAGCCGCGCTCCGCCAGTGCGCGGGCGCTGGTGCAGCCCGCGATGCCGGCGCCGATGACGGCCGCTGTTCCCGGCGCGGTGCCGTACTCTGCGGCGCCCAGATGCCAGGGCGCAGGCGCGTACCGTCGCGCGCTCGATGCCCGAGTCGATCCTGTGTGCATGGGGGTGGGCACAGGATCGGAAACCGAGGATAGGGCCGCGAATTTGCCGCGCAGCATGTCCCGCTTGCTGCCGTAGCCCGCAGCCTTGTCGACCGCAAAGCCGGCGTCTGCCAGGCCGCGGCGCACCGTACCGGCGGCCGTGAAGGTCGCAAAGCTGGTGCCGGCGTGGCTGAGTGCGGCGAGTTGCGCGAACAACGCCGGGCTCCACATCTCCGGGTTGCGGGCCGGCGCGAAGCCGTCGAGAAACCAGGCATCGATGGTGGGCGCGGTGCAGTGGTGCACGGCCGGGTGATCCAAGGCGCGCAGCTGATTCAGCATGGCGACGGCATCGCCCAACAGCAGCGTGAGCTGTATCCGCCCGCCGGCAAGCACCAGGCGATGGCAGCCGGCAACCGGCGGCGGATAGTCCCGGGCGAGTTCCGTGGCCAGCGCCGCGAAGGCGGGCCATTGCGCCAGGGCGCACTCGAAATCACCGCGCGCCAGTGGGTGTTTTTCTACCGAGACGTAGTGCAGCACCGCCGTTTTCGGCGCGCTGGCGAGCCACAGGCTGCCGGCGACAAGAAAGTTGAGTCCGCTGCCGAACCCGGTTTCAGCGATGACAAATCCCTCGCCTCGGCGCAACGCCTGCCAGCGTTCCGGTAGCTGGTTGCCGGCAATGAACACATGCTGGGTCTCGCCCAGGCCATCGACGGGAGAATGGTAGATGTCCTCGAAGTGAAGCGAGCGCAGGACGCCGTCACGCCAGATGACGGCCGCCGGAGCGAGGCGGTCGGGCGGCTTGCTCATGCGGGCTGGGGCCTCAACGTCATTGGGCTGTTACGGAATACGTCCCTGCGGAGCTGCCGCGGAGCGAAGGCCGAGAATTCTACGGTGAAGTCGCAACCACCAGGGTCATGAATTTGTTTTATAGGCCGGGGATCGCTAGACTTTCGGCCTCTTTTTCGACCCACACGGCGGATGCGGCGATGGCCGGCAAAACCCTGTACGACAAGCTCTGGGAATCCCATCTGGTGCGGCAGAACGACGATGGCTCGGCGCTGCTCTACATCGACCGCCATCTGCTCCACGAAGTGACTTCGCCGCAGGCGTTCGAGGGTTTGCGGCTAGCCGGGCGCGAGCCCTGGCGCATCGACGCCAATCTGGCCACGCCGGATCACAATGTGCCCACCACCAGTGTCGAGCGGCGCGGCGGCATCGCGGCCATCGCCGATGAGGTTTCGCGCATCCAGGTGCAGACGCTGGACGACAACTGCGCGCGCTACGGCATTTTGCAGTTTGGGATGCACGACGCGCGGCAGGGCATCGTGCATGTCATCGGGCCGGAGCAGGGCGCGACCCTGCCGGGCATGACGGTGGTGTGCGGTGATTCTCATACGTCCACCCACGGCGCCTTCGGCGCGCTGGCGCACGGCATCGGCACCTCGGAAGTCGAGCATGTGCTCGCCACCCAGTGCCTGATCGCCCAGAAAATGAAGAATTTGCAGGTGCGGGTGGAAGGCGATCTGGCGCCGGGCGTCACCGCCAAGGACATCGCACTGGCGGTGATCGGCACCATCGGCACCGCCGGCGGTACCGGCTATGCGCTCGAATTCGCGGGCAGCGCGATTCGCGCGCTGTCCATGGAGGGCCGCATGACGCTCTGCAACATGGCGATCGAAGCCGGCGCCCGGGTGGGTCTGGTCGCGGTCGACGCCAAGACCATCGACTATGTCAAAGGACGTCTCTTCGCGCCCCGGGATGCGCAGTGGGAGCAGGCGGTGGCGAACTGGCAGCAACTGCATTCCGATCCCGATGCCGTCTTCGACAAAGTGGTCGAGTTGCGCGCGGAAGACATCAGGCCCCAGGTGAGCTGGGGCACTTCGCCGGAAATGGTGGTGGCGGTGGATGCCCGCGTGCCGGACCCGACAGTCGAGCCGGACCCGACCAAACGGGATTCCATCGAGCGCGCCCTCAAGTACATGGGGCTCGTCTCCAATCAGGCGATCACCGACATCCGGCTGGATCGCATTTTCATCGGGTCCTGCACCAATTCGCGGATTGAGGATCTGCGCGCCGCCGCGGCCGTTGCGAAGGGCCGTAAGGTGGCTGCGACCGTCAAGCAGGCGCTGGTCGTGCCGGGCTCCGGGCCGGTCAAGGCCCAGGCCGAACAGGAAGGCCTCGACAAGATCTTCATCGAAGCCGGATTCGAGTGGCGCGAGCCCGGCTGCTCCATGTGTCTGGCCATGAATGCGGATCGTCTGGAAGCCGGGGAGCATTGTGCCTCCACATCGAACCGCAACTTCGAAGGCCGGCAGGGCGCCGGTGGCCGCACCCATCTGGTGAGTCCGGCGATGGCGGCAGCGGCCGCAGTGTGCGGGCATTTCGTCGATGTCCGGAAATTGCTTGAGCAGGAGAAACCGGCATGAAAGCTTTTACCCGGCATCAGGGGCTGGTCGCGCCCCTGGATCGTGCCAATGTGGATACTGACCAGATCATTCCCAAGCAGTTTCTGAAGTCGATCCAACGTACCGGCTTTGGCCCCAATCTGTTCGACGAGTGGCGCTATCTGGATGTGGGGGAGCCTGGCAGGGACAACACCGGGCGCCCGCTCAATCCGGATTTTGTGCTCAATCAGCCCCGCTATCAGGGTGCCAGCGTGTTGCTAGCGCGGGAGAACTTCGGCTGTGGCTCGTCCCGCGAGCATGCTCCCTGGGCGTTGGAGGAATACGGGTTTCGCGTCGTGATCGCCGCCAGCTACGCCGATATTTTTTATAACAACTGCTTTAAAAATGGCTTGTTACCCATTGTTTTATCTGATGAAGACGTAGATGATCTCTTTCGACAAGCCGCATTCGCCGAGGGTTATCGACTGACCATTGACCTCGCCAGCCAGACGGTTACCCGGCCCGACGGTGGCACCTATCACTTCGCGGTGGACGAATTCCGCAAGCATTGCCTGCTGGAAGGCCTGGACGAAATCGGCCTGACGTTGGCGCACGGCGACCAGATCCTGGCATTCGAGGCGCGCCACCGCGCTGCGCATCCCTGGCTGTTTGGCGCGGGTTGATCAGTGACTGACGGGCGGGGATTGGCATGAGTGATCAAAGTCACGCCGATGCGGTGCGCCGTCAATTCGGCGCTCAGGCCAGTGCCTATCTGAGCAGTGCCGTACACGCCCAGGGCCCCGAGTTTGCCGAACTGCGCGAAGCCGTCGCGGCCTGTCCGGACGCGCGCGTGCTGGACCTGGGTTGCGGTGCCGGTCATGTCAGCTATCAGGTGGCGCCCCTTGCCGGCGCGGTCGTGGCCTACGATCTGGCCCCGGAAATGCTTGCCATCGTCGCAGCTACGGCCCGGGAGCGCGGTCTCGGCAACATCACCACTACCCAGGGTGCTGCGGAACATTTGCCGTTTCCGGACCGGCAGTTCGATCTGGTGTTCAGCCGCTATTCCGCGCACCACTGGAGCGATCTGGGCGGTGCGCTGCGAGAAGTGCGCCAGGTGCTGAAGCCGGGCGGGCGCGCGGCGTTCGTGGATATTGCCGGCGCTCCCAGACCGTTGCTCGACACCCATCTCCAGACGGTCGAGGTATTGCGCGATCCCAGCCATGTGCGCGATTACACCCCGGTGGAATGGCTGCAATTGGTTGCGCAGGCGGGCCTCAAGCCCGAGCGGCACGCGCTCTCGCGCCTGCCGCTTGAGTTTGCGTCCTGGGTGGAGCGCATGCGGACTCCGGAGTCGCTGCGGATCGCGATCCGCGCGCTGCAGGATGGGGCCAGTCGTGAGGTGCGCGACTACTTTGCGATCGAAGCCGATGGCTCCTTCAGTGCCGATGTTCTGGTGCTTTGGGCTTCTCGCTGAGTGACCGATCGGCTACCGCATCGGCGCGTTTTATAATTAATGTAGTAGTTATCAAAGAAGGTTTAATTTAATGAAAAATATAGGTTTTGTTGGTTGGCGTGGGATGGTCGGCTCGGTGCTGATGGCGCGCATGGCCGAGGCGGGCGATTTCGCCACGGTCCGGCCCCACTTCTTTACTACCTCCCAGGCGGGACAACCGGGGCCGGACGTCGGCCAGGGCCGAACCACGCTGCTCGACGCCATGGATATCGACCAATTGCATGCCATGGATGTCATCGTGACCTGCCAGGGCGGCGACTACACCAAGGCGGTGTTTCCCCGCTTGCAGGCGACTGGCTGGAAAGGCTACTGGATCGATGCGGCATCCGCATTGCGCATGAACGATGACGCAGTCATCGTGCTGGATCCAGTTAACGGTGCGGTGATCGAACGAGCGCTGGACGCGGGCCGGCGCGTGTTTGTTGGCGGCAACTGCACCGTCAGCCTGATGCTGATGGGCCTGGGCGGCCTGTTCCAGGCCGGGCTGGTGGAATGGGTGTCCGCCATGACCTATCAGGCGGCATCCGGTGCCGGCGCGCCCAATATGCGCGAACTGCTGGCCCAGATGGGCGCGGCACACGATGCAGTGCTGGATTTGCTGGCCGATCCCGCCAGCTCCATCATCGAAATCGACCGCCGCGTGACCGAAGCATTGCGCGCACCCGGATTTCCGATAGCGGAGTTCGGTCACCCGCTTGCCGGTAGCCTGTTGCCCTGGATCGACGTCGAGCTCGATGGCGGCCAAAGTCGCGAGGAATGGAAAGGGGGCGCCGAGGCCAACAAGATTCTCGGTCGTCAGGACCATCCGGTGCCCATCGACGGACTCTGCGTCCGCGTCGGTGCCATGCGTTGCCATAGCCAGGCGCTGACCATCAAGCTGACCCGCGACCTGCCCCTCCCAGAGATTGAAGCGCTGATCGCGGTGGCCAACGACTGGGTGCGCGTCGTACCCAACCACCGGGAGGATAGCCTGCGCGCATTGACGCCGGCGGCGGTTACCGGGAAGCTGGAAATCCCCGTGGGTCGCCTGCGCAAGCTCGCCATGGGCGGGGAGTATCTGAGCGCGTTTACGGTTGGCGACCAGTTGCTCTGGGGCGCGGCGGAGCCGTTGCGGCGGATGCTACGGCTGGTGCGGTAGCGAACCGGATTGGTGCGCGAGCTCGCCCTCGGACCGAATTTGAGACCTTGATCTGTTTTCGGCAGCTTTTTGTGGGCGTAAACTGCCCGAGCTGGAATTACGATAACTAATATCTGGTTAGCGAGCGATTTTGGTGTAAATATTCAACAGCTGGCCGCTTGTTGAGAAACGTCGCGAGGTGGCCAGATGCGCGGACCGCGGCACGCAACGAAGCAGATAGCTGCCGCAGCAGTGTTTCAACAAGCTGCCAAGCTGATTGCTCTTGGGACGATGGGACAACTGCAGGAAGGTACGAACATGGCTTCACGGATATCAAGATACTCCCTGGGACTGTTGGCCCTGTTGGCGGCGCAGTGGGCCTCGGCGGTTGGTTTGGGGGAAATCACGCTGCAGTCGGCGATGAATGAGCCGCTGCGCGCCGAGATTGCTCTGCTCGGCATAGGAGACCTCAACGAATCGCAAATAGTGACAAAGTTGGCGTCGCCGGACGATTTTGACCGCGCAGGAGTCGAACGCGAGTTTCAGCTCGCTGATCTCCGCTTCAAGGTTGACTTGTCGAGCCCTGGCAAGCCGGTGATCCGGGTGTCTTCCCAGCGGCCAATGAAGGAGCCCTACCTCAATTTCCTGCTGGAATTGCGCTGGACCTCTGGCCGCTTGCTCCGCGAATACACACTGCTCCTGGATCTGCCTACCTTTGCGGGAGTACCGCCTGCGGGAAAGACTGCTGCCGCGGTGCCACCCACCGCGGCAGCTAGTCCTCGCTCCGAAGCCCCTGCGTCTGAGCCGCCCCAGCGGCGAGTGCCAGCGCGTGGCGCGGCGCGACCATCGACGCCGGCGGACGGCAGCTACCGGGTGCAGGCTGGCGATACACTGTGGGGAATCGCGGCGCGCAATCAGCCCCGGGGCGTCACCGTACAGCAGGCGATGCAGGCGATACGGGCGGCCAATCCCGACGCATTCATTCGCTCAAATCCCAATCTGATCCGGCGCGACGCGGTGCTGAACCTGCCCGATGCCGCAACCATGGCCGCAGTCGACCAAGGCTTCGCCAAGCAGCAATTGCAAGCCGCCCAACCAGTTGCCGATCGCGTGATCGAATCGCGGGCCAGGACCGCTGAGAAATCGAGTCCCGGCAGTGAAAACGGTGAGCTGCGTCTTGCCGGCGGCGCCAGCAGCGCCGATGCCGGTGCTGCTGCGATGGGCGGCGGTGACCGGGAGTCCGGCGGTGCGGCGGATGCAGCGCGCACCGATATCGGTTCAGCCCTGGAAGAAAAAGACCGGGTCGAACGTGAAAACGCCGAACTGAGAGCGCGGGTTGCGAGCCTCGAAGAACAGCTGAAAGCCACGTCCCGCCTCGTTGAAATCAGCGATCCGACGCTGGCAGCGTTGCAAAAAGGCGGTACACAGCAGACGTCGGATGCCGCCGCCGATGCCGGGAAACCAGCAGATACGGTCGAGGCGGGCGCGGTGACGCCGGTCGCGGAAGCGCCGTTGTCCGGCGCACCGGCCGAGTCGGCGACAAGTGCCGAACCAAGCACGCTTGCCGGCCAGGCCGATGACGCGGCTCAGGCATCGTCTGCGCCGGATGCAAGTGCTGCCGCACCCGAGACAGTTACCGCAGGTAGTGGTGATGCGGTCGCGCCCGCGGCTCCCGCTATTCCCGCGGCTCCGCCCGCCGACGAAAGTCCTCTGGATGTTGTCGCCAAACTGCGTCCCTGGCTGGTGCCGGCGCTGGGCCTCACTGGAATACTGCTGCTGGTAGTCATGGGTGTTGCGGCCTTGCGTGGTCGTGCCACACAGCAGCAGGGACTGCGGCTGCCGAGTGAGGAGCTTGAAGCCAAGGGGCCGCGTCCCGCCGCGTTTGACCGGGATCTGACGGCGCCCGTTGCCCTCGACCACGAGGATTTGTTGCCGACGGAGGCCAGCTTCAACGAAGGTCCGGACCAGATTCTGGAAGAGGTCGATGTCTGCCTGTCGTTTGGTAACGAACAGCAGGCGAGCGAACTGCTGACCGGAGCTTTGGCGCGTTATCCAAGGCATTCCGGATTGCATCTCAAGATGCTGGGGCTCTTGGCACAACAAGGCGACCGCCTCGGCTTCGAGGCGGCTCTTCCGAAGCTTGAGGCCCTCAATGATCCTGGTGCCACCGAGTCCGCCAACGCACTGCGGCGGGAATTGCAGGAACCTGAGGAGGCGCCGACCCCCGTGGTTTCGGCTCCAACCGCACCGGTCGCCGTCGCCGCAGCCGCAGCGAATCCGGTTGACGTTGCTCTGGTAGAGGGTGGAGCGTCCGAAAATCTGGATTTCGATCTGGATCTCGATCTCGATCTGGACATGCCAGAGGCACCACCGACCGTCGCAACAGAGACCCGGACGCAGCCGGAAGTGTCCGATGAGCTCGAAGATTTTGACTTTGACTTGCTGGACAACGACTTGCTGGACAGCGACTTACCGGACAACGAGCTGACGAATTCGGCCGAGGCGCTTGTCGAACCGCCGGTCGCAGCGACCGCCGAGTCCTGGCAGGTCACATCCTTGGATGGCGATCTGGATCTGTTCGAGCCCGGGCAGGAAATGGCCACCCAGATCGAACTGGCGGAAGCCTATGTCGATATGGGAGACGCGGAAGGCGCGCGGGAAATCCTCGATTATGTGCTTCAGGGTGGCGATGAGGCGCAGAAAGAATCCGCACGGCAGTTGCTCGCCAGACTCGGGTAACGCGTGAGTGCGCCGACCTCCTGGGAGTACCGTGGTAACTGCCGGGTTCCTAAGGGGTGCGAGTTGCCCGAGGGTCTGCGCCGGGTGGCCGCCGTGGTCGAATACGACGGCAGCCGCTTTTGCGGCTGGCAGCGCCAGGCGCACTGCGCCAGTGTGCAGCAGGAAGTCGAAACCGCGCTGTCCCGGATTGCCGACGAGCCGGTCACGGTGTCCTGTGCCGGGCGCACCGATACCGGGGTTCACGCCACTGCCCAGGTAATTCACTTCGACACCGGCGCACGACGCACGGCGCGCAACTGGCTGCTCGGTGCCAATACGCAGCTTCCCCGTTCCATTCGATTGCAGTGGGCGCAGGACGTCGATGCGGGTTTTCACGCGCGTTTCAGCGCCCTGGCACGGACGTACCGCTACGTCATTCATAACTCCGAACGCGATCCGGCGTTGCTGCGCGATCAGGTTGGCCGGGAGCGCCGACCGCTGGACGTGCGCGCCATGGAAGCGGCCGGACAATTACTGCTTGGCGAGCGCGATTTCAGCGCGTTTCGCGGCGCGGGCTGTCAATCGCAATCACCCAGGCGCAATCTGATCGCGCTGCATTTGTGGTCGCAAGCGCAATTCGTCATTATCGAAATCACGGCGAACGCATTTTTGCTGCACATGGTGCGCAATATCGTTGGCGCCTTGTGCGCGGTGGGGCGCGGCGAACGCCCGCCACAGTGGATTGCCGAACTGCTCGCATCCCGCGATCGTTCCGCCGGCGAGGCGACGGCGGCGCCGACGGGTCTTTATCTGGTCGGCGTGCACTATCCGCCGCGCTTCGCGGTCCCGGCCCTGGTTGGCGGACCGTGCTTTGTGGCGGGTACGGCGCTATTGTCACAGGTGAACGTGTTGGCGCAGCGTCGGGAGGCGCACTGGTGACCCGGATCAAGATCTGCGGGATTACGCGCGAGGCCGATGCGCAGGCGGCAGCGGATGCGGGTGCCGACGCCATCGGGCTGGTGTTCCACCCGGCGAGCCCGCGCTGCGTGTCCCTGGCGATGGCGGCGTCGATCGTGCGCATCGTCGGTCCTTTCGTTACCACGGTCGGACTCTTTGTCGATGCCGCGCCGGAGCGGGTGCGGGAGGTGCTGGCGGACACCGGCGTCCATCTGTTGCAGTTGCACGGCAGTGAGACGCCGGATTATTGCGCGCAGTTCGGCGTTCCCTATATCAAGGCACTGCGCATGGCGCCCGGGCTGGATGCGGCCGCCGCCTCGGCGAGCTATCCCGCTGCGGCGGGCCTGTTGTTCGACGCCTGGGATCCACTGGTTGCCGGAGGCACCGGAGCCGGCTTCGACTGGTCGCGGCTCCCGGCGCTGGGCCAGCGGCCTTTGATTCTGGCCGGCGGCCTGGCTCCGGCGAATGTCGCTGCCGCTGTGCGTCAGGTGCGCCCCTATGCCGTGGATGTCAGCAGCGGCGTCGAGACCGCGCCCGGGATCAAGGACTCGCGCTTGATGCGGGATTTCATTGTGGCCGCGAAGGCGGCATCGCGTTGACACCGGCGCGCGCGTCTGTAGGATGCCGCAGCACGGCGAGGACGAGGTGATCAGACGGTGACGAGACCATGAGCTGGCTGAGCAAGATACGGCCATCAGGCCTGAAAACTCAGGGCCGCGACCAGGCCCGCAGCGTTCCGGAAGGGGTGTGGGTGCCCTGTCCGAAGTGCGCGGCACCGCTGTATCGGCCCGAGCTCGAACGCAACCTGGACGTCTGTCCCAAGTGCAACCACCACATCCGCATCGGCGCACGCCGCCGGCTCGACATTTTTCTCGATCCCGACGGCCGCGAAGAACTGGCAACGGATGTCCTGCCTGTCGATCGCCTCAAGTTCCGCGACATCAAGAAATACCGCGACCGGCTCGCCGCCGCTCAGAAGGAGACCGGCGAGAAAGACGCTCTGATTGCGATCAAGGGCACGGTGCTGGCGCTGCCGGTCATTGCGACGGCGTTCGAATTCGAGTTCCAGGGCGGCTCCATGGGTTACGCGGTGGGCGAGCGCTTCACGCGTGCCGCGCGCCGGGCGCTCGACGAACGGATCCCCCTGGTGTGCTTCTCTGCCACCGGTGGCGCGCGGATGCAGGAAGCGTTGATCTCGCTGATGCAGATGGCCAAGACCAGCGCCATCCTCGAACGCCTCAAGGCCGCCGGCGTTCCCTATATTTCGGTGATGACCGACCCGGTGTACGGCGGCGTATCCGCCAGCCTCGCCATGCTGGGCGATATCAATATCGCCGAGCCGGACGCGCGCTCCGGATTCGCCGGACCCAATATCATCGAACAAACCATCCGTCAGAAGCTGCCGCCCGGCTTCCAGCGCAGCGAATTCCTGCTGGAACACGGCGCGATAGACATGATCGTGGCGCGCCCCGCGCTGCGTGCCACCATCGCCCGGTTGCTCGCCACGCTCGGCGGCAAGCCTTCACCAGAGCGCCCGGAAGCGGATGACAGTTCCCGAACTCCCCCCCAGCACGTCGCCGCGAACCCTGTCTGACTGGCTGGCGCTGCTGGAAGCACGCCATCCGGTTGCCATCGAGCTGGGACTTGAGCGCGTCGCGGCGGTAGCGGCGCGGCTGCACTTGCCGCGACCGGCGCCGCGCGTGATCACGGTCGCGGGAACCAACGGGAAAGGTTCGTGCATCGCTCTCCTGGAAGCCCTGCTCGCGGCCGCAGGACTGCGCTTTGGAAGCTACACCTCGCCCCATCTGCTCGCTTACAACGAACGCGTACGCATCGACGCGGTGCCGGTCACCGACGATGTGCTGTGCGATGCCTTCGCCCGGGTTGAAGCGGCGCGCGGCGATACCCGCCTGACCTATTTCGAAACCGGCACGCTGGCGGCCTTCCTCATCCTCGCGGATGCAGGGGTGGATGTCGCGCTGCTCGAAGTGGGGATGGGCGGTCGCCTGGATGCGGTCAATATCATCGCGCCCGATGTGGCCGTGATCACATCCATAGCGCTGGATCACCAGGCGTGGCTGGGTCTCGACCGCGCTGCCATCGGCGTCGAGAAAGCCGGCATTGCCCGCGCGAACGTGCCGCTGATTTGCGGCGATCAGGAGCCGCCCGCAGCGATGCTGGCGACCTTGGCGGACGTCGGTGCGCGCGTGATCCAGGGCGGGGGCAAGGGTTTTTCCTGGTCCTGCGGCGACGCCGATCTGGCGCTGGTTTGCACTACCCCGGACGGGCAGTCGGTGCACTATCGCGAATTGCCGATGCCCCGGCTGCCGCTGGCCAGCGCCGCCTGCGCAGTGCAGGCGCTCGTTAGCCTCGGGTTGACCCCGGATGCGAGCCGGGTGGCGCGCGTGTTCGCCGATACTCGCCTCGCGGGACGCTTTCAGGAAATCACCTGGAACGAGCGCCGAGTGGTGCTCGATGTGGCCCACAATCCGGCCGCCGCCGCACTCCTCGCCGAGCGGCTGCGGCGTCTGAATCGGGGCGCCGGGCGCGCGGTACATGCCGTCGTCGGGGTGCTGGGCGACAAGGATATCGAGGGCATCTTGGCTCCCCTGGTGCCTGAAGTTGCCAGCTGGCATTGCTGCGAGTTGCCAGATGTCGCGCGGGGCGCAACGGCGAACCAGGTCGCGGGCCTGCTGTACAATGCGGCAACTGGCCAGGGACTGTCGGCGATGTCGGCTTGCCACCCCAATCCCGCCGCAGCCTTTGCTGCAGCACTGGGTGCGAGCCGGCCGGACGATGTGATTCTCGTATTCGGGTCTTTTCACACCGTGGCGCCGGTGCTCGCTGTGCTACGGAATGATGACGCGCCCTCAGGAGGTTACAGCCCATGAACCAAGCCTTGCGGCAGCGCATTCTGGGCCTTCTGGTGTTGGTGGCGCTTGCAAGTGTGGTGTTGCCGCTGGTTCTGGATTTTGGTGGCGACACCCAGATCGATACCCGCAGTCAGCTACCGCCTGCGCCCAGGATTCAGCCGACTCCGCTGCCGGAGCCCGCGTCAACCGAGCCGCAGGTGCCTGCGGCGCCGACGTCAGGGGCATCCGATTCGCCAGGCGAGCCACAGCTCTTTCAGCTCGCGCCGGGCCGTGATGCGGCAGACGCTGCCGCTGCCGCGACCGATGCTTCGGCAACTGACGCAAACAGCCCGTCGACGCCAGATGTTTCGGCGCAGTCCATACCCGAAGAGCCCGGACTTGATGCCGAGGGTCTGCCGGCGTCCTGGGTGCTGCAGGCGGGCGCCTTTCAGGACAAGATCAATGCCGATGAGCTGCGCGGCCGTTTGCTCAAGGGTGGGCATCGCGCGTTTGTGCAGACTTCGACCGTGGGGGGCAAAGCCACCCACCGGGTCTTTGTCGGACCCAAGATGACGCGGGAAGCGCTGGTTGCCGAACAGGCGGTGCTGCAACGCAAATTCGGCGTCAAGACGATGATCGTTCCCTTTGTACCCTGAGCATCCTGACTGCCCGGAAGGGCACAGCCCGGTCTGCTACAATCCGGCGCGGTTCACGGGCGGACTGACATGAATATCGCCGACTGGATGATCGTGGCAGTGGTCGTGGTTTCCGCGCTCATCAGCTTGGTGCGTGGATTTGTCCGTGAAGCACTTTCCCTGCTTGCCTGGGGCTTGGCTTTCGCCTCAGCGATGATGTTTCACGGGTCTGTCGCGCACTGGCTGGAAGGCGTGATGGCAACGCCTTCACTGCGATTCATCAGCGCATGGTTGGGCGTTTTTCTGGCGGTTCTGCTGGGACTCGGCTTGATCAATTTCGTTATTTCGCGCGTGGTCCGAGCTTCCGGACTGTCGGGCACCGACCGTTTTCTTGGCTCGCTGTTTGGCGTCGCTCGCGGCCTGGTCGTGGTGATGGTGGCGTTGGTTTTCGTCCCCAATGTTCTACCGGTGAAGCAGGATGCCTGGTGGCGGGAATCCAGCCTGATTCCGCAATTTTTGGCGTTTGAGGGCAGAGCACGCGAGTTGGCAGGGATGCTGGTTGATTGGTTCCAGCAACTGGTTCGCTGAGCGGAGTACGGCTATGTGTGGCGTCGTTGGCATCGTCGGCAAGACCGACGTCCAGTACCAGATCTACGACGCGTTGACCATGTTGCAGCACCGCGGCCAGGATGCCGCCGGCATCATGACCTGTCGCGACGGGCAATTGAGTCAGCGCAAGGATGTGGGTCTGGTGCGGGATGTATTCCGTGAACACCACATGGCGCAGCTCACCGGCCCGATCGGCGTTGGTCATGTGCGCTACCCGACGGCCGGCAGCTCGGGGCCGTCGTTGGCGCAGCCGTTCTACGTCAATTCGCCCTACGGCATCTGCCTGGCCCACAACGGCAATCTGACCAATTCGGTCGAGCTGCTGAACCATGTTTTCAAATCCGATCTGCGCCACGTCAATACCGATTCCGATTCTGAAATCCTGCTCAATGTGTTTGCGCACGAATTGCAGTTGCAGGGTAAGTTGCAGCCGCGCCCCGAGGATATTTTTTCGGCGGTACGGCGAGTGCATCGCCGCTGCCGGGGTGCCTATGCCGCGGTGGGCCTGATTGCCAACTACGGATTGTTCGCGTTTCGCGATCCGTTCGGCATCCGCCCGCTGGTTTTTGGTAGCCGTGATACGCCTCGCGGGCGCGAGTACATGGTGGCGTCCGAGAGTGTTGCCCTGGATGTGCAGGGCTATCGGATCGAGCGGGATGTGGCGCCGGGCGAGGCGATCTTCATCGACCTGGAAGGCAATCTCCACACGTGCCAGTGCGCGGACGCGCCGGAACTGGTGCCCTGTATCTTCGAGCAGGTTTATTTCGCGCGTCCCGACTCCATGCTCGACAATATCTCGGTGTACAAGGCACGCCTGCGCATGGGCGAGCGGCTGGCGGAAAAAATTCTGCGCGAGTGGCCGGATCACGATATCGATGTCGTGGTGCCGGTCCCGGATACCAGCCGGGTGGCGGCCCAGGCGATGGCGGAAACCATGGGGCTCAAATTCCGCGAAGGCTTCATGAAGAACCGCTATATCGGCCGCACCTTCATCATGGCTGAGCAGGGCCAGCGCGCCAAATCCGTGCGCCAGAAACTCAATCCGGTGAAGCTCGAATTCCAGGGCAAGAAAGTGCTCCTGGTGGATGACTCCATCGTGCGTGGTACCACGTCACGGGAAATCGTGCAGATGGCGCGCGATGCCGGCGCGACGCGTGTCTACATGGCATCGGCGGCGCCGCCGGTGCGCCACCCCAATGTGTACGGGATCGACATGCCCGCGGCCAGCGAGCTGGTAGCCTTTGGACGCACGGATGCGGAAGTCGCCGCCGAGATCGGCGTGGACTGGCTCATTTATCAGGATCTGGACGATCTGATCGAAGCCGCGCGCGAGGGCAATCCCGAAATTGACCGCTTCGAATGTTCGGTGTTTACCGGCGAATACATTACCAAGGATGTCGATCTAGGCTATCTGGAACGCCTGGAGTCGGCCCGGGGCAACGGCGCGAAACTGCGTCTGCCGGATACCGGCGATGAAGTGCTGGGATTGCATAACACGACACGCGGAGTGGGTTGAATGGCAGAGCACGACGCTTCCGATCCGCTCGCCGGTGCGGCGCTCGACACCCTTGCGGTGCGTGCCGGTCAGGTGCGCAGCGCCGAGGGCGAGCACAGCGAAGCGCTGTTCCTCACTTCGAGTTATGTGTTTGCGAGTGCGGCCGAAGCCGCGGCGCGCTTCACCGGCGAGCTGCCCGGCAATGTGTACTCGCGCTATACCAACCCGACGGTGCGCACCTTCGAGGAGCGGATCGCGGCGCTTGAAGGCGCCGAGCAGGCGGTCGCCACAGCGTCCGGCATGGCCGCAATCCTCAGCACCTGCATGGCGCTGCTCAAGGCCGGCGACCATCTGGTGTGCTCGCGCAGCGTGTTCGGCACCACCACGGTGTTGCTGAACAAATTCATGGCCAAGTTCGGTGTCGAGACCACCTATGTCGACCTGACGGATCTCGCCGCCTGGCGCGCTGCGATTCGGCCCGAGACCCGGGTGCTGTTTCTGGAGACACCCTCCAACCCACTGTCCGACGTGGCGGACTTGGGCGCGCTCGCCGAACTCGCGCGCGCGCGCGGCGTACTGCTGGCGGTGGACAACTGTTTCTGTACCCCGGCGCTGCAACGCCCGCTGGACTGGGGCGCCGATATCGTCATTCACTCCGCGACCAAGTACCTGGACGGGCAGGGCCGCTGTCTGGGCGGCGTGGTGCTGGGGCGGGCGGAACTCATGGCCGAGGTGCTCGGCTTCCTGCGCTCGGCGGGACCCACGCTGAGTCCCTTCAAGGCCTGGGTGTTCACCAAGGGCCTCGAAACCTTGCGTCTGCGCATGGAAGCCCATTCCGCCAGTGCGCTCGCGCTGGCCCAGTGGTTGCGCGAGCAGCCGGCCGTGGAACGGGTGTTTTACGCCGGCCTGCCGGATCCTCCCGGACATGAACTCCCCAAACGGCAGCAGCGCGCCTTCGGTGGCGTGCTGGCATTTCGCGTCCGCGGTGGCCGCG
>JBKHWK010000025.1:0-19305 GCA_046566625.1 Gammaproteobacteria bacterium
CGCGCAATCACTCCCGCCACCGGCGATGGCAATTCCATGGTCGCCTTTTCGGACTCCAGCACCAGCAGGGTCTGATCGACCTCCACCCGGTCGCCCACGGCGACCGAGATCTCGATCACCTCGACTTCTTCGGCACCACCGAGATCGGGTACCCGTACTGTTTCGACTGTCACCTGAATGTGCTTCCTAGAAGTCCGTCAGTCCGCAACCCGCACGCGCCGGGCCGCACCGCTCACACCGTCAATGGGTCGGCCTTGTCGGGCGCGATGCCCAGTTTGGCCATCGCCGCGTTGACCACGCCGGCCTCGATCGCGCCACTGCGCTGCAAACCGTGCAGGGCAGCGAGCGCAATGTGGTTGCGGCTCACTTCGAAGAAATCGCGCAACCGCTCGCGGGTATCGCTGCGCCCGAATCCATCGGTGCCCAGCACCTGGTAGTCGCCGGGAACAAATCCGCGCAGCTGTTCGCCGAGCGCCTTGATGTAATCAGTCGCCAGCACCACCGGGCCCTGGTGTCCCTTCAGCTGTTGCGTCAGATAAGGCACCCGGGGCTTCTTGTCGCTGTGGAGACGATTCCAGCGCAGTGCGGCCTGACCGTCGCGGGCCAGCTCGCCAACGCTGGTGACGCTCCACACCTCGGCGCTGACGTCGAATTGCTCGCGCAAAATCTTCGCGGCGGCGCGCGCTTCGTTGAGCATGGCGCCCGCACCCAGCAGCTGTACCCGCAGCTTGGCCCGCGGCGCCGCTTCCAGCAGATAGATACCCCGCACGATGCCGTCGGCGACGCCGTCCGGCATGGCGGGGTGCGGGTAGTTTTCGTTCAGGGTAGTGACATAGTAGAAACAGTTTTCGCGGTCGGCGAACATGCGCTTGAGACCGTCCTGCACAATCACCGTCAGCTCATAGCCATAGGCCGGATCGTAGGCGCGGCAGTTGGGGATCACTCCGGCGAGCAGCTGGCTGTGGCCGTCCTGATGCTGCAAGCCCTCGCCATTGAGCGTGGTGCGGCCCGAGGTCGCGCCGATCAGGAAGCCGCGCGCCTGGGCATCGCCGGCGGCCCAGGCCAGATCGCCGATGCGCTGAAACCCAAACATCGAATAGAAAATATAAAACGGGATCATCGGCAGATCGTAGCTGCTGTACGCTGTCGCCAGCGCAATCCAGGCCGCCATCGAACCGGCTTCGGTGATGCCCTCCTCGAGGATCTGGCCTTTTTTGTCTTCCTTGTAGTAGAGAATCTGATCGGCATCGTGGGGCACGTAGCGCTGCCCGGCCGAGGAATAGATGCCGAGCTGGCGGAACATGCCTTCCATGCCGAAGGTACGCGCTTCGTCGGGCACGATGGGCACGATGCGGGCGCCGATGGCCTTGTCCCGCACCAGTTGCTGAAGCATGCGCACGAACGCCATGGTGGTGGAGATCTCGCGCTCGCCGGTGCTTTCCAGCAGCCGGCCGAAGGTCTCCAGCGCGGGAATTTCCAGCGGCTGGAAGTCGCCATGGCGGGCCGGCAGGTAGCCGCCCAGCTCTTCGCGCCGCCGGCGCATGTACGCCAGTTCGGGACTGTCTTCCGGCGGCCGATAGTAGGGCGTGTCTTCGAGATGCTCATCCGAGATCGGCAGGCCGAAGCGGTCGCGAAATTTCTTTAGGTCTTCGAGTTGGATTTTCTTGACCGAATGGGTGTTATTGGACGCCTCTCCGGAGCTGCCCAGCCCATAACCCTTCACGGTCATGGCGAGAATCACGGTCGGCTTGCCTCGGGTTTCGACCGCCTCGGCGTAGGCGGCGTACACCTTGTAGGGGTCATGGCCGCCGCGATTGAGATACATGATGTCGTCGTCGCTGAGGTCGGCGACCAGGGCGGCCAGCTCGGGGTACTTGCCGAAAAAATGCTCGCGCGTATACGCGCCGCCATTGAATTTGTAGTTCTGCAATTCGCCGTCGCAGACTTCGTCCATGCGCTTTTGCAACAGTCCGGTGCGGTCGCGCTCCAGCAGCGGATCCCAGAGCCGGCCCCAGACCACCTTGATCACGTGCCAGCCGGCGCCGCGGAACACGCCTTCCAGTTCCTGAATGATCTTGCCGTTGCCGCGCACCAGACCGTCGAGGCGCTGGAGATTGCAGTTGATCACGAACGTGAGATTTTCGAGTTGCTCGCGCCCGGCGAGGGAGATCGCCCCCAGGGTTTCCGGTTCGTCGCATTCACCGTCGCCAAGAAATGCCCACACGCGGCGATCACCGCGCGGCACCAGCTCCCGCGCCGACAGGTAGCGCATGATGTGGGCCTGGTAGATGGCCTGAATGGGGCCGAGGCCCATGGACACCGTGGGAAACTGCCAGTAATCCGGCATCAGCCAGGGATGCGGATAGGACGACAGGCCCTTGCCATCGACTTCGCGCCGGAAATGATCGAGCTGTTCTTCCGTTATGCGGCCTTCGAGAAAGGAGCGCGCATAGATACCGGGCGAACTGTGGCCCTGGTAATAAATCAGATCTTCAAGCTGACTCTCGCGGCGGGCGCGGAAAAAATAATTGAAGCCGACGTCGTAGAGCGTGGCGGCCGACGAGAAGGTGGCGATATGGCCACCCAGACCATCGTATTTCTTGTTGGCGCGCATCACCATCGCCAGCGCGTTCCAGCGAATCAGGGAACGGATGCGGCGCTCCATGAACAGATCGCCGGGCATGCGTTTTTCGCGATTGACCGCAATCGTGTTGCAAAACGGCGTGGTGACGCCCCCCGACAGGGGAATGCCGTTGCGCGCCGCGCGATCAATCAGCTGACGCAGCAGGAACGCCGCCCGCTCCGGCCCCTGAAAACGCAGCACCGCATCGAGGGAGTCCAGCCAGTCGCCGGTTTCTGCGGGATCGGCGTCGTCCGGCAGGGTCAACACCTCGGGGGCATCGGGTTCTTGCGGTTCATTCATAGGATTTCCTGCTGCTCCCGGAGTGTGTGCCCGATTGTTTGCACACTAGGTGAAATGGATTCGCCGTTCAACGAACATCCGTGGCAAACGCCATGCCATTTCGGCCCATCACCAAGGATAACTGTAGCGGCCGTCACTGGCGCGGTCTAGACGCCGCGGGGCATCCGAACCCGCAGCCGCACGATCACCCGTCGCAATCCAGAGCCCCCGGCGCTGCTGTGGACCGAACACCCGCCCGCATTCGCCCTTGAGATCGACCAGCGTCGCGGCGCGCACCGCCGCGGCGAGGCGCGGCCGGAAGTCGAAGTCGCGGTAGTCGAGCGCCAGACTCTCCTGATGGCGCGCGGCCTGTTCGAGCAGGTTCTTGGGTCGCTCCTCGATATCGGCCAACGTGGCCTGCTTGAAGCGGTCGAGCTCCGCGTCATCCAGGGTGCCCAGCACCTGACAGCGCGCGGACAGGAACTGCTCCATCTCCACCATCAGACGGGTCGCGTCGGCGCGCGGTGACTGCGCGTAGAACAGCATCCCGGGCACCCGGTTCGACGGCATGAGCTGGCTGCCGACGACGTAGCCCAATTGCTTCTCGGTGCGGATTTCCGTGTAAAACGGCTCTTCCGTGATTTTCTGCAAGAGTGCGAACCGGGCGCGCTCGGCAAGGGTATCGGAACCGCCCTGCAAGTAGAGTATCGCGGCGCGATCCGGCTGTTTCACCATCACATCCCAGCTCGACAACGGGGATTGCGGACGCAACCGGCGCACCTCATGACGTAGACGCGGCGGACGCTCGGGCGCTATCGCGAGACGCGCCAACACCCGGCTGGCCATGCGCTGGGCGGTTTCCGCATCGACCATGCCGCCGGCATAGGCCTTGACGCTGCCATCACGGTAGAGTCCGGCGACGAAGGCGCGCAACGCCCCCGGGCCGACCGGCTCCAGCTCCTCCGCCAGTTCCAGCGCCCGGGGCGCGCCGCGCATCAACGGTGCAATCTCGTCCATTGCCTGCCGCACCGGCCATTCCTTGCGGCTGTTCCGCCAGCCCCGGATCAGGGTTTCCTTGACGCGGGCAAAACGCGTGGCGTCCAAGTTCGGCTCCGCCAGAACGGCCAGCAAACGCTGCAAGAGAAACTCTTGTTTGTCGGCGTAACCACTGACGCCGAGTTCCACACCGCCCTCCCAGCGCTTCAAGTCGAAGTCGAGACCCGCCAGAAACGCCGGGTAGATCTCTGCGCTCAGCTCGTCGCTGACCAGCGCGAGATAGAGTTCGGTCAGCGCGGCCCCCCGGTGGCTGACCGCGCGGGGCGCCAGGATCCGGGCGCTGAACACCGCGCGCGGTGTACCGAACTCCGCGTCGCGGTATTGCCAGAGGCGCAGCGCCGGATGCTCGATCAGCAACTGCGGCGCCGGCGATACGCTGCCGCGCTCCGATATCGGAAAGCGCTCGGGAATGTAGCGATTGGGGTCCGGCAGTCGCAACGCTTCCGCGTCCGGGCCGGCCGCCCAGGCCGCCGCTCGCTCCGCCGCTATCGGGGCTACCGCGTAGGGCGTTTGGTAGTAGCGGGAAGTGCGATCCAGTTGATCGAATTCCGGCGCCATGACGGTGATGAGTGCGTTGTCGGGTCGCAGCAGGGCCGCTGTCGCGCGTAACAGATCGGCGTCGAAATGCTCGTAGAGAAAGGGGCCGCGCAGCACTTCCGCCGGCGGGTAGTCGTGGAGCGCCGCGGCCAGGGTAAGCGCCAGGCCGCTGGAAGCGGATTTTTCGAGAAACTGGAATTCGGCCCGCTGCATGACGCCGAACTCTGTATACCGCCACGCCTCGATGCCGGACGCTTTGACCGTGGCGATCCATGCCCACACCTGGTCGAGTACCCGGTCGCGCGCGGCAACACCCGCGGGCGTCAGGGCGACACTGATCGCAAAGGCGGCGCCGCGTCGCGAATCGTAGGCGGGGCCAGCACTCAGGCTCTCCGCCAGACCCTGACGCTTGAGCTCCGCCAGTAGACTGTGCGGGCTCTCGTCCCCCAGCAGGTGCCCCAGAAACAGCGCTGGTTTCTGTTGCCAGTATTCGCGCTGGGATGGCAGGGGAAACAACAGTCCCAGCTGACGCCGGTCCTTGTCGGGGCGCAATTCAACCAGCTGCGGTCCGGATGCCGGCAGCAGGGGGATTTGGTCCGTGGCAACGTCGGCCGATCGGTGGGGAATGGCACCAAAGCGGGTCGCGACCATGGCCTGCAACTGGTCGAGGGATTGACGCCCTACCACCACCAGGGTCATCCGATCCGCGGAATAATGCTTCTGGTAAAAATCGATCAGATCGTCGCGCACCGGCCGGTCGCCCCGATCCGCAAGGGTCTCGCGGTTACCCACCGAGAACTTCGCCAGCGGATGCTCCGGGTTGATCACCTCGCTCATTACATCCTGCTCTCGACGGCCGTCGTCGCGCAGCTTGAGACGGTATTCGGCTTCCACCGCCTTACGCTCGCGTTCGACGTATTCCGGATCGAAGCGCGGCGCGATGAAAAACTGCGCGAAGCGATCCAGCGCCTCATCCAGGAAAGCGGGCTCGATGTCGAAGAAATAATTGGTTTGCTCCAGGCTGGTATAGGCGTTGTGGCTACCGCCATGACTGCTGATGAACGCCTGGTACTCGGCTGCCTCGGGGTATTTCTCGGTGCCCAGAAACAGCATGTGCTCCAGGAAGTGCGCAAGGCCCGCGCGCTCGGGAGGGTTGTCGAAACTGCCCACCCCGACACTCAGTGCCGCCGCGCTCTTGTCGCTGGCGGCATCCGAAACCAGCACTACCTGCAAGCCATTAGCGAGTTTCAGATAGCGGTACTGGCGATCATCGGCCGGGCTGCGGTTTACCGCGATCTCGCCACCGTCCGCGAGCGGCGCGGGCTGCCACCAGTCGGCGGCGAACGCGGGGGCGGCCAGCGACCACAACAAAAACCAGAAGACCAGTCGGGTGGTCCTCGGTCTGAACAGTGTCAACATCAGGGGCCCTCCGCCGGAGTGGTTCCCGCCGCCGGATTGGCCAACGGCGCTTCGGAAGCCTCCGACCCGTCCGGTTCGACTTCGTTCCGCGGCCAGGCGTTATGCAACGCCTTGATCAGGGTGGCGAGCGGGATGGCGAAGAACAGGCCCCATAAACCCCACAGACCCCCGAACAGCAATACCGCCAGAATGATCGCAACCGGATGCAGATTCACGGCATCGGAAAACAGGAGGGGGACCAGCACGTTGCCGTCGAGGAACTGAATGATGCCGTAGGCCGCCATCAGCAGGAAAAAATCACTGCCCCACCCGAGCTGTACATAACCCACCAGCAACACCGGCACCGTCGCGACTACGGCGCCAATGTAAGGTACGAGCACCGACAACCCCACGACCAGAGCCAGCAGCGCCCCGTATCGCAGTCCGAGCCAGGCGAACGCGATATAGCTGACCACTGCCACGATCAGTATTTGAATCACTTTACCGCGCACATAATTGGCCATCTGGACATCCATTTCCTGCCACACCTGGTTCATCACGGGCCGGTTGCGAGGCAGCAACCCGGTCAGTTGCTTAATCAGCTCGTTGCTGTCCTTGAGCATGAAGAACACCATCAACGGGACCAGCACCAGATAGACCAGCAGCCCCACCAGATCCGCAAACCGGCTCATGGAAAATGACAGCGCGACCTCGGCGAAACCCGTGGCTTCGTGCGTCACATATTGAATCAGCTGCTCCAGCTGAGTCTGCGATATCAGGTGGGGATAGCGCTCCGGCAACTGCAGTACCGCCGCCTGTCCATGGCGGACCATGGCCGGAAGTTCGGTGAGCAAATTCGTTGATTGCTGGGCCAGGATGGGAAACAACAAAACGGCGCTGGAGAACAACAGTCCCAGGAAGCCGAGGAAGGCAATCCACACGGCCAGTATGTGAGGAACGCGCAGGCGTTCAAGGCGCGCCACGATCCCCTGTAACAGAAACGCCAGCACCAACGCGGCCAGCAACGGGCCCATCACGTCTGCAAACCCGACAATCGCCACCAGGACTGCCGTCATCAGCGCGGCGAGCAGCACCGCCTCCTCGTCGCCCAGGTAGCGATGAACCCAGTTGCCCAATACTTTCCACATAGGAGTACCTCTGTTTTCGGGGCATTGCTGCCGACCTCATGCGCGGGAGACGGCCAACATCCCTGCGGGCAAGGTGGCGCATCCCCGGATAATGAACCGGTGCTACCATCGGCGGTCAAATCGCGCTAACGCCGCGGTTACTGGCGCGCGGCTATCGAGGAACGTGCAAGTTGCAGACATCATCTTACTTTGCCCAAAGGCTTGCCGTCCCGTCCCTGCTGTTCGCGATGCTGTTCTCGAGCCTGGTCGCGGGCGCGGATATTCGGCTGCCGGAGCTCGGCGACAGCAGCTCCGGCGTGGTCAGCCTGAAGCAGGAACGGGATCTGGGGCGCTCCTTCCTGATGGCGTTTCGCCGCCAGGTGCGCACTTACGACGACCCGCTGGTGCAGGACTATCTCGAACGGCTGCTATCCGGCCTCGCGAGCGGCAGCGAACTGGTCGACCGGAATCTGGACCTGGTGCTGGTGAGCAATACGTCCATCAATGCGTTTGCGGTACCCGGCGGCATCGTGGGTATTCATACCGGACTTTTGCTGCACGCCCGCACCGAGCATCAATGTGCTTCGGTACTGACGCACGAACTCGCACACCTTAGCCAGCGCCATTTCGCCCGCCGCATCGAGAGCCAGCACCAGTCGACTGTCGTGGGACTGACGGGGCTGCTCGCCGGCCTGGTGCTCGCCGCTACCGGCGGTGCGCAAGCGGGGATGGCGGTGATGGCGACCTCCCAGGCCGCCATGATCGACCAGTCCCTCATTCACAGCCGGCAGAACGAACAGGAAGCGGACCGGGTCGGCATCGAAACGCTCTACCGCGCCGGCATGGATCCGGCCGGGGCGGCCGAAATGTTTGAGCAGATGCTGGCGGCTACCCGTTACACGGGCCAGCGCCCACCCGAATTCATGCTGACCCACCCACTGACGGAGTCACGGGTTTCGGACGTCCGGGCGCGCGTTACCAAATATTCCCCGCGCCAATATGCGGATAACCTGGAGTATCATCTGATGCGGACCCGCATCCGGGTAACTTCGGCGGAGCGCCCCGAGCTGGCCGCCGCGCATTTTCGCGACGAACT
Organism: Gammaproteobacteria bacterium; assembly: GCA_046566625.1. GTDB lineage: Bacteria > Pseudomonadota > Gammaproteobacteria > Pseudomonadales > Porticoccaceae > JAGPUQ01. The sequence continues at coordinate 8,117 of JBKHWK010000025.1, forward strand.
CTCCGGCAGTTCGCTATCCCGCAGCGCGGCCCGGTATGGCCTGGCGCTGGCGCTCAGCGCCATGGCCGACCACAAGGGTGCGCGCGCGCAGATCAACGAGCTCCTGGTAGACGATCCCGAGCGCCTGACTTACCGGCTGACCGCCGTCGCCATTGAACGCAACGCCGGGGCCAATGATGCCGCCATCGAACAGGCCGAGCGACTCATGGCCAAAGCCCCGGATCACTATCCGGTGCGCATGGAACTGGCGCAAAGCCTGCGCAGCGCCAACCGGGTCGGAGAGGCCGAAACCGTGCTGGCAAAACTTTCCCGCGACCGTCCCAACGACCCTCAGGTGTGGTTCGAACTCGCTGAGGTAAGCGGCCTCGCGGGGAATATCCCGACCGTACACATGGCGCGCGCCGAGTATTTCATGCTCAACGGTATCTTCGACAAGGCGCGCGATCACTTGCGCTACGCGCGCAAGCTACAGGAACGGAATTTCCGGCAGCTCGCTCTGATCGATCAACGCCTGCAAGATCTGGAGCGCCTGGAACGCGAGCTCGGCGGTCCCGGCCGGTCCAGGAGGTAACGGCGATCTTGCGGCCTTGCCGTCAGCCCTTGTGAGCGCCGTCGCAGAGCGGCTGGTTGCGCGTCACCTTGCAACCGCAGAAATACACCGTTTTTGACGCCGGGGCCTGGTACTTGACCGGATTGATGCCGGTACCCGCGTGAGCACCATCGCAAAACGGTTGTTTGGCGCTGCGGCCGCAGGCACACCAGTAATAACCCTTACCTTCCTCGACGGCCACTGCAAACGGGGTATCCGAGGCGCGGACTGGATCGGTCATGGCAGTTCCCTCTCGATTTCAGCGGGTGAAACCCGGCCGCTCCATCAATAAGCGGCGGCACGGGCGATGATGCGCTTGGCCTGGGTATAGTGCGGCTTGTCGAGCATGATGCCGTCGAGACCCACCACGCCGACATCGGGGCTCGCGTCGAAGGCTTCGACAACTCGCCGCGACCATTCAAGCTCCTTCTCACCAACGGAAAACACCCGGTTGATGGTGTCGACCTGATTGGGATGAATCGCCATCATGCAGGTAAACCCTGCCCGGCGCGCGCCCAGTGCGGCGGCCTCGAGTCCGGCGTCATCCTTGTAGTCGGTAAATACGGTGTTGCAGGGTTCGATGCCTGCGGAAGCCGCAGCCGCAAGACAGAGCGCACGCACGGTGCGGAACAGATCGTCCCAGGTGCCATCCGGAAGCAGATGCGTCTCGGCACCGACATCGGCCGAGAGATCGAACTCGCCCCAGCTCACATAGGCGAGGCGCGGACTCGCGCCGGTGAGACCCGCAAGGTTGAGCACACCCTGCCCGGTCTCGGTGCCGATCACCAGAATCCGGATGTGCCCGCGCGGCACGCCCTCGCGCACTTCCAGCGCGCTCAGGTAGTGGTCGAGCCGGATCACGTCCTCGCGGGTGCGGTATTTGGGCAGCAGCACATAATCCGGCGCGCCACCTACCACGGCGGCCAGATCGTCGAGCGTCATGACACCGTCGAGCGGATTGATGCGCACCAGCAATTTCTTGTGGCGACTGCCCAGGGGGCGCGCGTCGAGATAGGCCCGCGCCAGCCGGCGTGCCTCCTCCTTGCGCGAGGGGGCGACCGAATCCTCCAGATCGAGGATCAGGCCATCGGCGTTGGTACCCTCGCCCTTGGCGATCTTCTTCTCGCTGTCGGCGGGCAGAAACAGCATGGAACGCATGGTCGACTCCCAGGGATCAGGCGGATTTCGTTTTCATCAGCGCGGTGCGCTTGCAGGTCGCGACCAGCTCGCCGTGCTGATTGAAGCCCTCGTGGAGAAAATTGACGATCCCCGAATCGCTGCGTTTCTGGCTGACACGCTTGGACAGTATCGTGGTGCGGGCGTTGATGGTGTCGCCGTGGAACACGGGCCGCGGAAACGCCACGTCGGTCATGCCCAGATTGCCGAGCGTAGTGCCCAGGGTCAGCTCGGTGACTTGGACGCCCACCACCAGCGCCAGCGTGAACATGCTGTTGACGATGCGCTGGCCATGAATGCTGTTCTTGGAGAATTCGGCGTCGAGGTGCAGCGGCTGGGTATTCATGGTGAGGCAGCTGAACAGCGTGTTGTCGTACTCGGAAACGGTACGCCGCACCTCGTGGTCGAACACCTGCCCTTCGACGAAATCTTCAAAATGCAAACCGGCCATCGCGCCATCCTCCGTAGTGTGGTGTCTGTGAGTCGTGTGGTGTCTGTGCGTCGTACTGCGACTGCGCTTAGCGCAGCGTCCGCAAAATGCGAGCAACCGGATTGTAGCACTTCAATTCCAATCGGCACCGCGCCGCGATTGTGCCCCGCTTCCCCACAGGTACAACTCCTGCGGATACAATCGGGGCCATCGACGAGGAGTAGCCATGAACCAGCCCACGAGCCCACTGCACCCCCGCATCAGCGATTTCGAACAGGTGATCCGCACGCGCCGCTCGGTGCGCGGGTTTCTGCCTGACCCGGTACCCGAGGATGTCATGCGCCATGTCTTCGAGCTGGCCCAGCTCGCTCCCTCCAACTGCAATGTGCAGCCCTGGCAGGTGATGGTGGCGTCCGGGGAATCGTGCCGCGCGATCAGCCGCAAGCTGGTCGAAGCGGCGACCTCGGGCCGGCCGGTGACCAGCGACTACCAGCGCGTCGAGGAATTTCCGGGCGTCATGCGCCGGCGTCAGATCGATACCGCCGTATGTCTCTACGGCCACATGGGCATCGCCCGCGACGACCGCGACGGACGGCGGAGGGCCATGCTGCGCAACTACGAGTTCTTCGACGCCCCCCACATCGCCTTCATCGGCATGGACCGGATGTTTCACGAAACCGTGGCGCTCGACGTGGGCATGTACGCCCAGACCCTGATGCTGGCGATGACCGCCTACGGCATCAGCTCCTGCGCTCAGGCAGCCGTGAGCCGCTTTCCGGAAGTCGCGCGGGAGCATTTCGGGCTGCCGGACAATATCGGCATTCTGATGGGGCTGTCGTTCGGCTACGAGGACCCTGAGGTACCGGCCAACCGCACCCGGGTGCCGCGCGCGGCGCTGTCAGAGCAGGTGCGCTTCGTCGAGTAAACGCGAGCCGTCCTGTGTCGGGATCAGTCCCCGGCGATCTGGCGCTCGCGAAAATCCAGCATGCGCTGCAAGGGCACCATGGCGCGGCGACCCAGCTCCGCGTCCACAAGAATTTCGTTGTCGCCACGCTCCAGCGAATCGGCCAGATTGCGCAGATGGTTCATCGCCATCCAGGGACAGTGACCGCAGCTGCGGCAGGTGGCGCCCTGCCCCGCGGTGGGCGCAATGATCAATTCCTTGTCGGGCGCAGCCTGCTGCATCTTGTAGAAAATGCCCTGGTCGGTGGCGACGATACAACGTCGGTTGGGCAGGTTGCTGGCCGCCGCGATCAACTGCGAGGTCGAGCCTACCGCGTCGGCAATGGCGATCACCGCTGCCGGGGACTCGGGATGCACCAGGATCGCGGCATCCGGATACACCTGCTTCAGGTCCAGCAGACCGCGCAGCTTGAACTCCTCGTGCACGACGCAACTGCCGTCCCAGAGCAGCATGTCGGCGCCCGTCTGCTGCTGGACGTAGTGGCCCAGGTGCTTGTCTGGCGCCCACAGAATCCGGTGCCCTTCACTGTCGAGGTAATCGACCACATCGAGGGCGATGCTGGAAGTCACCACCCAGTCGGCCCGCGCTTTCACCGCCGCCGAGGTATTGGCGTAGACCACCACGGTGCGGTCGGGGTGCTGATCGCAAAAAGCCGAGAACGCCTCCGCAGGGCAGCCGATATCCAGGGAACAGGTCGCCTCCAGCGTCGGCATCAACACCGTCTTTTCGGGCGTGAGAATCTTGGCGGTTTCACCCATGAAGCGCACCCCCGCCACCACCAGGGTCGAGGCCGGATGCCGTTTACCGAAACGCGCCATTTCGAGGGAGTCGGACACGATGCCGCCGGTCTCCTCGGCGAGCGCCTGGATCGCCGGGTCCGTGTAGTAATGGGCGACGATGACCGCGTTCTTAGCCTCCAGCAGCCTCTTGATGCGGGCGATGTCGGCGGCGCGCGCGGCCGGCGACTCGTGCGTTGGCTCTTGCATCCGGTCGAGATGCTGGATCACGATTTCCCGAAACCGGGCGCCGTCAGCGATCGCCAGACGTGAAGAATCAGACATGGAAAAGTCGGATCAGCGGGTGTCGGTGAATTCTAGCACAGGGGCTCAAGCCACCCATCGGAGCCGAGTGGTGCGCCGCGCGCGGGGCATGGCGACGGATCGGACTCAGTGCCTAGCAGCTTGTTGAAAAACGTCGCGAGGGGGCCAGCTGCGAGGCGCACGGCGCGCAGCGACCGAGACATATCAGATAGATAGGCGAGGGAGCGAGCACCGCGCAACGAAGCAGATGGCTGCCGCAGCAGTTTTTCAACAAGCCGCTAGAGAGCGGCCCGGCGTAGGCAGCGCCAGCGCCGGACAGGGAGGACTTAGAGAGGGAAAGTTGGTGGGCCGTGCTGGATTCGAACCAGCGACCAATTGGTTAAAAGCCAACTGCTCTACCAACTGAGCTAACGGCCCGAAAAAGAGGCGCTATCTTACTGCCAGTCCCCCAAAGGTCAAGCCGCCACAGGCAAATCAGCGCGAATAACCGGGAAAATGCCACATACCGAATGCGACTCGAGCATCAACACCTCCGCTGGCCGCCCCGCGTGCGAACCAAAGCGTCTGCGGCATCAGCCCTGATACGCGGTCGGATCGGCAATCCCAGCCGCCGCAAACCCCGCAGCACGCAACCGACAACTGTCGCAGCGTCCGCAGGCCCGACCGGCCGCATCCGCCAGGTAACAGGATACGGTCAGGGCGTAATCGACACCGAGATCGATACCGCGCGCGATGATTTCGGCTTTGCTGAGGTCGATCAGCGGCGTGTGGATCGAAAACCCGCGTCCCTCGACGCCAGCCCGGGTCGCGAGATTGGCGGTAACTTCAAAGGCGCGGATAAACTCCGGTCGGCAATCCGGATAACCGGAATAATCCACGGCATTGACGCCAATGAACAGGTCGCGCGCGCCCAGCACTTCGGCCCAACCCAGCGCAATGGCGAGAAAAATGGTGTTTCGCGCCGGCACATAGGTGACCGGAATGCCCGCGCTGTCCCCAGCGATCGGGACAGGGATGCTGTCGTCGGTAAGCGCGGAACCGCCGATGGCGCGCAGATCCAGCACCACCGTCTTGTGCTCCACCGCGCCGAAATCCGCACTGATCCGTGCCGCGGCGGCGAGCTCCGCACGATGACGCTGCCCATAGTCGAAGCTCAGCGTGTAACAGCGATACCCCGCGGCGCGCGCCAGGGCCAGCAAGGTCGTGGAGTCGAGTCCGCCGGACACCAGCACCACGGCAGTAGCAGAAGTATTTGCGGTCATTCAGTGGCCCGGCACATCGCCCCAAAGGTACTTGTGCAACTGCAATTGCAAACGCACCGCCAGACGATCGGCGAGCACCCACTCCGCCAGCGTCCGCGCTTCGAGCTGACCCTGGCTGGGGGAAAACAGCAGCTCCGCGCCGGTGATGGCCAGGCTGTGTTCATCGATTTTGAGTCGCGCCCATTCGTAATCGGTACGATCGCAAATCACGAACTTGACCTCGTCCTTGGCGCTGAGGTGGGCAATATTCGACCAGAGATTGCGCCCGACTTCGCCGGAACCCGGGGTCTTCAGATCCAGAATGATATGCACGCGCGGATCCACGTCCGCGACGGGCAGTGCCCCGCTGGTCTCCAGGGATACCCGGTAGCCACGGTCGCAAAGCGCCTGCAATAGCGGCAAACATTCCGGTTGCGCCAGGGGCTCGCCCCCCGTCACCGTGACATAGCGCGGATGGAAAGCTTCCACCTCGGCCAACACGTCGGCGAGCGCCTTGCGTTCGCCGCCATGAAAGGCGTATTGCGTATCGCAGTAGTGACAACGCAGAGGACAGCCCGTCAGGCGCACGAACACCGTCGGCAACCCGGCGGTGGTGGTTTCACCCTGGAGCGAATAGAAAATTTCGGTGATGCGCAACCGGGGTTCAGTCATGGTTCAGAAACAGGACCGCGATGCGCCAGGAAGCGGTGAACAAGGATACGGGAAAACCGGCGCGGAGAACTTCAGAAATGGGTGTCCATATAACGCTGTGCCAGCGCCGCGACGCTGCCACCGGCGAGAACGGCCTTCTCAAGATGCGCGCGCGCTTTCGCCTTGTCATTTAGCTGCGTGTAGAGCGTACCCAGCTTGTAGTGCGCATCGGCAGCCTTCGCGTGCGCGGGGTAACTGTCCACCACCCGCTTGAACTGGGCCAGCGCACCCTGGGTGTCGTTCTTGACCAGACCAATCTCGCCCATCCAGTACAGCGCATTGGGGACGTAGCCGCTACCTGGGTAGGCAGCGACGAAGGCCTGAAAATCAGCCTGGGCGTCGTCCATTTTGCCCTGCTTCAACTGCTCGTAAGCGGCTTCATAGACCGCCTGCTCCCCTTGCTTCGGCACTGACGGTGGCACCATGGGAACCGGACTGCCCGGGGCCGTCATCGCCGTCGCGTTGCTGCTTGGCGGGGTTGCGTTCCCGCTTGGAGCAGCCGGGGGAGCCAGCATCCGATCTGCCGAAACCGGCGGTGTCGGCGTCGACGTGGATGAAGGTCCCGCCGCAGCGACGCCGCCCGTGATAACGGCAGACAAGCGGCCATCAAGATCAAGGTAATTGTCCTTTTGCTGTTGTTCCAGCACCTGGATTTGATGGGTTTGTTCTTCGATCTGCCCGCGGAGATCGCGCAATTCCTCTTGCAGCGCCTGCACCTGAGCGAACAATTCCGACAGGCCTGATGCGCCGGCGACGGGCGCAGTGCCCGCAGGCGCCGTGGCGGCCCTGCCGCTTAGCTCGACCACGGGCACCGGGGCCGCGATGGCCGGCAGGGCAAGCGCCGCCAACAACAAGACTGCTCCCGCTGCCCGCCGACTTCCAGATCGCGCCAGACTGAACCTCATCATCAGCTACTACTTGAGCTCCACCCGGCGATTCATCGCCCATGACGACTCGTCGCCCCCGATCGCGGCGGGGCTTTCCTCGCCATAGCTGACAACCTCGACCAGACTCGAATCAACACCGTTGAGCACCAGGAAATCCCTCACCGCGTTGCCGCGTCGCTCGCCCAGCGCCATGTTGTATTCGCGCGTCCCACGCTCGTCAGTGTGGCCCTCCAACCGGATGTACTTGGGATTGCTGCGCAGATTGGCCGCGTGACCCTGCAGAGCGGAACGCGATTCGGGGCGCAGCGTGGCTTTGTCGAAATCAAAATAGAACACCGTTTCCAAGCCGCCGGCATCGTAAACGTCCGACCCGCCGATCGAGCCGTCGCCGACCACTCCGGTCGCTACGCCGGTGCCAGAACCACTTTCGCCGATGCCGGCACCCGCCGTATCGCCGTCGGTGGAAGTACTGGAACACGCAGCCAGAAACATCGCCATCAAACCGGCAAAAAACAAATTAGTGAAGGATTTCGTGTTCATGAGTCGAGAAGGCTCCTTGGTATCGTAACAGCATAAAAGCGCGCACAATTTAGCCGGTTCGGCAGCAAAATGCTAATAATTTCCCGGTGGATCACTTTAGAAATGGTGACCATGCTGGCTCGCGTACATCAGCCGACTGCGACGGCAACAGAAAGCGTACCCGTGCATCAATCGAAACCACCGCGAGCACGGTGCGGCGACCCTGCTTGGTGGTATACATCACCATGGCGCCATTCGGTGCCACCGTGGGCGATTCATCCAGCGCAGACTGGGTTAACTGCCGGAAATCCTTGGTCACCAAATCCTGGCTGGCAATAACAAATCCCCCACCCTCGCCTCGATGCACCATCACCAGGGTACGGCCATCGGCAGCCAACTGGGGTCGTGCGTTGTACCTACCGTTGAAGGTGACGCGCGTGAGCTGATTGCCCGCCAACGTGAGTTTGTAGATCTGAGGTGATCCACCGCGGTCGGATGTAAACAACACCGCCTTGCCGTCCGGCGTCCACGTCGGCTCGGTATCGATCGCAAAATGGTTCGTCAGCCGGGTGAAGGCCTTGGTCGCGAAGGTATACAGATAGATCTCGGGATTACCGTCCTTGGAGAGCACCAGGGCCAGACTACGGCCATCGGGCGACCAAGCGGGCGCCCCGTTCAAGCCGCGGAAATTTGTCACCTGTTCACGCTTGGCGTCCGATAGCCGCTGGCGAAAGACCGCTGGGCGACGGGTTTCAAAGGAGACATAGACCAGTTCGCGGCCATCCGGAGACCAGCGCGGCGACAGGATCGGCTCCTTCGATTTCAGCATCAGCCGTTCGCGGGCGCCGTCGGCATCGGAAACCAGCAGACGATACGCCAGCTTCCCGCCTTCCGGTGTGGCCGTGACATAGGCAATGCGTGTGGAAAAGGCACCGCGAATACCGGTAATGGCCTCAAACACCACGTCGCTGATGTGGTGAGCAATGTCGCGCAGCTCACTGTCACTGCCCTCGACAACCTTGGTAAACACCTGCCGTTCGCCCGCGACCTGCGCCAGGCTGTAAGTGACCTTGATGCGCCCCGCCACTGGACGCTGGACATCGGCTACCACCAGATACTCGATGCCCGCGACACTCCAGTCGCGATAGTAGACCTCGGCCATGGTCCGGGGAAACGACAGCATGTTTTCCCGCGCCATGGTCCGGAACAACCCGCTACGATCGAGGTCAGCGGAAACAATGGCGCTGATATCGCCCGGCAGCTGTCCGCCGGCCAGCGTCATCGGCACCACCGCAATGCGCGTGGGGTTATCTGCGCCTTGGGTGATCTCGATCGAGAGTTCCCCGCGCGCGGATAACGACGTGCACAGCAGCGCAAACAGCGCCGCAATGGACCACCAGTTTCGCCGGCAGCGCAGGACATTCAACGGGTCAATGCTCGGGTGTCTTTCCATTAGAGCCTCAAATCCTCGGGTCGGAATGTCAGGGTGAGCTTGCGGAAATTTTGCTCAAACAACAATGGATCCTTGCGCGCCAGCTCCTGCAGGCGGTCAAAGCGCCCGACCCGCTCGACCGCCGTGATCGCGGATTGGTCAAACGCCGGATCGCCGCTCGAGCGCGTCACTACAACGCCCATCACCTGGCCGGTGGGCACGATCTGAATCCGCAACTCCACCTCCATATCGCGCCGCGCGCTCGGCGGCCTGCTCCAGTTCCCCGCAATGCGGTCTCGGACATAGTCTCCATAGGTCGAAACCGACTGCTGCGCCGCGGCCTGCGCCTGTGCCGCAGCCTGCTGCGCGGCCTGCTGTTGCGCGCGCGCCTCCTGTTCGGCTTTTTCACGCACGGCTTTTTCTTTCGCGAGCTTGTCTTTCGCTGCTTTCGCTTGTTCTCTGGCGGCCTTTTCCTTCGCCGCCTTTTCCTTCGCCGCCTTTTCCTTGGTGGCTTTTTCCTGAGCAGCTATTTGCAGCGCCAGCTTCTCCTTGACAGCGGTTTCCTGCGCTGCCTTTTCTTGTGCCGCCTTTTCGCGCACTGCTTTTTCGCGCGTAGCCTGTTCCGCACGCTTTGCGTCGGCGTCGTTCGCCACCGGCTTGGGCTTGGGTGGCTCCGGCTTGGGCGGCGCTGGCTTTGCTGGCTCTGGTTTGGCCGGCTCTGGTTTAGGCTGCTGGACCTTTGCCGGCGCGGATCGGGCCGGCGCCGGACGTTCGACCTGCAACAAGCTGGCTTCGATATAGCTTGGCTGCACCATCTCCCTCCGGCGGAACTCGGGGTACCAGCCGCTGATCAGCAGATACAGTAGTCCCCCATGCAGCAAGACACTGCACAACACCGCAACCCGATACCCGGACCCACGTCGTGCCATTCACTGTCGTCCAGAGGGCGGATCGGTGACCAGTCCGACGCCCTTCACTCCGGCCCCTTGCAGCTTGGCCATAAGCCCGACCACAGTGCCGTAATCAACCGTGCGGTCACCCCGCACCAGCACCGGGGTATCCGGTTTTTCGCTCAACACCTTGCGGATTTTCTCGACAATGTCGTCCAGCGCTTCCGGCCGACTTTTGCCGTTGCCGAGATCCAGGTGGTACACGCCCGCCTCGTCAATCGCGACCTCGATTGGCTCCTTGTCCTCAACCGGCTGCGCGGTCGCCTTGGGCAGGTCCACCTTCACGCCCGTGGTGAGCAGCGGCGCGGTGACCATGAAGACGATCAGCAGCACCAGCATCACGTCGATATAGGGGACGACGTTGATTTCGGCTACCAGAGCGCGCTTTTGCTTCTTGTTGAACGCCATGATCCCGTCCTGCTACTTGCCGGTACTGTAAATACGGCGGTGCAGGATGCCTGAGAACTCTTCAGCGAAAGTCTGATATCCGCTGTACACCTGCTCGACACGCGCGGCGAATCGGTTGTAGGCGATAACGGCGGGAATCGCCGCAAACAGGCCCATCGCAGTGGCGATGAGCGCCTCGGCAATGCCGGGAGCGACCGCTGCCAGGGTCGCCTGCTGCATTCCGGCGAGACCCCGGAACGCCTGCATGATGCCCCACACCGTGCCGAACAATCCGATATAGGGGCTCACCGAGGCAACACTGGCGAGAAACGGCAGATGGGTATTGAGCTTTTCCTCTTCCCGGGACAGCGCAATCCGCATCGCCCGCTCGACGCCGGCAACGATGGAATCCGGGTCCGCACCACGCTGCTGATTGAGGCGGTTGAACTCCCGGAACCCCGCGCGAAACACGGTCTCGACGCCGGGGATATGCTCGTTGCCCTGCAAGCGCTGGTTACCATCGTTGAACAACTGGTTGAGGTCGCCGCCGGACCAGAAAGTGCTTTCGAACCGCTTGAGGTCCGCTCCGGCGCCACGCAGATAAAGTCCGCGCTGGATGATCATCACCCAGGACAGCGCCGACGCACCAAACAGGATCAGCATCACCACTTTGACGGGAAGGGTCGCACCGACGATCAGCACCCAGAAAGACAGTTCGTTTGTCACCCGTGACTCCTCAGCTATCAGGCATTGGCAAAAATTCTTTCGAGCATCGCGCCCGGCATTCTCACCGGCTTCATGGTGCGGCGGTCGGCACAGGCCACCTTGACCTGCCCCGCGCACAATAATTCCCCGCCACGGTG
>JBKHWK010000026.1:0-18798 GCA_046566625.1 Gammaproteobacteria bacterium
TTACTGGTGCGCGATGGCAAGCTGACCCCGCGCGATCTCGATCAGGCGCTCGCCGCCCAGCGCGAGATGGGCGATCTGCTGGGCCGCGTACTGGTGCGACTCGGCTTGCTCGCGGAGATGGATGTCGCCCAGGTGCTGGCGCAGCAACTCGCGGTGCCGCTGGTGCAGGCGGCGGAGTTTCCGGAGGCGGCGATCGAGGTGTCCGGGCTCGGCTCCGACTATCTGATCGATCACGCCGTACTGCCACTGCGCATTGCCGAAGGCCGGCTACATGTCGCGATGGCGGTGCCCCAGGACGCCTTTCTCGGCAAGGCCTTGCAGCTTGCGACCGGTCTTGCCGTCAGTCCGGCATTGGCGCTTGAAAGCGAATTGAGCGTCGCCCTGACACGGCTGTACCGCCAGGCGGAAGTGGGCGAGGACGACACCGATACGGACGGCGACGATTTTTTCGATGGCTCCCTGGGTGGCGACAGCGAATTTGTCGAGCACCTCAAGGATCTGGCCTCCGAAGCGCCGGTCATCCGCCTGGTCAACCAGATCATCGGCCGCGTCATCGACCTGCGCGCTTCGGATATTCACCTCGAACCCTTCGAGGATGGCCTCCATGTCCGCTATCGAGTGGACGGAGTGTTGCAGGAAGCGGAAGTCATACCGGGTCAGTTCTCCGCCGCGGTCAGCTCGCGCATCAAGCTGCTCGCGCATCTCAATATCGCCGAGCGGCGCATGCCCCAAGACGGCCGCATCAAGAGCCGTGTAAAAGGTCACGAGCTCGATCTGCGCGTGTCCTCGCTGCCCACCGTCCACGGCGAGAGCGTGGTGATGCGGGTGCTCGACCGCGCCAGTATCCGCCTCGATCTGGAGGCCATGGGTTTCGCGCCGGACAATCTGCGCCGCTACCGGGAGCTGATCGACCGACCCCACGGCATATTGCTGGTGACCGGCCCCACCGGCTCCGGCAAGACCACCACCCTGTATGCCTCGCTCGCCAAGCTGGATGCCGCGTCGCTCAAGATCGTCACCGTCGAAGATCCGGTGGAATACCAGCTCAGCGGTATCAACCAGGTGCAGGTGTTGCCGCAGATCGGCATGACCTTCGCCCACGCGTTGCGCTCCATCCTGCGTCAGGACCCCGACATCATCATGATCGGCGAGATGCGCGATACCGAGACCGCGCAGATCGCGGTGCAGTCATCGCTCACCGGCCATCTGGTGCTGTCCACCCTGCACACCAACACCGCCGCCGCGGCCATCATCCGCCTCGAAGACATGGGGGTGGAGCGCTACCTGATTACGTCCACCGTCAACGGGGTGCTGTCCCAGCGTCTGGTGCGTTGTCTGTGCACCCAGTGTCGCGAACCCACTGTGCTGCCGCCGGCGGCGTTGCAAAAAGCCGGTCTCGACCGGATTCGCGATGGCGGTGAATTGCAGCTGTTCACCGCGCGCGGCTGTGATCAGTGCAAGCAGACCGGCTACCGCGGCCGCACCTCGATCCACGAGTTGTTTGTCATGGACGCTGCCGCCCACCAGGCCATTCTGGATGGCGCCGACGCCACCACGCTGCACCAGATCGCCCGCCGCAGTGGCATGCTGACCCTGTACGAAGACGGTCTGCGCAAGGTGGCGGCCGGCATTACCTCGCTCGAAGAACTGCTGCGCGTCACCCAGGACCAGAGCAGTGCCTGAGTTTTCCTACCGCGCTGCCGATGCCGGGGGTACGGCCCGGGACGGACGGGTCCAGGCCGCGACGCGCGAAGCCGCCTTGCGCCAGCTGCGCGGTCAGGGCCTGACGCCCCTGCAATTGACGGAAGCCGGCGCCTCCGCCAGCGCCGCTGCGCCGGCAACGGGAATCCGGACGCCCGCGAAACCAGCGCCGCGCGGGGGCTGGCGCGGCACCGATCGCGGTCCCAATGCCACCGATGTGCATCACCTGACCGGCGAGCTTGCGGTGATGCTGCGCGCCGGCCTGCCGCTCGATCGCGCCCTGCGGGTACAGATCGGCATGGGCGGCAAGCCCTCGCTGACCGCGCTGCTCGACGATGTGCTCAGGGCGGTCAAGGCGGGCAAGGGCCTCAGCCAGGCATTGACGCCCCATCGCGCGCTGTTTGGTGAGTTCTACATCAACATGGTGCGTTCCGGCGAGGCCGGCGGGCATCTGGGCGAGATCATGGACGGCCTCGCCGAGCATCTGGAGCGGCTGCGGGCGCTGCGCGAAAACGTGATCTCGGCGCTGATGTATCCTGCCATCCTGGTGGTGGTGGCCGCGATCTCCGTGGTGCTGATGCTGGGTTTCGTGGTGCCCCAATTCGAGACCCTGTTCGCGGATCTGGGCGATGCACTGCCGCTGCCCACCCGCATGATCGTGGGCCTGGGTCACCTGGTCGCGGACTGGGGTTTGCTGCTGGCGGCGCTGACTGGAGCGGGTGTCTGGTTGGCGCGGCGCTGGCTCGCCACCCCGGCCGGACGCATGTGGCGCGATGCCTGGCTGCTGCGGCTGCCGGTGTTTGGCGAGATCGTGCGCAAGTACGAGATCACCCGGTTCGCCCGCAGCCTGGGCACCTTGCTCGGCAACGGGGTGCCCATCGTCACCGCGGTCGGCATTGCCAACGACACCATGGACAACCACGAACTGCGCGCGGCCATGGCAGCCGTCGCGCCGACCATCAAACAGGGCGGACGGCTTGCCGACGCGCTCGAGGACGCCGGGCTGTTCACGCCCCTGGCGCTCAACATGGTGCGGTTGGGCGAGGAGACCGGCCGGTTGGACGCCATGCTGCTTGAATTGGCGCGGGTCCACGATGGTGAGGTCCAGTCCGGTGTCAAGCGTGCGCTGACACTGGTGGAACCGCTGCTGATTCTGGTGCTGGGTGCCGTCATCGCCGCCATCATCGTTTCCATCTTGCTCGGTATTCTGTCGGTCAACGAACTGGCCGCCTGAGGCGGGCGTCGTCCCGGCTTTTTGAACTTATAATCGATCGCCGTGGTCTTGAGACCCGTCCGACCCCCGCCCTGCCGAGGTTATTCATGCGTCATCGTCCTTTCTCCTCTGCCCGTGATAGCTCTGCCCGTGATAGCACCCGTGAGCGCGGCTTCACCCTGGTCGAGCTGCTGGTGGTGCTCGCCATTCTGGGCCTGTTGGCGGGTCTCGTCGGTCCGCGCGTGCTGGGCCAGCTGGGTGGCGCCAAGAGCAAATCCGCGGTGGTGCAGATCCGCGATCTGGAGCAGGCCGCCGAGCTGTTCAAGCTGGATGTGGGCCGCTTCCCCACGACCCAGGAAGGTCTGGCCGCCCTGGTGTCCGCGCCGCCCGCCGCCGCCGGCTGGAACGGCTCCTACCTGCGTAAGGATCTGCCTAACGATCCCTGGGGCAACGCCTATCATTACGAAGCGCCGGGCCGCAACGGCGACATCGACATCTACACCCTGGGCGCCGACAACGCCCCCGGCGGCGACGGTGAAAACGCCGATATCGGAAGTTGGCAGTGACGCAACGGGCGCCGGCGTCTCCGGGGTCGGAGCGCGGCGCCGGTTTTACCCTGCTTGAGCTGATGGTGGCGCTGGCGGTGGTGGCGCTGCTGCTCACCACCGCACCACCGATGCTGTCGCGCGCCATGGAAACCATGGAATACCGCGCGGCGGTGCGCCATCTGCTGGCCGGGCTGAAAGGCGCGCGTCAAACCGCCATCGAAACCGGGACCAGCGTCGCCTTTACCGTGGCGCCGAACGAACACCGCTTCGGCGTCGGTGACGAGCTCACCGGCGAGCTTCCCCCTCGGCTGGTGCTGCGCCTGGTGGTTGCCGATGCCGAGATTGGCCGCGACCGCGGCGCCATTCGTTTCTACCCCGATGGCAGCGCCACCGGCGGCAGCATCGAAATCCTGCGCCCCTCGGGCGAGGGTGTGCGACTGCGTGTCGACTGGCTGCTGGGCCGCATCAGCCAGGAAGCGCCGGGGGCATGATGGTGTCGCGCCGCCGTCAGGCCGGCTTCTCGCTGCTCGAAGTGCTGGTGGCCTTTGCCATCATGGCGCTGGCGCTCGGCATTCTCTATCGGGCCGTTGGCGGCAGTGTGCGCGGAGTGACTGCGGCCACGCACGACACCCGTGCCGTGCTGCTGGCGCAGTCGGTGCTCGCCCTCTACGACCGGGTGCCGCCCGAAGGCCTGGGGGAGAGCGGCATCACGCCAGAGGGTTTCGCCTGGCAGCTCAGTTCCAGTCCGGCGGCCCCCAGTGTCGAAAATCCACAATGGGAATTGCACGAAGTCGTGGCGCGGGTGCGCTGGCGCGACCGCGATCGCGACCGGGAATTCGCCCTGGTGACGCTGCTGCCGGTGGATGTGCGCGCGCCATGAACCCAACTCCCGGCACTGACCGCGGTTTCACGCTCATCGAGGTAGTGATTGCCCTGACGCTGGTGGCGGTCATTTTGGCCGGCCTGGTCAGTGCTTTGGTGTCCTTTGGGAAAACCAGCACCCGCCTGGAAGAGCGGACGCTGGTCAGCGACGACGTGCGCCTGGTCTATGCCTTTCTCGAGCAGTCACTCGGCGCCGCGGCACCCCGGGTTCGGGTGCGCCCGGACGATTCCGTGCCGGTGAGCTGGTTTCAGGGCGCGGCGACCGAGCTGGAATGGCTGGGTCTGATGCCCGCGCGCCATGGTGTGGGCGGTCTCTACCACCTGCGCCTTGGGGTGGAGCGCGGCGCCGGCGACGGGCGGCGCCTGATGTTGCATTACCTGCCCTACGCCGGCGACGATCCGTCCCCCGATTGGAGCGCGGCGGAATCCCACCTGCTGCTCGCTGGCGTCACCGGTTTCGACCTTGCCTACCGGGCCCTCGACGAAGACGAATGGCGCGCCGAGTGGCGCGACACTGAAGTGTTGCCGGCGCGCGTAAAAATGGGTCTGGCGGTACGCGGGCAGTCCTGGCCGGAATGGATCGTGCCGGTGCAGGAGGCGCAACTGCGCCCGGACATCGAGTCTTCCCAACCCCAGGGAGGCGGCGGTGACTGAGCGCAATGAGGTCGGGCGATGCCAGCGCGGCATCGCGCTCGTCGCCGTACTCTGGATGGTGGCGGCACTCTCGGTGCTGGCGCTTGCACTGGCGGCGGCGACCAAAGCCGAGCTGCATAACGCCCAGGGGGTACGGGCGCGAGCCGAAGCGGCCGCGATCGGCGACGCCGCGATTCAGTTGGCGGTGCTGGAACTGCGCTCGACGCCCGAGGCCCAGCAAGATTTTACGCATCTTGGCTATGAGTTTGCCGGTCGCACGGTCGTGGTCGACCTGGTGCCGGCGTCCGGTCTCATCGATCTCAATCAGGCGACTGAAGAGTTGCTGGCCGCGCTGTTTGCCGGGACTGGGGGTGAGGAGCCCGAGGTTGCCGCTGAACTGGCGCGGCGGGTGGTGGAATGGCGCACGCCCGGGCTTACGGAGGCAGTGGCCGACTACGCCGCAGCCGGCGTTGCCTATCGCCCGCGCGGCGGACCCTTCGAGTATCCCGAGGACCTGCTCCAGGTGCTGGGGGTCTCCTACCCGCTTTATGATAGAGTGCGCGGCCTGATTACGGTGCGTGGCGGAAGCGCTGGGGTGGCGGCGCGGGCCGCGTCGGAAGACGTGCTGACGCTGCTCGCCGGCGGTGATCGAGAACTGGCCGCGCGCATCGCCAGCACCCGGGCCGACGATCCCGCCACCGACATGACCGGACTCGCTGACCGGTTTTTGGGCGGCGGTGGCGCTTCGGTGTACCGGGCCGACGCGCGCGTGCAACTGGGTGACCGCAGTTACCGCCGCACCCGCTGGATCGATCTCGGCCAGGGCGGCGCCGACGGTACGCCCTGGCGCAGTTTTCGTGTCGAACCGATCACAGGGAACTAATCACAGGGAACTAATCACAGGGAACTAGGGCCTGACCTGACCATGGCGTTTGAAGCAGCCAATCTCAATCTCTTCGGTCTCGACCTGGGCGCGCTTGCCAATGGCCTGCGGCAGGGTTGGGCCGGCGTGCTGCGCTGGCCCCTGCTGGCGTGGCTGACCCCGGCGGACCCGATCGAAGTGCATCGCCCCGACGGCAGCCGCCAGCGCTGTGTGGGGGTGAGCGAGCGTCCCGCGCCGGCCGGCGCCGACGCCGAATTCCACGCCCTGCTGTTGCCCCAGGATCTGGTGTTGAGCCGCCAGTTGACGCTGCCGCATCTGACCGATGCTGAAATCGAAGCCGCGCTGCGGCTCGAATTACAGGCCGACAGCCCGTTTCCCGAAGCCCGCCTGGATTGGGGCTGGCGCATCGACGCAGTGGATGAGCCCGGTCTCAAGATTACTCTCGCGTTTGCGGCCACCGACCACGTCAACGCTCACGTCAATGCCTATGTGGCGGCGCATCGCAGCGGCCTGCCGGACAAGTTCGAGCTGTGGGCCGATGCCGGCGGGCCGGTCGTCCTGCGCGGTCGGGGCGAGGCGCCCCGCCTGGCCCAGGCCCGTTCCCGGTGCCGCCGGATGTTGCTGTGGCCGCTGCTCATCGTCGCGCTGCTGGGCGCGCTGGTGCTGGCACCGTACGGGCAGTTGCGGCAGCGCACCATCGATGCCCAACGTCAGCTGGAGCAAATCCAGAATGCGAGCACGAGCTATCTGGACGCGCGCGCCGCGCTGGTGCAGGCCGATAGCCGCATCGCCGCCGTCGTCGCCTGGCGCGATGGCAAGGCGGACATGCTGTATGTATTGCACAAGCTCACCACCTTGTTGCCCGATAGCGCCTATCTCAGCCGGCTCGATATCGAAGACCGCAAGGTGCGCATCACCGGCAATGCCGCCGATGCTGCCGGGCTCATGGAAACCCTGCGCGCGGACGCGGGTGTCGCCGAGTTGCGGGCGCTCAATCCCATCGTACGCGGCCGCGATGGTCGCGATGCGTTCTACCTCGAGTTCATGCTGGGGCCGGAGGCCGCGGTGCCGCCCACAGCAACACCCGAAGCTGCGCCCGCGGTGAATCCCGTGTCGGGGGTGGCGCCGTGACATTTCCCGGGCAACGCGCGCGCCTGGTGGCGGGGCTGTGCCTCGCCATGGCGCTGTTGGTGGCGGCGGCAGCGCTCGGCAAGGTTGCCGCGCATGCCTGGCGCGCCACCGAGTTGCGCGCCGATATCGCGCCGCGGCACGCCCGTCTGAGCGGTGTGCTGGAGCGCGGCCCCGCCATCCTCGCGGCTGATGCCGAGGCGGTGGCGGTGCTCGGGCGTCTGGCCTATCCGGCGGATACCGACGTCGGTGAAATCGGCACGGGTCTGCAACAGAAGATTCGCCAGCTTGCGGAAGCCGCCGAACTCCGCGTCGCCGGCAGCCAGATTCTCCCGGTGCGCGAGCAGGACGGGTTCGCGGTGGTGATGGTCAGCGGCACCCTCGAAGGGGACACCGGCGCCCTGGCGGCGTTCCTGCTGGCCCTGGCGGCGGAAGCGCCGCCCATTGCCGTCGAAAAGCTGGCGGTGCAGGCGCCGCGCGCGATCCGTCGCGGCACGGGGCTCAACGCCGATGTCACCGTTCAGATGAACATGAGTGTGCTGAGGCTCGCGCCCTGATGCCGGTGAATCGCGTGCTGGGGGGTATCGCACTGGCTTTGCTGTCCGGCATTGCTCTCGAACTCATTTTCATCGACGCGGACTGGACGCCACCGGCAGCACGGCCGCCCGAGGTGCCGGTGGTCGTCGCGCGCGGGGCGCCCGCCGGCGCCAACGGCGCGCTGCTGAACGAGATCGGCCAGCGCCCACTGTTTCTCGAGGCCCGCCGCCCGCCCGACCCCGTCGCTGCCGAGTCGGTTCCGGCGGCGCCTGCGGTGAATCCGCTCGATGGTGTCGAGTTGCTGGGTGTCTACGAATCCGGCGGGCGCGCGGGTGTGATCATCCGCAGTGGCGGCGAGGTTTCGCGGGTATCTGCCGGGAGTGAATGGCAGGGTCGGCGTTTGCTGGCGGTGAGCGCCACCAAGGCGACCTTCGCGGGCGCCGACGGCAACTCCCAGGAGCTGAAGCTTGCGCGCCAGCCCCAGCAGGGCGGCATGGTTGCCGCGCCCGCCGCGCCGCCGGACAAGGGCAAGAAACCCAATGCTTCCGCGGCCCCGGTCGATCGTGCGGCCGTGCTGCGTGCCGCCCGGGAACGCGCTGCCCAGACCCGCGCTGCCCAGACCCGCGCTGCCCAGACCGGGGCTACGCCAGCCTCGTCCAGCAACGCCCAATAAACATTACGCCAATGACGGATGCCTTCTGCATGACAGCCTCACAATCCAGTCCCGCGTCCCGCGCCAGCCTTGCCATCCTGTTTGCGCTGGTGGTCGCGGGCTGTGCCGCGACCAAATCCGCCGCTCCCAACACCGACATCGTGGTGCCGATAGCCGGCAAGGCCGCCGACCGGGTCAAAGTCGATAAACCCGCGCCACCCGCGCCCGCAGACGAGGTGGAAGCGGAGCCGCTGATTGTGCGCGGCGACCAAGTGATGTTCAGGACGCCTCGGCCCACGGGCGCCCAGGCGGTCGCCGGCGATCCGGTGAGCCTCGACTTCGAACAGGCGCCGGTGACCGAGGTGGTGCACGCCATCTTGGGCGACATCCTGGCAGTGCCCTATGTCGTCAATCAGCCGGTCGCGGGCTCGCTCACCATTCACACCGCGCAGCCGCTGCCCCGGGACCAGGTCCTGCCGGTACTGGAGTCGATTCTCCAGGCCAACGGGCTGGCTATGGTGATCGACCCCTCCGGGATCTATCACGTCGGTCGACCCGAGACCCTGCGCGGCATCGCGCCGTCGCTGGGCAACCTCGGCGGGACCCTGCCGCCCGGCCAGAACCTGATGATCGTCCCGCTGCAATTCGTCGGGGCCGCCGAGATGGCCGAGATCCTCGCGCCCATCGCCACGCCGGAAAATATCGTCCGGGTCGACCCGGTGCGCAATCTGCTGATCCTGGCCGCCACCCGCTCCCAGCTCGACGGCTTCATGCAGATCGTGCAGACCTTCGATGTCGATGTGCTCAAAGGCATGTCGCTCGGTCTGTTTCCCCTCAAGAATGTCTCGGTCGCGGAAGTCGAAAGCGCGCTGGCCGCGCTGTCGGGCGGCGCGGCGGCGCCAGGCAAGGCCCCCGGAGCGGGCGATGCCGCCGCCAAGGGCGGTGTCCAGGGTGCCGCCAAGGGCAATGCTGCGGCGCCGGCGGTGGCAGGGCTGGCATTGCCGGGTCCGCTGGCGGGGCTGGTCAAGGTGGTGGCCATCGAGCGCCTCAACGCCCTGCTGATCGTCACCTCCCGCGCCTATTACCTCGACCGGGCGAGCGAGTGGATCGCCCAGTTCGACCAGCCGCGCGGCAACGGCAACGAGCCGCAACTGTTTGTCTATGCGGTGCAGAACGGCACTTCCCAGCATCTCTCCGATCTGCTCAACGCGCTCTACGGCAGCGGAACCACAGTAGGAGGCGGCGCCGACTCGGGTGTCGCGCCGGGTCTGGGTCAATCCAGCTTCGGCGGCGGGTTCGGGCGCTCCGGTAGCAGCGGCGGCTTTGGCGGCAATCGCAGCGGTTTCGGCGGTAGCAGCCTGGGAGGACAGTCCGGTTTCGGCGGCTCGAGCCGCAGCGGTTTCGGCGGCTCGAACAGCAGCGGTTTGGGCAGCAGCCGCGGCGGCCTTGGCGGAAGTCGCCTGGGGCGCGGGGGCCAGTCCGGCAACCAGCAGGAGATGACCACCATCGAACTGGGGCCGGATGTGCGGATCGTGGCCGACGAGTTCAACAACGCCCTGCTGATCTATGCGCCGCGACGGGAGTACGAAAAAGTTCGCGGCGCCCTGCAGCAGCTCGATGTGCCGCCGACCCAGATCCTGATCGAGGCCAGTATCCTCGAAGTGACCCTCACCGACGAGTTTTCCTTCGGCTTGCAGTGGGCGTTCCAGGGTGATGTCAATGGCGGCCGCACCGGCACCGGGATCTTCAACCCCAATGCGTCCGGCAACATCGGTCCGCAGCAGCCCGGCTTCTCGTACTCCATCGCCAACCGCGCCGGTCAGGTGCAGGCGGTATTGAATACCCTGGCGAAGAAGAACCTCGTCAACGTGATATCCAGCCCGAGCCTCATGGTGCTCGACAACCACAGCGCCCAGATCCAGGTGGGCGATCAGCAGCCGGTGCAGTCGTCCACCGTCGTCACCGACGGCGGCAACACCACCAGCTCGATCCAGTTCAAGGATACCGGCGTGATGCTCGATGTCCTGCCTTCGGTGAACGCGGGCGGCCTGGTCACTATGGACATCAATCAGGATGTCACCGATGTCGGTCCGGTGGATGCGGCCACCGGCCAGCGCAGCTTCCTGCAGCGCACGATCTCCAGTCGGGTCGCGGTGCGCTCCGGGGAGACCGTGGTGCTGGGCGGGCTGATCCGCGACAACACTTCCCGGGGCAAGACGGGCGTGCCCTGGTTACAGGATATTCCGGTGCTGGGCGGGCTGTTTCGCACCACCTCGCGCACCAACAATCGCACCGAATTGGTGGTGCTGATCACCCCGCGCGCCTTGCAGAACGACGAACAACTGCGCGCGGTGTCGGATGAAATGCGGCGCCACTTTGCTCGTTCCCTGGGGGCGATCAACGGCTTGAAGCTGGACGGCGCACTGTCCGAGGAGTTTGCGGTTCCACCGGCGCAACCGTCGTCGCCCGCGTTGCCCGATACGCCGGCGCCCTGACCTTGCCGCGCGGTTGCGGGGGGCGGGGCAGGCAGCGTCGCGCATCTGCCGCCCGCAACGCCGGCTTGCGCCGGCGCCCCGATCAACCCCCACCCACCACTCGTTACCACAACCCCGAAGGAGAACCGCCTTGCTCAAACGTCTGTCGACCGTTCTGGCCATCGCCCTGCTTGCCGCCTGCGCCACCGCGCCGGAACAACCCGCCATCGGCGCCGCGGAGACCCCGGAAGCCGCGCTGCGCGCCCGCGCCGCCGCCTACTACGCAACCCTGATCGCCGGGCAATACCAGGCGGCGTACGAATTTTTCACCCCGGGCTATCGCGCCACTTGGTCGCCGCAGGCCCACTACCAGATTCACCCGCCGGTCGGGAAATACCTCAGCGCCGAAGTCGCGTCGGTGAGCTGCGTTAGCGAGACCGCCTGCGACGTCGTGGCCACCACCCGCTTTCGCTTCGGGGACAAGGAACAACTGGTCGGGGGTTCCGAGGTCCCCATCGACGTGACCAGCCGCTGGCTGATGGTGGACGGCACCTGGTTTTTCGTGCCCAGGCTCTGAGGGTCGCCAGCTTCGCAAGCGCCGGGGGTAGGGCAACCGCAGTGCGGACCTCGCCGGTGGTTCGAGTTCTCGGCGAGCGCCGCACCCCAGCGCCACGATGCCAGACAAATCAGTCGGTTACCTGCATCCCAGGTCGATCGACGCGGTAGTTCCAGTGTTCCGAAGCGGCTTGCGCCGAACTTGGGGTGGACCGCTCCGCCGCCCGGACCGGCGTCCCCGCTGCAATGAACGCGCTGCATTCACCCCAAGCGGGCGCGCGCGCCGGGCGCGATGCGCGGTTTGCGGGGCGGGTCACACTCCTGCCATGGAATCAAGATATATTTTCCAACTCACGGATATGTAAGCCATATGCTGTTGTATTCGTGTTGCGGAAGGGGTTACCATCGCGGCGCGGGTGGCGGGAAATCAAACCGCGCAGGTTGCCGGGCCGGGCACCGCATTCTACAGGGTTCGAATGCTTGCACGGCCGCGTAAACGTGTGTGATACTCCCCGCCGCCGGTAGGGCGTGGCCCCATCAGGGACTCTCAGCAGGTGCAAGCCTGCGAAAACCGTCAATCTCAACGACAAAGGGTATCGTGCAATGAAAAAAACGTTTCTCAGGTCTGCAGCCATCGCAGTGGCGGTAACCGGGGCCAGCGCCGCTCACGCGGTACATGTGAATCCCGACGGCCTCGGCCAGGTGCTTCTGTACCCCTATTACACGGTACAGAACAACTTTGTTACCGCTATCCATGTTGTCAACACCACTGACCAGGCGAAAGCCGTCAAGGTCCGCTTCCTCGAAGGCAAGAACTCCGAAGAAGTGCTCGACTTCAACCTCTATCTGTCGCCGTTCGACGTCTGGACCGGCAGCGTGGTCCCCGACGCCGCCAATGGCGCCAAGCTGATCTCCAACGACACTTCCTGCATCGCGCCGCGCCAGCTTAGCGCTTCCGGGGAAGCCTTCCGTAACTTCGAATTCGTCAGCGATCCGCTGTCCAGCGATCCCAACCGTCGCGCCGAAGGCTATGTCGAAATCATTGACATGGGGGCGCTCACCGATGCTGCCCAAGCTGCGGCCGTGACTCATACCGCTGCTGGTGCTCCCTTGAATTGCGGAACTATTCAATCTGCCGACACTGCGGGCACAGTCGCCACTACGACCCCAGACGGCGGCCTGTTCGGCTCCGGTCATCTGGTGTCGGTGGAAGGCGGCGTGCGCGCTTCCTATGACCCCACCGCGATCGATAACTTCGCGGATGCGGTGTTGTGGACCCCGGCAGGCGACTTGCAGCCCAGCCTGGAGCAGGCTATACCCTTTGCCGAAATCCTGGATGGCAACCAAATTGTCGATTTCTTCCCTGCATCAGGTATCGACGCGGTTTCCGCGGTCCTGACCCAGGACGAGATCTTCAATGAGTACGCCATCGACGCCGGCCGGCTGTCGCAGACCGACTGGGTCATCACCTTCCCGACCAAGTGGGCCTATGTGAACAACGCCGACCCGTCTCCGTTTCAACGGGTTTGGAATCCGGGCACTGCAGGTGAGCCAGTATTGCAGTCTTGCCACGACGTAGAATTCACCTACTACGACCGGGAAGAGGCAAGTCAAACGCCCGCCGGCGGCGATTTCTCACCCAAGCCGCCGACTTCCACCTTCGGGCTTTGCACCGAGGTCAACACCCTGACCCTGTACAAATCCGGCACCTTGCCAGATGACGGCCGTCTGTTCGGCGCGGTATCCACGGCGGCGGCACTGGGCATCGACAACTTCGATGCCGGCTGGCTGAAGATCCGCTGGGCTCAGGAAGGTGATAGCGCCCTCATTCCTGCGGGCACTGGTGTCTTGGTCGATGGTAATGGGACATCTGTGTACGGCCTGCCGGTGATCGGCTTCTCGGCCTCGCGCAACGTCAACACCGTGGATGTACAGATCGACGGTCTCAATGTCTACTCGGCCGTGATGGGCGAAAATAGCCACAAAGGGTCCAAGGACATCGTCCTTGGCAGCACGGCAATGTAAGAAATGTCTCCTGCCCACCCGCGATTGCGAGCGGGCAGCGGGAATCGAAAGGGCGCCTTCGGGCGCCCTTTTTTATGAGTCACTGATGTTTATTGAGCCACTGGCGTTTGTTGAAGCACGGGCGTTTTTCGAACCCGGGGCGATGCGGGGCGGCTATGATCGCTCGCGCAGCGCGGAAAACTGTGGATTACCGCACGCTGCGGGGTTCCCCCAGGTCGCAGGGGAGCGGATAATGCGCCCGTGGTAGCCCTTGCGCGTGCGACCCTTGTGAAGCCGTTGGCGGGGTAATACGGGATCGGGGATTTTCCCCGGACGATCGATGATCGAGGAGGTCAGCATGAAAACACGCTTGAAAACCAAGGCCCTGTTGCGCAGCGCCGGCGTCGGCCTGCTGCTGCTGGGCACGGCCTGGCTGGCCCAGGCGGCGATCACCATCATCAAAGATGATGGCTCGATCTGTACTGACGGCACCATCAACGTGAATGGTACTGTGACCCCGGTGGAGGCCAGTTGCGGCACGCCCCCGCCGCCCACCAGCTTCACGCTGACGGTGTCCAAAGCCGGCACGGGTACCGGAACCGTGACTGGAACCAATTTCAACTGTGGCGCTGATTGCACCGAGAGTTATCCGGCGGACGAGCTGATGAGCGTGACCCTGACCGCCGCGGCCGCCGGCGGCTCGACCTTCACCGGCTGGAGCGGCGCCTGCACGGGGACAGGTACGTGCACGGTCGCCGCTACACCCATCACCGCGAACCTCGCCGTCACTGCGACCTTTACCGCCGACCCCCCGCCGACCGGGAGCTGCGGCACCCTTCCGACGGGTGTGGAGTGGTCGATACCGGCAACATGACCACAGCCTTTGCCAAGACGGATTATACGCCGGCCTTGCCGAGCACCATTTACGCTTTCAAGATGCGAATCAACGCCGGTTACACGCGCAATAGCAGTGCCAGTGCAACCAAGTACGTGAGTTCTGACCGAACGAAGCTGTTGGTTGTTTCAGAGTGCCCTGGGGTGCTGACGGGGGTAGAGTCGACCGGTTGTATAATCGGTGGTACCAACGTGGCCACAGCGCGGATGTCGGGTAGCACCGGTGCCGCCAGTTATTATTGTGTGCTGCCGAATGCTACGGCCAAGGACTATTATATAAACGCTGTGTCGAAGGAGAAAGTTACTGACACTGGGTATACCTGTACCTCTCCATCTACCTGTGCATTTTCCTTTGATCGTACAGGTGGCGGCTAACTAGCCGAAACCTGCTCTGACACTACGCCCGCATTGGTTACAATGCGGGCGTTTTTTCGTTTACCCATCTGCTACCGGAAGCTTCACCCATGACGATCGAAATGCCCCGCATTCGCGCCTGCCTCCGCCTGGTGCTGTCACTCGCCGCCCTGGCGTCGCCCCTCGCCCACGCCGCCGAAGGGGCCCAGACCTATGCGGACGATACGCCGGTCTTGAAACATGGCGAGACGGTGATCACCCTGGGCGATGTCCGCCGCTCCGTGGCGCAGACGATTCCACCCGACAGGACGCGCCGCTTCTACGCCGAGCGCAAGCTCATCACCCAGCACGCGGGGAGTTTCTTCGTGGTGCGCAAGCTGGCCGAGGAGGCCCAGGCGCGGGAGCTGACTGCCGATGAGCGCTTCCGGGCGGAGGAAGCTCGGATGCGCGCGCTTAGTCAGGTGCAGCTCGATCATATCGTCGCGCAGGAGAAACAGCCCGACTACGAGGCGGTGGCGCGCGAGGAATGGCAGGCGCATCCCGAAAAGTTCCAGGGCCCGGAAGCGGTGCAGGTCTCTCACATCCTGGTCAAGAGCGGGGAGGCGCGCAGCGACGCCGAAGCCCTCGCCCGGGCCGAGGAGGCGCTGGCCAAGGCGAAGGCGGGTGCTGACTTCGCTGCACTGGCGGGCGAATATTCGGAGGATCCCTCGGTGGCGCAGAACAAGGGTGATATGGGCTTCTTCCAGCGCGGCCAGATGGTCAAGCCGTTCGAGGACGCGGCCTTCGCACTGACCAAGAAGGGCGACTTCACGGGGCCGGTGAAAACCGAGTTCGGCTATCACGTGCTGCGCTTCGAGGGTCGCCGCGAGGCCGGGGTGCTGCCCTTCGCGGAAGTCAGGGAGCGCTTGATTGCCAAGCACCAAAGCGAGTTCCGCACCCGCATCGTCAACCGCGAGATCGAACGTATCGGTGCCCTCGATGGTGTCGAAACCAATTACGACGCCCTGATCACCCTTTATCAGCCGGTGGAGTTCGGTCAGCCCAAAGACGGCAAGGGAAAAGCCACCCCGGATAAAACCAGGTAGGCTGGGTAAGCGCCGCGCGTCGGCATGACGCCTGCCACAGCTATGCCACGCCGCGCTGCGGGGTGCGGCCGTGCGGGGCATTGGAAGCCCCTGATGCTCGCCCATGCGACGCGCGCTCATGCCGTCGCGAGCCCGGGGTGCAAGCGCCACCCGTGAACCTGTCCCGTTGGTACGGTCTGACAACGCGGCTTGCCGCCCGGGAAGTGGCGCTGCGCTACCGCGGCTCCCTGGGTGGGCTGGGCTGGATGCTGCTGGCGCCGCTGCTGCTGCTGGGCGTCTATACCTTTGTGTTCGCGGTGATCTTCCACGCCCGCTGGCCCGTCGCGGGCGGTGGCGGCGGCACCACCGGCACCGGCACTACCGGAGAATACGCCCTAGTGGTGTTCAGCGGCATGCTGTTGCACGGGTTTTTCGCCGAATGCCTGACCCGCGCGCCGAGCCTGATCCTCGGCAACGTCAATTTCGTCCAGAAGACGGTGTTTCCCCTGGAAGTACTGGCGCTGGCACAACTGCTGGCGGCGCTGGTGCATCTGGCCGCGACACTGGTGGTGTTGCTGGTGTTCCAGTGGTTCATCCAGGGTCCGCCGGCGCTCACCACGCTGCTGTTGCCCCTGGTGATCGCGCCGGTGGCGCTGTTCGCGCTCGGCTTGATGTGGATCGTCGGCGCCCTGACGGTGTATTTCCGCGATCTGGCCCAGCTCGTCGGCCTGCTGGTCACCGCGCTGTTTTTCCTGTCGCCGGTGCTCTATCCGATCAGCGCGGTGCCCGAGTTCCTGCGGCCACTTCTCTACGCCAACCCGCTCACCTTCGCGATCGAGACCGCGCGCGGGCTGCTGTTTGCCGGGGTCTTGCCGGAGCCGCGCGCTTATCTGCTCTATTGCCTCGCGGCGCTGGCCTGTGCCGGCGCCGGGTTGTGGGGGTTCCGCGTGCTCCGGGATGGTTTCGCCGATGCCCTCTGACCCGTGCGCCCGCAGTCCGGTCATCGAGGTGGCTGGGCTTGGCAAGGATTACCGGATCTATGCCAACCCCCGGGACCGGTTCGTGCAGTTCTTTACGCGCCGGCCGCACTACCAGACGCACCGGGCGCTGCACGATCTGAATTTCAGCGTGCGCCCCGGCGAGGTGCTTGGCATCCTGGGGCGCAACGGCTCCGGCAAATCCACCCTGTTGCAACTGCTGTGTGGAATCATGCAGCCCACCCTGGGCAGCTGCACGGTGCACGGCCGCATGGCGGCGCTGCTGGAGCTGGGCGCCGGCTTCAACCCCGAGTTCACCGGACTGGAAAATGCTCGCCTCAATGCCGCCATTCTGGGGTTGTCGTCCCGCGAGATCGAAGCCCGGTTGCCCGAGATCGCTGAGTTTGCCGACATCGGCGACTTTATTGAGCGTCCGGTCAAACTCTATTCGTCGGGCATGTATGTGCGCCTGGCGTTCGCGGTGGCATCCTGTATCGAGCCGGATGTGCTCATCATCGACGAGGCGCTGGCGGTGGGCGACGTGCAGTTTCAGACCAAATGTTTCCGCCGTTTCGAGGCGCTGGTGGCCAAGGGCAGCACCGTGCTGCTGGTGACCCACTCCACCGAGCAGGTGGTGCGCCATTGCTCGCGGGCGCTGTTGCTGGAGGGCGGCCATCTGATTGACGACGGCGCGCCCCGCGACATCGCCAACCGGTACCTCGACCTGATGCTGGGCACCGGGCGCGAGCGGCCGGTCGAGCGGCGCGGCGCGACCGTCTCCGAACCGGAGGCGGATATCGGGGTGCTGGAGGAGCGCACCGGCTATTTCCGCAGCGAGTACCGCTGGGGTGAAGGCGGCGCCACGCTCGAAGATCTGAGTATGCAGATCGCGGACGCACCGGGCCATTGCGTGAGTTTCCTGAGCGGCACGACGGTGGAGATCCGCCTGCGCGCCCATTTCGAGTTGGCGCGGGAGTGCGCGGTGTTCGGTTTTTTCGTCAAGACGCCGGATGGCGTCACGGTGTTCGGCAACAGCACCCGCAATGCCGCCGTGTATCCGGAGCCGTTGCCGGTGGCGGCGGGGGAGACGGTCCGCCTGGGCTTCACTCTGGAGCTGAACCTGGGCACCGGCAGTTACATTTTGTCCGCCGGCGTGTCGGCCGAGGAGCACGGCGAGATAGTGCCCCTCGACCGGCGCTACGACTGCCTGCATTTCGAGGTCCACAACGATTCGGGCGCCGCTGGCCTCGCCGATCTCAAAGCCGTGGCGCAGCGCCATGACCACTGACCGCACGCCGCCGGCCCCGCTGTATCACGATTTCTCGTGGCTCGGCCTGCCCACCGCGCAACTGCCCGGTATCTACGGCCCCAACCCGCGCGCCAAGGCGCCGGTGATCACGGCCTATATCCTGCTCGCCTTCGCGAAGCTCCGCTGCCGCGGTTGCGACGACATCAGTTTCGCCGAGCTGTTCTGCGCCGATGGCTTTTACACGATGTTCGCGGCGCGCTTCGGCGCGGGTCGGGCAACGGGTTATGACAATGATCGCGACGGCCACCTGGCGAGCGCAGAGCGGATGCGGGATCTGCTGGGGCTGGCCCAGGCGAGTTTTCAGAAGACCGATATCGAGGCCATCGGCCCCGACGCGCGCGCGTCCGTGGTGGCCAATGTGGGCGGGCTATACCATGTCGACGACCCGGAGGCGGTGCTGGATCAATCGTACCGGATGGCGGAAGCGTACCTGATCGTGCAGACGGTGGTATCGCTGGCGCAGGACGCACCCGATTATTTCGAGCGCCCGGCGCCGGGCCTGAGCTGGGGCAACCGCTTTTCGCGGGCGTCCTTCGATGCCCTGATTCGCCGCCGTGGCTGGCGCGTGGTCGACAGCGCCTTCAATAGCCTCGACGCCAATCCGCGGCTTGAAGATCGCGGCAGCGTTTATTACCTAATTGAGAAATGACTGATCGAAAAATGACTGATCGAAAAATGCAAAGACATCCACCGGGACGGCCGCGAAATCGACTGCCATGACCGATCCGACCGCGAGTCACGAGCAACCGCGCGCCTGGGGCTACCGGCCCGAGGCGGAGACCGGCTGCTGGGTTCCCGTCGGCCGCGAGAGCGAATTCGGCTATTCCGACGGCGACGCCGTCGAGGCGCGGCTGCTGGCCTGGGTGCGCGCGGTGGTGGATCGCAGTGTGCTGTCCGAGGAGCTGCGCGCGGGCATCACCGACTGGCCCAGCCGCTATCACCTGAGCCCGCTGCGGGCCAATCTGCTGCGGCCGCTGGCGGGTTGGTTGA
>JBKHWK010000027.1:0-8774 GCA_046566625.1 Gammaproteobacteria bacterium
AATGACGATGGCGTCGGCGATTACAGCCAGGCGGATTACGCGCAGCAGATGATCGACGAATACAAGGCTGCGGGCGTTGCCCCGAGTCGGGTGTGGGCGCAATCCTTCGACCGCAACGATGTGCTCTACTGGATCGCGAACGAACCCGCGTTCGGACGGCAGGCGGTGTTCCTGGACGACGCCGATTTCCCCGCCGACCTCCCCAGCGCCGCCGATCTTCAGGCTTACGCGGCCCTGGGTATCCGGATCTGGGCGCCGGCGATGTGGGCGCTGCTCGCGCTCGATCCGGCCGGCCATATGGTCCCCTCGCAACGGGCGCTGGATGCGAGGGCGGCCGGGCTCGACATCATCACCTGGACGCTGGAGCGCTCCTGGCCGTTGGCGACGGGCGGCGGTTACTACTATCAGTCCGTCACCGACGCGATCGACAACGACGGCGACATGATGACCGCGCTCGACGTGCTGGCGCAGGACGTTGGCGTACTTGGCGTGTTCAGTGACTGGCCGGCGACCGTCACCTATTACGCCAATTGCCTGGGTCTGAAATAACCAGCCAAGAAAGCATCGATCAACAAAGCACCGATCAACAAAGAGCCGCCTTCGCCATGCCGGTTAGCGCCGGTGTGGCGAAGGAGGCGAAGTTGACTTGTTCGCGAACGTCAAGAACGTTGCGCACCCTGACAGCTTGTTGAAAAGCCTCGCGAAGACTCCTGACCAGCTCGCCCCGCTTACCCGCACCGTCGGCGCACGGCTGAACCGAAGATCGGGCCAGCTGCTGCGCGCTGTCGGTTCAGCCGGCTCAGCGCCCCGGCGCCAACGCGGTCAGCGCATTGGTGTCGAAGCCGGGTTCACCGTCGGGCCGCAGCGGCTGGATGCAGACGTGGTCGGCGCCATTGGCCCAGTGCGCCTCGATGCGCTTGTGGATGGCGGTTTCATCGCCCCAGGCGACGATCCCGTCCACCAGGCGATCGCTGCCGCCGTGCTCGAAATCACGCTCCTCGAAACCCAGCCACAGCAGATTGTTGCGGTAGTTCTGCAAGCCCAGATACAGCGCCATGAACTTGCGCGCCACGCGCCGCGCTTCGCTGGGATCCTTCAGGAGTAGCACTTTCTGCTCCGGTGCCAAAAACTTGGTGGGGCCGAGAATGGCGCGGGCGCGGGCGGTATGTTCCGGGGTGACGAAGTAAGGGTGGGCGCCATCGGCGACCTCCCCGGCGAGGGCGAGCATCTTGTCGCGCAGCGCGGCCAGGATCAGCGGCACGGGTTCCGGCGCCAGCGGGGCGGCGTAGCTCGCCGCGTTCATGGCCGCTACGTAGGCGCGCATGGTGGCCACGGGTTTGCCGTAGTCATGGTGGCGCATCGGCGTGACGATTTCGGCGTGGGAGACTCCGAGTCCCAGCACCAGGCGCCCACCGCTGATCTCCTGAAGGGAGCGCCGCGCCGCGTTCATCGCCATCGCATCGCGGGCGTAGATATTGGCGATGCCGGTGGCGAGCTTCAGGCGGCTGGTCTCGCGTGCGAGCAGGGTCAGCAGCACAAAAGGGTCGCGGCCGAAGGCTTCGGGCGCCCAGAGTGCGCCGTAGCCCAGTGACTCCAGCTGTTGCGCCAGGGCGATGCAATCCTGATAGGGGTAGGCTTCGAGCCAGGTCCAGACGCCCAGGCGTCCCAGATCGGGTTTGGTCATGACGGGCACCGTGTTTTATTGGGGAGTGGTCGCGCCATTATGGCGAAAACCGCGGGCCATGGACGCCAGCCGCCGTGGCGCACCGGTCGCAGGCAGCACTTGCCGGATAGCGCGGGGCGGATAAGCTGGGATGCGCTACCCACGGGTAGGAAGTGGTACCCTCTGGATGCGCTGCGGCGAATATTTGGCTCGGCCTCGCCACGCCAGACTTTTCGCATGGGCTTTTTTACTTACATCAAATTTTTTACACCAACTTTTACACCTTGCTTTACACCATTGGTAACGGGGAACCCACGTCATGGATTTTAATTTCACCGAAGAACACCAGATGCTGCTCGACACCGCCGACAAGATCGCGCGGGATTTTCCTCGTTCCTATTACGTCGAGTGTGCCAAGACTCAGACTTTTCCCCAGGCGCAATGGGATGCTCTGGCGGGCGCGGGGATTCTCGGCATCAATACGCCGGAGGCCTATGGCGGTTCGGGCCTGGGCATGGTGGCGCTGGTACTACTGCAGGAGCGGCTCGCCGAGCGCGGCGTGGCGCCGCTGTTTTTCGTCGTCAACCAGGGCATCGCCGTGCCCAGCATCAGCCGCCACGGCACGGAGGAGCAGAAGCAGCGCTGGTTGCCGCCCATCGCCAGCGGTGAGAAACGCTGCTGTTTTGCGATTACCGAGCCCAACGCCGGCACCAACACCTTCAAGATACAGACCGTCGCGAAGGAAGAGGGCGATCATTTCATCCTGAACGGCAACAAGCTGTTCATCAGCGGCATCAACGACGCCCACCAGGTGCTGGTGGTGGCCAAGACCAGCACGGGCGACGGGCGCGCCGAGCTGACCCTGTTCGTGGTGGATACCGATTCCGCCGGCCTGTCCTGGGATCGCATGGACACCATGCTGATGAATGCCGAGGGACAGTTCTTCGTCTACTTCGACAATGTGAAGGTGCCGCGGGAAAACGTGCTGGGCAAGGTCGGGCGTGGCATCGAGGTGCTGTTCGACGCCTTGAACCCCGAGCGCATGGTGGTGGCGGCGGGCGCCATCGGCGGCGGTCGTCACGCGCTCGCGCGCGGCGTCGAATACGCCAACGAGCGCACCATCTTCAAAGGCCCCATCGGCGCCTACCAGGGCCTGCAACACCCCATGGCCGAAGCGCGCGCACAGCTCGAAGCCGCCTCTCTGCTGGTGCTGAAATCCGCCTGGCTGCACGACCAGGGTCAGTCTCCCAAGGTGGTCGGCGACATCGCCAACATGGGCAAGCTGGTGGGCACCGACGCGGCCTACAAAGCCGCCGATGCCGCGCTCCAGTGCTTCGGCGGTTACGGGTTCTGCGAGAGTTACGACATGCTGAGTCACTTCATCGCCGCGCGACTGGGCAAGATCGCGCCCATCAACCGCGAGATGACGCTCAACTACATCGGCGAGTTCATCCTGGGGCTGCCGAAGTCGTACTGATTCCTGATGCGCTCAATACGGGTGCGCTCTGGACCGGGACCGCTACCAGGGAGGGCGCAGTCCCGGTGTGGGGCATCCCTCTGCGCGCCGACCGCGTGCTAGATACGTTTGGCGGCGATCACTCCGGCGGCCTCAAGCGCGGCGATGCGTTCATCGCCGTAACCGAGCTGCGCCTGGAGAATCTCGCGATTGTGCTCACCGAGAAATCCGGCCTGCAAATCGAGCGGTTCCGGAAATTGCGAGTAGCGCAACGGACTCGCCGGCAATTCCAGCTCGCCGTATATCCGGTCGGTGATTTTCTGCACCGTGCCGCGCTTGCGCATGTGGGGATGGGCCATTACTTCTTCCACCTCCAGCACGGGCGCGCAGGGCACATGGGCGGCCTGCATCAGTTGCACGGCGCGGTCGGGGTCTCCCACCTTGGCGAGCCAGGCCTCGATCGCGGTATTGATTTCTTCCTTGTTGGCATGGCGGCCGGCGAGGTCCGCAAAGCGCGGGTCGGTCAGCAGGTCGGGGCGCTCGATCAGGTTTGCCAGATTGGCCCATTGCGCGCCGATGGCGACCACGATGAGGAAGCGGTTCCCGCACTTGTACAGCCCCAGCGGCGTGACGAAGGAGTGCAGGTGGCCGCTGCGGCGCGGCAGCATCTGGCCACCCGAACCGCTGCACACCTGTACATTCATTTCGTGATAGCTGAACAGGCAGTCGAGCAGGGTGATATCCAGAAATTGACCGCCGCCGCCGCGGAGCTTGTGGAACAGCGCGGTGACGATGGCGCCGTAGGCGTGGGCGCCGGTGGAAATATCGCCAAATGCCATGCCGGACAGCGCGGGGTAGCCGCCGGCCTGGCCGGTCATCGCCATGATTCCCGAATAGGCCTGACCGATGTAATCGAAGCCGGGCAGATGGGCGAGTTCGCCTTCCTGACCCAGGCAGGAGATGGAGCACATGACGAGATTGGGATTGATCTCGCGCAGCGCATTCCAGTCGAGTCCGAATTTTTTCATGACGCCCGGGGTGAAGTTCTCGACCACCACGTCGACCTGCTTGACCAGCTCCCGGCAGATTTCCTGGGCTTCGGTCTTGCGCAGATCCATGCACATGGTGCGCTTGCCGCGGTTGTGCTGGATGAAATACCCGCTGCGTCCTTCGCGCTGTACCGGCAGTGCGCGCGCCGTATCGCCGCCCAGGGATTCGACCTTGATCACGTCGGCGCCGGCTTCGGCCATGAGGCGCGTGCAGTGCGGCCCCGCGACATAGTGGCTGAAATCAAGCACCTTGATGCCGGCCAGGAGGTGTTTGGGAGCTGGTGTCGAACTCATGGTTGAGACCTCTTATGTTTGTGGGTGCCGGGTCATTCGCGAGTCCGGCCTGTGACGGGCGGAATTTCGGCACACACCATTGCAGGGGTCAAGAATAATCGGGGCATCGGCGGATGATATCCCGGCCGTGGGTGGCGATGACGCGGGAGGCATGATCGAGGGGCATATTGTTCCTTTGCATCGCCTAGAATAGGCATCTTCCCTGCACAACTTCGAGGCGCGCGATGAACCTGTTCGATCTGACCGGCAAGGTGGCGGTGATCACCGGCTCCACCAAGGGCATCGGCCGCGCGATTGCCGAGCAGATGGCGCTGCACGGTGCCAGCGTCGTGGTGTCGAGCCGCAAGGCCGATGCCTGTGATGAGGTGGCTGCGGCCATCAACACGCAAGTGGCGGGGAAGGGCGCTGGCAAGGCGATCGCGGTGCCCGCCAACATTTCCCGCAAGGAAGACCTTGAACAGCTGGTGGCGCGCACCCGCGAGCAGCTCGGCGCCATCGACATCCTGGTCTGCAACGCGGCGTCGAATCCCTATTACGGTTCGATGCTGGGGATCTCCGACGACCAGATGGACAAGATTCTCGACAACAACATCAAGTCGAATCACTGGCTGTGCTCCCTGGTGATCCCCGAAATGCAGGCCCGCAAGGACGGCGTCATCATCATCATCTCCTCGATCGGCGGGATTCTGGGCCACACCACGCTCGGCGCCTACGGCCTGTCCAAGGCAGCCGACCTGGCGCTGGCCCGCAACATCGCCGCCGAATTCGGGCCTGACAACATCCGCGCCAACGCCATCGCGCCCGGGTTGATCAAGACCGATTTCGCCCGCGCCCTGTGGGACAGCCCTGAGTACCTCGCCAAGGCGACCGCGCGTTCGCCGTTGCGGCGCATCGGTACCCCCGAGGAAATCGCCGGCGCTACCGTGTTTCTGGCCTCTGCGGCGGGTGCCTTCATGACCGGGCAGACGCTGGTGATTGACGGGGGTCGCGTTACCGCCAACTGAGGTGCGTATTGAGAAGTGCGCATTGAGAGATGCGTATTGAATTGCGGCACAGGTCGGGTTTGTTGCACACTCCAATCAGATTTCGACCCGCCGCCGGTCGGACGGTTTGATCAACCAGGGGAGCACTATGGCAAGTCTCAGAAGCAAGTGTCTGGCGTGGGTTACCCGCCGCACCATGAAGAAAAAACTCGGCGCGAGTGGGTCGGTCGCGAAAGAGCGGGAAACACTCGAAAAAATGTCCAAGCTGATGAGCCGGCGCGCACCCGGACTGGTAGCGACCATCAACGGGGTATCCGGCGAATGGCAGTACCCCCGAACGGGCGACGGCGGCCGGACCATCCTGTATCTCCACGGGGGTGGCTATGCGCTGGGCTCGCCCCTGAGCCATCGCGACATGGTCGGCGGGATTGCGGATGCCGCCCACGCCCGGGCATTTATCGCGGATTACCGGCTCGGGCCGGAGCATCCCTTTCCGGCCGCGGTCGAGGATGCGGTAGCCGCTTACAAAGGTTTGCTGGATGAGGGCTTTGATCCCGCCAAAATCTGTATCGCGGGCGACTCCGCCGGTGGTGGCTTGACCGTCGCCGCGCTGGTGTCGATTCGCGACCAGAAGCTGCCGCTGCCCGCGGCGGGTATCTGCATCTCGCCCTGGGCCGACCTGACCTGCTCCAGCGGCTCCATGACCTCCATGGCCGATGCCGACCCCCTGCTGCGGCCCGCCGCGCTGAAATGGATGGGCGAACTGTACCTCAACGGCCAGGATCCCCGGTCGCCACTGGCCTCGCCGATCTTCGCCGACCTCAAGGGCCTGCCGCCGCTGCTGATCCAGGTGGGAACCGAAGAGGCGCTCTACGATGATGCCATTACCCTGAGCCGCGTGGCGCAGGCGGCCGGCGTCGATGCCACCCTCGAAGTGTGGGAGGGCATGATGCATGTCTGGCATCTGATGGCGTCGCTAATCCCCGAGGGCAAGCAGGCGATGCAGGTCATAGGCGCATTTGTTACCGCAAAAACCTGATCTGTTCCCGACCCCCGACCCCCGACCCCCGGGCCGCGGGAGTCGCGGCGGCTCGGGGGGGATGAACGTCGCTCGAAATAGACGAACATCGCTGGAAACAAAAAACCCCGCCACCGATGCGCAATCGGGGCGGGGTTTTTAGCAGCTTGTTGAAAAGCTGCTAGTTGGACGCGTGAGCGTCCCTGTCGGTTACTGGCTGTTGCTGCGACGCAGGTAGCGGTCGCGGGAGGCCATGATCTCGGCCTTCGCGGCGGCCGCATCGCCCCACCCCTGGACCTTGACCCATTTGCCCTGTTCGAGCGCCTTGTAGTTCTCGAAGTAGTGCACTGTCTGCAGGCGCAGCAGTTCGGGCAGGTCCTCTACATCACTCACCGCATCGTACAGACGGGTCAGCTTCTGGTGCGGCACTGCGATCAGCTTGGCATCGGGACCGGCTTCGTCGGTCATCATCAGCACGCCGATGGGCCGGCTGCGAATCACCGAACCCGGCACCACCGGATAGGGGCACACCACCAGCACGTCGAGCGCATCGCCGTCTTCGGACAGTGTGCCGGGGATGTAGCCGTAGTTGGCCGGATAGAACATCGGCGTGGCCACGAAGCGGTCCACGAACAGGGCATCGGAATCCTTGTCGATCTCGTATTTGATGGGATCGTGATTGGCGGGGATTTCGATCAGGACATTGATGTCGTCGGGCAAGTGATTGCCGCAGGGGATTCTGTTGTAGCTCATGGGAGGTCAACGGCGGTGGCGGATGAAGCCGCGCATTATAGGAAGGTCGCCCCGGCGAAGAAAGCGTTGGCGAGGCGCGCCCGCCAGCCCATCCGCCGGTGGAATCGAGGCGGCACAGGAGGCGCTGGTGCGGTATAAGGTTGGCCGAGCGGCGCCTGCGCGATCCGCGCCCCTACACCCGCACCACTGGAGCATACCGATGCAGCCCGAAACTCCGTCTCCGATCGCTCCCCAGTGCCGCGCCGCCAGCGGGGGGCAGCGGCGATGATGGACGCCACATGGATCGCCGCAGCCTCAGGTTTCATGGTCGGCGCACTGGTGCTGTGGTTATGGTCTGCGGCCCGAACCCGCGAGTTGGCCGTGCGCCATGTCGAAAGCGAGCAGCGCGCGGCGGCACTGACCGCCGAGGTGATCGATCTTCGCGGCCACCAGTCGGCGCTCGCCGAGGACAACGCGCGTCTCGGTGAGCGTCTTGCTGCCGAGCAGCGCCAGGGCGCCGAAAAGCTCGCGCTGCTCGAACAGGCGCGCGAGCAGCTTGGCGATACCTTCAAGGCGTTGTCAGCCGATGCGCTCAAGGCCAGCAGCGAAGCGTTTCTGCGTCTGGCGCAGGAAAATCTCGGTCGCTTTCAGCAAGGCGCCACGGCGGAACTCGCTGCGCGGGAGCAGGCCATCGAGAAACTCACCCAGCCGATTCGCGAGCGCCTCGAAAAATTTGACGGCAAACTCGACGACATCGAGAAAGCGCGTATCGGCGCCTATCAGGCGCTCGACACACAACTGAAAGCCCTGGTGGATACCCATCTGCCGCAGCTTCACCGCGAGACCGCCGACCTCGTCAAAGCTTTGCGACAACCCCAGGCGCGCGGCCGTTGGGGCGAAGTGCAGCTGCGCCGCGTGGTCGAACTCGCGGGCATGCTCGAACACTGCGATTTCGAGGAGCAGGTCTCGCAGACTTCCGACACGGGTCGGCAGCGCCCCGACATGATCGTCAAATTGCCCGGCGGTCGTCAGGTAGTGGTGGACGCCAAGGTGCCGCTGGATGCCTACCTGCGCGCCATCGAAGCCCAGGACGAAGCCGGCCGGACCAAGGCGCTGATCGGCCACGCCCGCCAGCTCAAGGACCACATCGGCCAGCTGGCCAAAAAGAGTTACTTCGACCAGTTCGATCCCACGCCGGAATTCGTTGTCCTGTTCGTGCCGGGCGAGGCATTTTTCTCCGCCGCGCTGATGCAGGATCCCCTGCTGATCGAATACGCCGCCGAAAACCGCGTGATTCCGGCCAGTCCGACCACGCTCATCGCGCTGCTGAAGGCCGTGTCCTACGGCTGGCGCCAGGAGGCCATAGCCGAGAGTGCGCGTGAAGTCGCCGCGCTCGGCAAGGAGCTTTACGATCGCATCGCGATGCTTGCCAAACACTGGACAAAGGTCGGCGAGCGCCTCGACGGCGCGGTGAGCGCCTACAACCAGTCCGTCGGTACGCTGGAAGCCCGCGTGCTGCCGGCGGCGCGGCGCTTTCGCGACCTCAAGACCGTGGGCGGTGATCGCGATATCGAAACCG
>JBKHWK010000027.1:8783-18443 GCA_046566625.1 Gammaproteobacteria bacterium
TGGAAGCCCGCGTGCTGCCGGCGGCGCGGCGCTTTCGCGACCTCAAGACCGTGGGCGGTGATCGCGATATCGAAACCGTTGCGCCGCTCACCCAGGAAACCCGCGGTCTCACGGCGCCGGAACTGCGGGGGGAAGTGGATGATGCGCGCGCGGACGCTGTGCGCGCAGTGCTCCAGGGGACGGTAGAAGACTGAGCCGGGCGCGGTGGATCTCTGCTCAGCGCCGTTTGAGGTGTGCGAGCCGATCGC
Source organism: Gammaproteobacteria bacterium (assembly GCA_046566625.1). GTDB lineage: Bacteria > Pseudomonadota > Gammaproteobacteria > Pseudomonadales > Porticoccaceae > JAGPUQ01. Next base: position 9,032 of record JBKHWK010000027.1, read on the forward strand.
GTTCGATGCGCAGGCGCGCGTTGTAGTCATTGGTCGCTGCACGTATTTCGGCCGCCAGCAACCGCCGATGCGCCGCGCTGGCCCGGGTGTTGCCGACTTCGGCCTGGCGGGCGCGGAGCGCCGATAGGCGGTCGTCGCGGTCGCGTAGCAGAGCCCTGATCCGCTGTTCTTGTTGCGCGATGCCGCGCTCGCGCTCCCGCGCGCGGTTGGCCGTCACGGTCGCCGAAAAATCTCCCCCGATACCCATATCCATGCCGGCGGGCGGAGCCTTTTTCATTTCGATGGTTTCGGCATGGGTACCGCAGGGCTGTGCGCTGAATTCCGCGTGGCCCTGGCGGTCGCTGCACCGATAGATCGTCTCGGCACCGGCCGCCGCCGCGAAGCCTGCACCGGCGAGGGTCAGGCCGATCCACGCCGTGCGCAGTGCTGCCGGGAAGCCTGTGCGGAGGCGAAGGTCGTTAACGACGGGGTTGTCGGCGTGGCGAGCCTTGCATAAGAATCGCTGGTCGGTGCGTCCATTCATCGTCTGCGTCTCATCCTGAAGACCGTGCAATTGAAGCAGAGTAGATGGGAATGACGCCAGTGCGACCACGGCAGCGATGGTGCGCGGGTGAAAAGCGACGGCTTGGTTCCCGCTGCCATTCATCGTGCTCGCCGCGGTGCCGGCTCGGGGAGCGCGCTTGCGCAAGCCGGGGTCGTGGAGTCGATTTGGGGTTCAGCGTATTATTGCCCGGCCGTTTCACCGGGCGGCTGGCTCCCGGTACGGCGACAGCAGACCCAGCTACAACGGCATATCCAGGGGAGAGTTCATGGTCATCCAGCCCAAAGTCCGGGGATTCATCTGCACCAATGCGCATCCGGTGGGCTGTGCGGCGAACGTCCAGCAACAGATCGATTACGTAAAGAGCCGCGGGCCCATCGTCGGCGGTCCGCGCCGGGCGCTGGTGATAGGTTCCTCGACCGGTTATGGACTTGCCTCGCGGATTACCGCGGCCTTTGGCTGCGGCGCGGGCACGCTCGGCGTGTTCTTCGAAAAGGAGCCCATCGAGCGGCGCCCCGGCACGGCCGGTTACTACAATACCGCCGCCATGCAGCGCGCCGCGCGCGCCGAAGGGCTGTACGCCGAAGGCATCAACGGCGATGCGTTCTCCGACGACGTGAAGGCCCAGGTGGTGGACAAGCTCAAGCGCGAGCTGGGTCCGGTGGACCTGGTGATCTATTCGATCGCCGCGCCCCGGCGCACCGACCCGCGCACCGGCATCACCTATACCTCGGCGCTCAAGCCCATCGGTGCGCCCTTCACCATGCGCGGGATCAATACCGATTCCCTGGTGGTGGAAGAGACCACGGTGGAACCGGCCACCGACGAGGAGATCGCCCACACCATCAAGGTGATGGGCGGCGAGGACTGGGAGTGGTGGATGCAACTGCTCCACGACGAAGGCTTGCTTGCCGAAGGCTGCAAGACCACGGCCTACACCTACATCGGCAAGGAGATGACCTGGCCGCTTTACGGCCACGCGGCCATCGGCATGGCCAAACGCGATCTGGACCGCGCCGCCGTCGCCATCGGGAAACAACTTCAGGACATCGGCGGTGAGTGCCGCGTGTCGGTGCTCAAGGCGCTGGTGACCCAGGCGAGCTCCGCGATCCCCATCATGCCGCTGTACATCTCCATCCTCTACAAGATCATGAAGGAGGCCGGTACGCACGAGGGCTGCATCGAGCAGATCCAGGGTTTGTTCGCGCGCCAGCTGTACGGCAGTGCGCGCGAGCTGGACGAAGCGGGGCGTCTGCGCATGGATGCAAACGAGCTGCGCGACGATGTGCAGGCCAGGGTGAAGATGCTGTGGGAGACGGTGACCACCGAGAACGTGGACAAACTTACCGACCTCAAAGGTTACAAGGAGGAGTTTTTGAAACTGTTCGGCTTTGGCATCCCGGGCGTCGACTATGGTGCCGACGTCGATCCCGTGGTCCAGCTCTGACGCTCGGCAGCGTCCACCGAGACAATAAGAACCATCAACCGCCTGGTGCTTCGGGGCCGGGCTTCGGGAGATTCGCAATGACCACCATCGCTACCGCCACGGCTACCGTCGATCAGTTCTCACCCCGGGTACGGCGCATCGTGGCGCCCAACGGCAGCGTGATGACCGGGGCCGGTACCAATACCTTCCTGATCGGTCGGGACGAAATCGCGGTGCTGGATCCGGGTCCGGACTACGAGAGTCACTATCAGGCCATCCTCGCGGCCGGCGCCGGACGCATCAAATGGGTGGTGGTGACGCACACCCACAAGGACCATTCGCCGCTCGCCGCGCGGCTCGCCGCCGAAACCGGGGCGAGGCTCATGGGCTGCGTGCTGCGCCCGGGCGATGAATTCCAGGACACCAGCTTTCAGGTCGACACGGACATTCGGCACGGCGATCAACTGAAGACGCCGGAATTCACGCTGGAGGCCGTTTATTCTCCGGGGCATGTCGGCAATCATTTTTGCTTTTTTCTCCACGAAGACGCGCTGCTGTTTGCCGGCGATCACATCATGGATGGCTCCACCGTGGTCATCCTGCCGCCCAGCGGCGACATGAAGGACTATCTCGACTCGCTCTCGGTGCTGGAAAAATATCCGGCGACCGGCATCGCTCCCGGTCACGGCAATCTGATGCCCAACCCCGGCAAGGTCATCGACACCCTGCGGCGCCATCGCCTGATGCGCGAACAAAAAGTGGTTGCCGGCATGAAAAAAATCGGTCCCGGGACCATCATGGATTTTCTGCCCGTGGTGTATGACGATGTGGATCCGAAAGTATTTTTCTACGCGCGTTTTTCCCTCTGGGCGCACTTGTTGAAACTCGAACGCGACGGCCTAGCCCGCCGTACCCAACACAATGTCGAGTTCGATCAGGAGCGCTGGGAACTGACTGCCAACTGACTGCGGGAGCAAGTGATGGATACGACAGGACGTGATCTGAAAGCGCTGTTTGCGCAGCTGGGTTTGGCCAATGGCACAGATGCCATCGCCGCTTTCATCGACCAGCACCGGCCCCTCGACCCCGCGCTTACCCTCGCCGAAGCGCCCTTCTGGCAACCTGCGCAGCGGGAGTTTCTGCTTGAAGCGTTCGCCGATGATTCCGACTGGGTGGAAGTGGTGGACAAGCTGGACGCGATGTTGAGGCATCGCGTTCGCCACGACTGAGTCGCTGCGCGAGTTGCAGGCGGCGGTGCGGTTCGCCGTCGATTTTGTTCAGCGGCGCGCCCGCGTGTCCTGAGCAAGGCACGCAAGGTTTGCCGCGCACACCGATAGCGCAGAAGCACTTGGAAAAAAGCGGAAATGGAGCGGGTGATGGGAATCGAACCCACGCTGAGAGCTTGGGAAGCTCCCGTTCTACCATTGAACTACACCCGCAGGGGGCGCCAGTCTGCCAGTGTAGGGCGCCGGCGGCAACAGGCGGGGGCTGGCTTCACAAACCCAGCGCGCTGAGTCCCGGATGCGCGTCGGGACGGCGGCCCTGGGGCCAGTGACACTTGCGGTCCTCGCACGGAATAGTTCTGGTATCGAACCGTCTTCCACGGCGTTGCCTGTGCTCAGGGTTGGGGAAGCTGGGGCGCTGACGGGGGGCGCCGCGCAAGCGCCTTGGCGCCCTGGCAGCGACCGCCGAGGGCAACCGTCAGGGCGATGAGGATGCTTGCCAAATAGATGCCGACCACCAGCGGGCTTGGGGTGGCTTCGTAGCCGATCAACGCGTAGAGCAATTGGCCGAGCGGTGAGGACTCCGGCAGCCACCGGGAGCTGTTCCACAGTGGCGCCTGCGCCGGTAGCCAATCCGCCTGGATCAGCAGCAGCGTCGCCTGCGCGCACATGCCGCTGCCGATCAATGCGAGCAGCACCGCACCGGTTGCCAGGGCGGCGGGCGGACGCTGGGTGAGTTGCAGATAGTAAAACAGCGTACCCGCACTGAAGCCGACCCCGATGCCAATGACGGCGCCGGTGAGGGCGTCGGAGGTTGCGCCCTCCAGCGCGCTCAAGCTGCCGAAATACAGCAGGATCTCCGCGCCTTCCCGTGTCATTGCCAGAACCAGGGCGGCTGCCATGAATCCGCGCAGGGCGGCCTGGGTCCGAGGCGAAGGCGGGCCGAAGCGCAGCAGGCCCAGGATGGCGAGGATGGCGAGGATCGCCAGATAGGTCAAAAGCTGTACGCCGACGTTGGCGAGCTCGTACCCGACGCCTCCGAACCAGTCGAATACCCGGGGCAGGAGCAAACTGAACAGCACGGCGCTGCACAGTCCCAACAGTGCCGCGAAGCGAAATCCGGTCGCGCTGAGACGCAGGACATTCGTCACGGCAAGCAGAATACTGACCAGGAACGCAGCCTCGATGGTTTCCCGCACCACAATGATGACGCTATCGATCAGCATGGGCTCACTTCGCGATCAGCTTGCCAAGGGCGGTTTTGGGGTTGAATTCACCGAAGAACGGGTAAGTCCCGGGAGCCAGCGGCCCGATGAACAGCGTGGCACTGCGTTCGCCGAAGATGATTTTTTTGCGATTCAAATCCCAGCTTTTGAATTCCTCCAGGGTTGAATCCAGATTCTGTACCAGTAAACGCACCTTGGTGTGCGCGGGGACGTGAATTTCTGAGGGCTCGAACAGATGATTCCGAATCCGTAATTCCACCGTGGGCGGGGGAGGGGGCGGGGCCGGGGTTTCCGCGTGTGCGGCGCAGACGGCGTACATCAGTACAAAAATCGCTCCGCTCCGGCGTACCGTCGCGCTGGACCATTTTCTACGAAGGCGGTTCCTAAGGTACAAGGAAGGCATGGTTGTCGCCATGGTTCAGACGCTCCTGTCAGGCGCGGATCTGATCAGCTCTTCCGAGAGCGGGAATTCCACGCGGACCGACAATCCTGTGGCAAAAGGCGAGGCGTCAAAGCGGATGGTTGCATGGTGCAGTTCCGCGATCAATTTCACGATCGAAAGGCCCAGCCCACTTCCGGAGATCGGATTGCGATCGCCGCCGATGCGATAGAAACGATCGAATACCCGCTCCCGTTCCGCTTCCGCCATGCCGGGACCGGAATCGCTGATCTCAAGAATCACCCGATCGGCGGTGGCGCTGATCGCGACGGCGATCTGCCCGCCGGTGGGAGTGTAGCGACTGGCGTTGGCCACGAGGTTGTCCACCAATGTGGTGATCGCGAAGCGATCGCCGAGGATGGGCTGGCTCTGCCCTTCGAACAGCAGGTCCTGCTCCTTGTGCTCGAACTCCGGGTACCGATTGGCAACGGTTTGCCGCGCGATTTCGGTGAGATCGACAACTTCCATGGTGGCCCGGTAGTGCTCGGGTTCCATGCGGTAGAGCAGCAGGATTTGCGCGATCAGATGTTCCAGGCGCGTCGCCTCCGCCTGCAACTGGGCCAGCGTCGGGTCACCGGGCGGCAGTTTCGCGGTGAGGTTGTGCAGGTGTATTTTCAACGCGGCGATGGGGGTGCGCAGTTCGTGGGCGGCATCGGCGGTAAGCCGTCGTTCCCGCGCGAAGGAACGCGCCAGACGACGCAGCAGCGCGTTCACGGCGGCCACGATGACGGCGAGCTCTTCGGGCGGATCGCCGAGGTCGAGCGGCGAGAGGTCGGCGGCTTGCTTGTGGCGCAGCTCCGAAGCCAGGCGTGCCAGCAGGCGCAACCCATGGCCGACGATGATCCAGATGAACAGCGCCGCCACCGGCAGGCTGATGACCACCGCAATGACCGACTCCATCACAATACTGTCGGCAAGCAGGTAGCGGGTGTCGGCGCGTTGGGCGACCAGAATCCAGTGGTCGCTCGCCTGGGCATGGCGTACCAGCACGCGCCAGCGCTGGTTGTTGAAGTTGCGGTCGTGAAAGCCGGGCTCGAAGGGCGCGATGGCAGTGGTGGGGGCGTCCGCGGAATACAGGACAAGCCGCTGGTCGGCGGTCCAGATCTGAAATGCCGCCTGCCCGGCGCTCGGCGTGAGGCCGCGGTTCTCTGCGGGTGCGGCCTCAGGTGGCTGCGCCGCCAGCAGTGCGGCGATCAGACTTGCCGTGTCGGAGAGCTGCGCGTCGAACAGGGTCTGCGCCGCGGCGACGCTGGTGCGGTAGCCGTACAGCGCGGCGACGAAGCTGGTGAGGGTGATGGCGGACAGCACCGCGATCACCAGGTAGGAGCGGATGGACTTCATGGCAGGCGCAGGCTGTAGCCGATGCCGCGCACTGTCTTGATGGCATCCGAACCGAGCTTGCGGCGCAAATGGTGGATGTGAACTTCCAGCGCATTGCTCGCGACCTCTTCACCCCAGGCGTAGAGCTTGCCCTCCAGGGCTTCGCGGGTGAGTACCTTGCCGCGATTTTCCATGAACGCCCGGAGCAGCGCGTATTCGCGGCGCGAGAGATCGATCGGCAGGTCGCCCTTGGTCAGCTCCCGAGTGGCGAGATTCAGGCTCAGATCACCGGCGCTCAGGATGCTGCCGGTGGCGCTGCCCAGGCGCCGGCTCATTGCGCGCAGGCGCGCGTCCAGTTCATCGATGTCGAAGGGTTTGGCGAGATAGTCATCGGCGCCGAGATCAAGGCCGGCGATCTTCTCGCTGGTAGTGTCTCGCGCGGTAAGGATCAGCACCGGAAGCGTGCGATTGGTGCTGCGCAACTGCCGCAGTACGTCGAGCCCGTCCATGTCCGGAAGCCCGAGATCGAGGATCATCAGATCCGGCGGATCGGTCCGCACGGCGAGCAGGGCATGGTCGCCGCGTGCCACATGGTTGACGGCGAAACCCTTGTTGCGCAGGGCCAGCGACAGACCAGCCGCCAGCGATCTGTCGTCTTCCACCAGCAGCAGTCGCAACGCGAAACTCCTCGGGCAAGAGCGAACTATTGTGCGTCAATTCGTGCGAGCAGTTTAGCGATGTCCCGCTGCCGTCCGGCATGGGCCAACGCATCTCCCGGGTGGGGTGGCGCCTGCTGCGCACGCTGCGCGCGCAGCAGATGCTCGCGGGCCTTGCGGCGATGGCCCTGTTCCAACAGGAAGTCACCGTAAAAATAGTTGCTGTCGATGCCGTCGGGGCTGATTTTCAGCGCTAGCCGCAGGAGCTTCTCGGCTTTTTCGGGGTCGCCAAAACCCACCGGCCAGCCCGGCATTTTGTAGTAGAGCGCACCCAGTGTGGTGTAGGCGGCGCCTTCCATCGCCTCGGGGTCGAGTGTCAGCGCGCGCTCCAGATCGATACGCGCGGCGGTAGCGGCATTCAATGAATTGATGCCGGTCCCGGCGCTGGCGAGGGTCGCCTGGATCATTCCCGACCAGATCCAGACTTCGACGCGATCGGGGTGCAGCGCCGTCAGGCGGACCGCGTTTTGCGCCAGGGTGTCCAGTGCGGCAACGCGGGGTAATCCCCGTTTTTCATAGTTGGCTACCGCCCAGTGTTCCCGCAAGTCCTGCAGGCTGGCATCGAAATCGGTCTGTGCGATGGCCGGTGCGGCGAATAACGCCAACGCCAGGGCGGCGAGCAGGAATAGCGGGCGTTGCGCGGGTACGGACTTCATTGCGACTGTGTTCCCCCGGCGCTAAAGAGCTTGCGCCATGGCCTGGTAGCATCACCACCTTTTGAGCTAGCTGGGTTGGGCAGCTATAACAGCTCGCAACGGGTGTTCCGGATGGGGGGCATCATAACAAACGCAGCCCCGGGACCGGCCCGGGGCCGGCAGTCCGGGAACCGGGTTCGGGCCTGCCGGGCGCATTGAGTCTTGGGGAAGGATGTTGCAGGGGTATGCGTCCTGCATGACCGTTTGCTGACAGCCAGGAGCAGCCGAGGGATAGTCATCGACCCTGCTTCTGGCGGCGGTTGCTGGCGTTGCTGGGGAGGTATTGCGTACCTGCTTTGGGGGCGCGTCCGGGTGTCAGCGCATCATCGGGCCTGTTCCGAGGCCAGCCGGCTCGCTTCGGCGGGACGAAACAGAGCGCGCAACAGATAATCGCGAAATTCCTGCGGGTAGTCTTGCTGTGCCAGCGCGCGTTCCATGCACAGCAACCAGGCGTCGCGCTCGGGTTCGCCAATGGCCAGATGCGCGTGGGCCGAAGGGATGTGGATCGACCCGTATTTTTCCCGGTACAGTTTGGGACCACCCAACCACCCGCACAAAAACCGATGCAGCTTGTCGGCGGAGCCGGACAGGTCGGACGGATGCATCGCGCGGATGGTGGCGGCTTCCGGCAAGGTATCCATCATCTGGTAAAAATCCGCGACCAGCCGACGGAGTCCCTCGACACCGCCGGCCGCCTGAAACGAGGCATCGCCTTCGCCGTAGGCGCGCGGTGCGGGGGAGGCTGGTGTGGTGTCGGCGGGATCGCTCATGGCTCACTTCTCGTTGCGGCTGGAGGGAGGCAGGTCAGGATCGCTGTACGGACGCAATGGTGCCGGCAGATTCCCTGTATCCGCGTCTAGCAGCTTGTTGAAAAGCTGCTGCGGCAGCCATCTGCTTCGTTGCGCGGTGCTCGCTCCCTCGCCTATCCATCTGATATGTCTCGGTCGCTGCGCGCCGTGCGCCTCGCATCTGGCCGCCTCGCGACGCTTTTCAACAAGCTGCCAGAATCAGGGATGACCCGGCAAAAGATTGGGGCCAGCGGCCCCAATCTCAATGCAACGGTCCTGCGGTGAATCCTCAGCGCTTGGATGTCGTTCCAAACAGGTAGGGCTCCAGGGTTTCCTGCGCCTGCACACGGTATTTGTGCCAGCGGCCGCCGCCGTAGTAGGCGAGGGCGCCCGGCTCCGCATTGCCTTCGTGGTTGTAGTAGGAAATGCAATCCCGCAAGGGCAGGGTGGCCAGATCGACTTCGCGACAGTGTGCCGCGTACTGGTTTTCCGCTTCCTCCTTGATATCGATCGTGTCGGCGCCTTGCTCGCGCATGTTTTTCAGCATCCACAGCACGTAATCGCCGTGATCCTCGATCGTATCCGTGAAATTGAAGCTGCCGCCGCCGCCCTGGGGTCCGGAAATCACGAACAGGTTGGGAAACCCCCGGCTCTGCAGGCCGAGGAAAGTCCGGGTGCCGCCCTGCTGCCATTTCTGCTTCAGGGACATGCCGTCGCGACCGATGATCATGTCGAAGGTCTGGGTCGCCATCCACTGGAAGCCGGTCGCGTAGACCACGCCGTCGTGGACGACGCCGCGCTCATTGATCTTGCTGACGCCGCGCGGCGCGGTATCCACCAGATGGACATTGGGTTTGTTGAACGTGGGCAGATACTCGTCGTGAAACGTGGGTCGCTTGCAGCCATAGGCGTAATAGGGTTTCAGCGCCGCCGCGGTTTTGGGGTCTTTTACGATGGCGTCAACCCGGGCGCGAATCTGCTCCATGATGCGGAAATTGGTGTCGAGCTGTTTCTGCAGGAGTTCTTCGGGCGAGATCG
>JBKHWK010000028.1:0-17758 GCA_046566625.1 Gammaproteobacteria bacterium
ATCGCTGACGGAGATCAAGGATATGCTGGCTTCCCGCGGTCTGTCCCTGGGAATGCGGCTCGAGAACTGGCCGCCGGCAAATCTCAAAGCCGGCGATAATTGAATCCCGGCAGTAGCCGATTTTTCTGAGTGTAACCGGGTCGTAAAACCCGTCGAGGAACCTAGCCATGCGTCATCTTCACAGTGGCCGCAAACTGAATCGTACCAGTCCGCATCGCCGGGCGATGTTTCGGAACATGACTGCATCTCTGGTGGAACACGAACTGATTCGCACCACGCTGCCCAAGGCCAAGGAGCTGCGGCGCGTTGCCGAGCCCCTGATCACCCTGGCCAAGCGCGACAGCGTCGCCAACCGGCGTCTCGCATTCGCCCGGTTACGCGACAAGGCCGCGGTGGGTAAGTTGTTTGCCGAGCTTGGCCCGCGCTACGAAGGCCGCCCAGGAGGCTATCTCCGCATTCTCAAATGCGGTTTTCGCGCCGGTGATAAGGCGCCGATGGCCTATGTCGAACTGGTTGATCGACCCCGCGCGGACGGCGATGCGGACGCGGCTGCAGAGGACTAGTGGCAGAACCCAAGCCAGCGAACCAAGAGCCGGGGCGAGCCCGGCTTTTTGCTGTTGGACGCATTGCCATCCCCGGTGCGTATTCGCGAAGTGTCGAGCACTATCTATTGCGGCTGATGAATTCAAGATGATCAGGCTATTGATTGGCCCATCGCCGTGAAAATTCTGGTAACCGGCGGCGCTGGGTATATCGGCAGTCATCTCTGCATCGCGCTGGTGGAGGCGGGCTTCCAGCCGGTCGTGGCGGATAATTTCAGCAATAGCCGGCCAGCGGTGGTTGACCGGCTTGCCGCAATCATCGGGAAGCCGACACCGGTTGCCACCGGTGACATCAGCGAAGCGGCGTTTCTCGACCGGATATTCCAAGAACACGAATTCCGCGCGGTGATCCACCTTGCCGGCTCGAAATCCGTAGAGGAATCCTGCCGGCTGCCTTTGCTTTACTACCAGAATAACCTCGGCGGCACCCTGAGTCTCTGTGCTGCCATGGAGCGCAGCGGGGTGCGCAACCTGCTGTTCAGTTCCTCGGCCACCGTCTATGGCGGCTGTTCCATGAGCCCCGTGAAAGAGAACGCGCCCCTTTCCGCAGCCAATCCCTACGGGCATACGAAGCTGATGATCGAGCGTCTGCTCGCCGATCTGGTGGCAGCGCCGGCCGCCAGGTCAGGGCCTTGGCGAGTGGCCGCCCTGCGCTATTTCAATCCCGTGGGCGCCCACGGCAGCGGTTTGCTGGGTGAGGATCCAGTGGGCATTCCCGACAATCTGGTGCCCTATGTCGCCGACGTTGCCTTGGGTAAACGACCGCATCTCAACATTTACGGTAACACCTACTACACCCGCGACGGCACCGGGATACGCGACTACATTCATGTGATGGATCTGGCGGAAGGCCATGTGGCGGCATTGCGCTATGTGTTGGGCGCGGACCGCAGCGGCTACTTCGCCTGGAATCTGGGAACCGGACGTGGTTCCACGGTCCTGGAAGTGGTGGCGGCTTTCGAGCGCGCCAGCGGCCGCTCGGTGCCCTGTGTCATGGCGCCCAAGCGACCTGGGGATGTCGCTGAATCCTGGGCACATGTCGGGCGCGCGCAGGCCGAACTCGGCTGGAGCGCGCGGCGCGATCTGGATGAGATGATGGCGGATGTGTGGCGCTGGCGGTCGGCCAATCCGGACGGCATCCGGTGAGTGGGTGCAGCGGGAACGCGATGGGAGCCGTCGTCATGGACCAGGCCGCGCTGACCGAGTTTCTCCGCGCTGAATTTCCGCAGAGCAGCGTCAGCATCGAGGCGGTTTCCGCGCGCGGAGTTGCAGTACGCCAGGTGATTGGATTTGAGCACCTGCGTCCGGGGGGCACAGTGTCCGGGCCGGCGCTGATGGCCGTTGCGGATGTCGCGCTTTATGTCTCCATACTCGCCATCATGGGTCCGGTCGCGCTTGCGGTTACCACCAGTCTGACCATCAATTTTTTGCGTAAACCCGCCGGGGACGCCGATATTTTGGGGGAGTGCCGTCTGCTCAAGGTCGGCAAGCGTCTGGTGGTGGGTGAAGTGACACTCTATTCCGACGGTAGCCGTCTGCCGGTAGCCCATGTCACCGGCACCTACGCGATTCCGCCGGACGCGATTTCGGTTTCGTCGAGCTGAGACCGTTGGCTCAGCCTATCCGGTTCCGCACGGACAGTGATGGTAGCGGCCAATGGCGAGATTCATCAGCCGCAGGCGGCCGCCCCAGACGCAGCCGGTGTCCAGTGGAAACAGCCCGGGGCCGCAATCCGCGCCGTTCAGGGCGGCCCAGTGGCCGAACACGATGGGAATGTCACGGGTCGCGCGACCGGTATGAGCGTACCAGGGCAACAGCCCGGGTGGCGGCGACGCCGGGCCGGTTTTGGTGCGCAAATCGAGGCGCCCCGCCGCGTCGCAAAAGCGCATGCGCGTGAATGCGTTGACGATGGCGCGCCAGCGTGCGGACCCGGTTAGATCGGCGCTCCAGTCCGGCGCGTCGCCGTACAGTTCGCCCAGCAGCGCGATGGATTCGGTGCGCAACACGGCCTCCACTTCGCCGGCGTAACCGTGCGCCTGGGCTAGTGACCAGCCGGGCAAGATCCCGGCGTGGACCAGCACATGGCCTTGTGCTTCGATCAGCAGTGGCCGATGGCGCAGCCAGTGCAGCAGCGCGTCGCGATCCGGTGCCGTCAGAATCCCGTCCAGCGTGTCCTTGGGGTGCGCCGGCCGCACGCCGGCTGCGACCGCCAGCAAATGCAGGTCGTGATTCCCGAGCACGGTGTCAAAGCTGGCGCCCAACGCAGCAGCCCAACGCAGAGTGGCGAGCGAATCCGGGCCCCGATTGACGAGGTCGCCCACGCCGAGCAGGCGATCCTTTGCCGGATCGAAGGCCACGCTGTCGAGGAGTCGACGCAGTGGGTCGAGGCAGCCCTGGATATCACCCACAGCGTAGGTAGTCACGATTTAGTGAATCGTTCCCGGCACGGCCAGCGCAAACAGCGGGATGGCGGCGTCGAATTCGGCGCCCGCGCTGTCTTGCATCCGATAGCTGCCGGTCATGGTGCCGTGCTCAGTGCCGAGCACGACGCCACTGGTATAGCGGTAGGACTGCCCGGGTTCGATGCGAGGCTGTTCGCCCACCACCCCGACACCCCTTACTTCCTGCGTTTTGTCGTAAGCGTCGACGATCACCCAGTGCCGGGAGATCAGTTGCGCGGCGGTGGTGGCGAGATTGGCGATGGTGATTTCGTAGGCGAAGGCAAACTGACGCTGCGCGGGCTTGGATTGCTCGGGTAGGTACTGGGTTCGGACGGTGATATGGATGTCGCTGGGGTTCATGCTAGTGCGCCTATGCGGTTGCTCAGTGCCACGAAGTCCGCCACCCCAAGGGTTTCCGCACGGGCCGTAAGTGGCGCGCCGAGTTCGTCCATATGCTGCGGATCCACCAGGGGTTTAAGACAATTGCGCAGAGTCTTGCGTCGCTGCTGAAAACACAGACTAACGAGTTTTTCCAACAGCGCGGGATCCTTTGCCACGGGGTCGATGCACACGCGGGGAGTCAGGCGCACGACGGCGGAGTCCACCTTGGGCGGCGGCGCAAATGCCGAAGGCGGCACGTCGAACAGCGGCTCTACCGTGCAGTAATACTGCACCATGACGCTGAGGCGGCCGTAGGCCTTGGTGCCGGGTGCGGCCGCGAGACGCTCCACAACCTCTTTTTGCAGCATGAAGTGCATGTCGTGGATGATCTCCCGCTGTGCGAGCAGGTGAAACAGCAGCGGTGTCGAAATGTTGTAAGGCAGATTGCCAACCACGCGCAGCGGTTGGCCAGCCTGTACAAAAGCGCGGTAATCGGTGCGCAGCGCGTCTCCCGTCACCAGATGAAAATTTGCAGCATCGCGATAGCGACGCTCCAGCAGCGCGGCGAGGTCGCGATCAATTTCGATCGTCCAGAGTTCGCAACCGGTGTCCAACAGGGCCTCGGTGAGCACCCCGCGCCCGGGGCCGATTTCGATCAGTCTCGCCCCCGGTTGCGGCCTCACGGCGGCTACGATGTGGTCGATGACATTCGGATCACAAAGAAAATGCTGCCCGAACCGTTTGCGCGGGCGGTGGTGGTGCTCGCTCACCGGCGGGTCCGCAGCGCAAGATCCGCCGCATAGTCAATGGCCGTCTGCAGGCTGCCACTATCGGCGGTGCCCGTGCCGACCAGTTCCAGGGCCGTGCCGTGATCCACCGAAGTCCGGATCATGGGTAACCCTAGCGTTATATTGGCGGCGCGTCCGAACCCCATGTGTTTCAAAACGGGCAACCCCTGATCGTGATACATCGCAAGCACCGCATCGGCGCCGGCGAGATGGCTTGGTGTGAACAGCGTGTCCGCCGGCAGTGGCCCGACCAGATCCATGCCACGTTTCCGCAGTTGCTCCAGTACCGGCGTGAGCACGTCGATTTCCTCGCGCCCCAGATGACCGCCTTCGCCCGCATGGGGGTTGAGTCCACACACCAGAATACGCGGTCGGGGAATGGCGAACTGACGCACAAGCCCCTCGTGCAGCACTTCGATGACGCGGGAGAGCGCTTCGCGGGTGATGGCGGCGGGCACCTCGGCGAGGGGCAGATGCGTGGTGACCAAGGCTACCCGCAGGCCCTGCGTGGCCAGCATCATGACTACCTGCGGCGTGCCCGTCAGCTCCGCGAGCAGTTCGGTGTGTCCCGAAAACGGGATCCCGGCATCGTTGATGACAGCCTTGTGGAGCGGCCCCGTCACCAGCGCGGCGCAGCGTCCGGCAAGACAATCTCGGGTAGCGGTACGCACGGTGTCCAGCACCCAGGCGGCGGTGTCGCGGCTCGGCCGGCCGGGCAGCACGGGTGCTGGCGATGGAAGCGGCGCTATCGCGAGCTCACCGGGAGCGAGCGGTTCGGGTGATGCAGCGGGCGCTCGCAGCCGCACGGGCAGGCTCAGCAGGGCCGCGCGCTGGATGAGTACCTCGGGATCGGTATAGGCCACCAGCTCGTGGCGGTGGCCGTCTTGAATCAGGTGCAGCAACAGGTCCGGGCCGATGCCTGCCGGCTCGCCCGGCGTCACCGCAATGCGCAGCGTCATAGCTTGATTTCGACGAAGGCTTCGTCGCGTATCTCCCGCAGCCAGATCGGTAATTCTTCTTCGAACTTGCGTTGCCGCAGGAACGCTGCCGCCTGATTGTGGCGAATTTCCGTGGAGAAATCCTGATCCCGGCGCCCGGTTATCTTCAGGATGTGCCAGCCAAATTGGGTATTGAAGGGTTCGGAAACCGCGTTGAGTTCCGTCGCGTTCATGACGGCTTCAAACTCCGGAACAAACTGCCCCGGCACAGCCCAGCCGAGGTCACCGCCCTTGAGTGCGTTACCAGGGTCTTCCGAAAACTCGCGTGCCAACTTGCCAAAATCCTCGCCGGCGATAATGCGTTTGCGCAATGTTTGCGCCAATTCAAGCGCCTGATCTTCAGTCTGGATTTCGCTGGGCTTGATCAGAATGTGACTGACCTGGCTCTGGCGTACCACGCGATCAGCGCTGCCGCGCCGCTCGTACAGCTTGAGCAGGTGGAATCCGGCATCGGTACGCACGGGTGCGGTGATCTGACCTGGCTCCAGATTGCGCAGGGCAACCATGAACGCGCCCGGCAGCTGGCTCGCCGTGCGCCAGCCGAGATCACCGCCTTCCAGGGCGTTCTGTCCGGACGAGTGGGTGACGGCCAGTTGGCGAAAATCCTCTCCCTGCAGCGCTTTCTCGCGCAACATCTCGGCTTTTCCCCGGGCTGCGGTGATTTCGGCGTCGTTCGCCGCGGGGGTGAGCGGGAGCAGGATGTGGCCTACGCGGATTTCTTCGGCGGATACCAGCTGCGCGGCGGCCTCGGAGGCTAGAAAGGCCTCGATCTCGGGTTTGGAGACATTGATACGCCGGTTCACGACCGACTGCTGGACCCGGGAAATGATCATTTCCTGCGAGATCTTCTCGCGCAGCGCGCTGGGTGACAGGCCATCGGACTGGGCTTGCGCGTACAGCTCTTCCAGCGTAACTCCCGAGCGTGCGGCAATGCGCGTCAGGGCCTGATCGCGTTCACCATCACTTATCGTGACGTCTGCGCGTGCGCCGATGGCCAGTTGCAGTTTGTCGAGGATGAGGCGGTCCATCACCTGGTCCATCAGTACGTCGCGGGGCGGCGCCTGATTCTGCGTATGCATCAATTGCCGTTGTACCATCTCGACTTCGTTGCGCAGTTCGCTGAGCAAAACCACGTCGTCGTTGACGATCGCGGCGACGCCGTCGAGGAGCATGGGTTCTGCGCAGTTCGCGGGGGTGGACGCCAATGCCAGGGTGCCTAACACACACAGCAGTGCCCGCCGTGGTGCGGCGAGCAGTAGCGATCTAGCGGTTGTCTGGTTCATAGCCATAAATACTGTCTTGCAGAATGTTGTCGACCTGTCTTCCGGTGCCTGCCAAACCTGTCAGTTGTATCTGCAGGAAAATGCCCTGGTTGTAATCCAGATTATCCGGCAATAGCACGGTGTCGTCGCGGTCGAGCCAGCGGCGCGCGAGCAGGGCCAGTTTCCAGCAGCAGCTGCCGTATTCGAGACCGCCCAGAACTTCCAGTTCCCGGTTGTAGGTGAAATCATGGCTCCATCGTCCGATCAGTGCCCACTGTGGGGAAACCGGGTAATAGGTGGAGATGTCACTCTGATTGATATCGGTCTCGACGATGGTGTTGTCTATCAGCTGAGGTATTTTTCGAGTGAAGCGGTACGCGAGGTTGACCAGAGTCCCGTTGCCGCGATAGCGCAGGCTCGCATTACCCTTGTCGACCTCTCCAGCCTGGTCGTCGTACGCAACATCGCTCTGGAACCGCCAGTGGTCGCTGAGGCGCGCAAAAAACTCTCCTGCGTAGGGCGAATCTTTGCTCAGCAGTTGTCTTGCGATATCGCGCTGGGTAACGTCGGTGAGTGTGTGCAGGTTACCGAGATCGGCCAGGAACGACTTGGTGAGCGTAGGGTTCAGGGAAACGTAGCGGTCCTCCAGGTACTGAATGCGCCCGATGCTGCCACGGAGCAGTTCGATACCCCGCTCATCGATGAGGCGGGAGGTTAGACCAAGGGTCACCTGATTGGCGTCGCCGATCCGATCGCCACCCGAAAAGCGGTCGTCGCGAAATAGCTGTTGGTAGCTGAACGTCAGATCGCTGGTGTCGAAGTCGGGATTGTCGGTCTGATCCTCGAATTTAGAGTTGAGATAGTAGATCCGCGGCTCCAGCGTTTGGGTGAAGCCTTTGGCGAAGTTGGCGCTGCGCTCGAAGTACAGCCCGGTGTCGAGGTCGGCGACTGGCACGGTGGTGCTCGGGCTGTCGTTGGCCCCGAGCAGCGCCGGGCGATCAAGCGTGTAGTTGATGTGCTTTAGCTTGGCTCCGGGGCGGAAGTAACCCCAGGCCCAACGCTCATCCCAAGCCACGCCGTAGTTGGTGCGCAGACGCTCGCCGGTAACCACCTGAGTGTCGTTATTGTCGAAGGCAATGTATTCGTTATTGAGGTTGAGCATCAGGTTGTTGTCGAAGCGGTAGGCACCATCCAGATTCACGCGCGGCAGCTGTTCGTACTGGCTTACCAGGTTACTGGCGATGGTCTGGTACTTGATGCTGGCGACATTCAGCGCCCAGTTGGGAAACTGATAGCCGGCGGCGACCTGTTGCAGCAGGTGCGGTTGGTTGTTCACGTCGAGCGTCGAGTTGCCCAAATCCCGGAAATAATCGATGTCGCTGACCTTGGTGTAGTCGACCAGGGTATGCCAGGCGTGTCCGGCGCCGCCGGAGTTGGTGGCATTGACGAGCCAGCGATCATTGCCGTTGAGCGAATTTTTGCCCGTGGATGAATCCGTACGCAGTGAGCTGCCCGAGTCGTTACTGCGGTCGTCGGGCAAAAACGCGCCGGATATTGTTGTGTTGTCGAACAGCGAAAGATGGCGAAACTGGGCTTCAAGCATCTGTCCACGCGACTGTAAAAAGCGTGGTGTGATGGTGGCGTCGTAGTTTGGCGCCAGGTTCAGATAAATGGGCTGTGCGTAATCGGCGCCATTGCGGCTGGTGGCCGCCAACTGCGGAAACAGTAGCCCTGTCGCGCGATGGTCGTCGATGGGAAATCGCATCCAGGGCACGTACAACACAGGGACATTTTTGATTTCCACGCGCGCGTTGCGGGCGGTAGCGAAATGGCGGTCGGCGTCGATGCGTATGGAGCCGGTGCGCAACAGCCAGCTGTTACTGGCGGGTTCGCAGGTGGTATAGGTCGCATCGTCGATGTAGATCACGCCCTCTTCGTCGCGATTGAAATGGCTCGCGGTGCCGCGCGAATTATTTGCGTGCAAGGCAAAGGTTGCGTTGTCGACCGAGAAAACCTGAGTCTTGGTATCTATCTGCGCCCGATCTCCGAGCAGTAACAGACCAGCGTCGCGAAACTGGACGTGGTTTTCGAACACCGCCTGGTTGGTGCCGCGATCAATCGTCACCCGGTCGCTGCGCACCCGGCGCGAACCTTGGGTAATCTGCACATTGCCGTTCAGTATGGCGGTTTCGCCTTCTGCATCGGTGGTATCGGCGGTGGCGCGCAGCGGTGCGTCCGCGGGGGATAGCGCCGCATCCGGACTTGAGTTGCTGGGCTCGATGTAAACGCCGCAGCATCCCGGCCGCGCGGTTTTCAGCTGTTCGGGGCTCAGGCTTTCGAGGGGAACCCAGTCAAGATTGTCGGCAGCCGTGAGAGCGTTCGCTGCGGCGGGCGCGGGCCTTGCCGTTGCCGCGGCGGCTTCCGTGCGTCGGATCGGGCGTTCGTGGACGGGTCCGGATACCGCGCGCGGCGCGCACGCCCAGCCTCCGTTCGGGCCAGTGCTGCACGACCATTGGCCAGAGTTCGTGGTCGCAGGTGTTGCGGCCCATGCGCCAGCGGGAGCCAGGGTCAACGCCGCCGCCAAGCCGCAGAGGGCATGGCGTACCGGTGGTAAGCGAAGCAGGCGCACCCAAGCGCCGGGGGTCGGAGAAACAGCCACTCGGATTGCTCTTGGTTTGCCGCGGGCATTGTACCCGAACTGCCCCGGGTTTTAGGCGCATCCAATGTCTGGGGTAGAATGGGTTTCGGATGTTCGGGGCCGACCTGTGGCGCATCACCAGCAGTTAGCGGGTTGGCTTGGCGACTGCCTGCCCGACGGGGTAGCGGCGGATCTGCCGCTGGAATTGGCGCCGCTACGGGGTGATGCCGGATTTCGCCAGTACTACCGCGCCCTGTCACGTCCGTCGCTGATCGCTACTTTTGCCCCTCCTGCGACGGAAAACACCCTGGCATTTGTCACCAAGGGACTGGCTCTGGCGCGTTCCGGAGTCCATGTTCCCCGTGTCTATGCGGTCGATTATCGCCGTGGTTTCGTGGCGCAGGAGGATCTGGGCGACGCCTTGATGCTGACGGGGCTCGCCGCCGCGAACCGCGATCTTCGCTACGGCGCTGCGCTCGACGCGCTGGCAAGGATCCAGACCACGGCATGCGATCCGGCGGTGTTCCCGGCGTACAGCGCCGCACTGCTGCGGGACGAGATGGCGCTATTTCCGGGTTGGTTCATTCAGGCCTTGCTGGAAATCGAGCTGACGCCCGAGGAACAAACACTGCTCGCCGACCTGTTCGACTGCTTGACCGAGAGCGCGGACGCCCAGCCCCGGGTGGTCGTGCATCGCGATTACCACAGTCGTAACCTGTTGTTGCTGGATGATGGTGATGCGGGCGTCGTGGATTTTCAGGATGCCGTGGTCGGTCCCATTAGCTACGATCTGGTGTCGCTGCTGCGCGACTGTTATCACCGGTTGCCGGAGGTCGATCTGGTCCGCTATCGCGACCAATACCTGGCGGCGGCGCAACAGGCCGGATTGCTGCAAGTCGAAACAGACCAGTTCGCGCGCTGGTTCGATTTCATGGGGTTGCAGCGCCATATCAAGGTGCTCGGCATCTTCTGCCGGTTATGGCTGCGCGACGGTAAGTCCGCCTACCTGAAGGATCTCCCGCTGGTGATCCGTTATGTGCTGGAGGTGGCCGCGCGCCACGCCGAAACCCGCCCGTTCGCGGCCTGGTTTGAGGCCCGCCTGTTGCCTTCACTGGCCGATCAGCCCTGGTATTCGCCTTGGGATCGTGCGGGAGAAACATGCGCGCCATGATTTTCGCGGCGGGCCTTGGCAAGCGCCTGCGCCCCTTGACCGAGCAGCTGCCCAAGGCGCTGGTGCCGGTGGCCGGCAAGCCCCTGATCGAGTACCACATCGCCAAGCTCGGCGCGGTCGGCATCGGCGAACTGGTGATCAATACATCCTGGCTGGGCGAGCTGATCGAGCGTCGCCTGGGCGATGGTGGAGCCTTCGGTGTGTGTATCCAGTGGTCGCGGGAACGCGAGCCGCTGGAGACCGGCGGTGGCATTCGCCGCGCCCTGCCGCTGCTGGGTCCGGGTCCCTTTGTTGCGCTAAGCGCTGACATCTGGAGCGATTACTGTTACTCCCGGCTGCCGTCCGCACTGCCGACAGGGAGGCTCGCGCACCTGGTGCTGGTGCCTAATCCGCCCCACAACCCCGACGGCGATTACGGTCTGGATACCGGCGGGATGGTGCGACCGCGCGATTCCGCGGGGGTGAGCTTCACGTTCAGTGGCCTGGCCGTACTCGCGCCGGAACTGGTGGCCGATTTTCCGGATGGCGCGGTGTTCCCGCTGCGCGATGCGCTGCGGAGCGCGATCGCCGCAGGCGCCGTCAGTGGCGAAGTACATGCCGGGCTGTGGAGCGATGTGGGCACACCGGAGCGCCTGGCGGCGTTGGAGCAGCAGCTCGCGAGCGGTGATGCGGCGATGGCCCAATGCCGGGGAGAGCGGCGGATTTGACGCTACAATTACGGTCCGAGGCGGGACGCTTTGGTCTGCCTCGCCGGCCGCAGAGCGATTCTGTCGCCGCTGTTGCGGGCTGATCTCAAGAGTCCGGTCATTCCTCCGACTTCCACCACAGAGACCATCATGTTCACTGCCCTGGAATCCTATCCGCCAGATCCCATTTTGCGTTTGCTGGCGGATTTTCGCGCTGACCCCAATCCGCACAAGGTCGACCTCGGCGTCGGCGTCTACAAGGATGAGACCGGCCATACGCCCATAATGGGCGCCGTCAAGGCGGCCGAGGCGCGGGTGTTCGCCGGCGAAGACACCAAGTCCTACATCGGGCCCGCCGGCGTTCCGGAGTTCAATGTTGCGATCAAAGACCTGATTTTCGGCCCGCAGCATCCGGTGCTCGCCGAGGGCCGGGTGGCGACCGTGCTGACACCGGGCGGCTGCGGGGCGCTGCGCGTCGGCGCCGAGTTGCTCAAGCGCGCGGCCCCCGAAACCACGGTCTGGGTCAGCGATCCCACCTGGGCCAATCACATCCCGCTGCTGGGCAATGCCGGGCTGCGGATTCGCGAATACCCCTATTACGACCGCGAGCACAGTGTCCTGCGCTTCGATGCCATGCTGTCGGCGTTGGCGGAAGCCGGCGCGCGAGACGTGGTGTTGCTGCACGGCTGCTGCCACAACCCCTGTGGCGGGGATCTGAGCCTGGAGCAGTGGCGCGCGGTGGCCGAGCTCGCAGAAAAACGCGGCTTCCTCCCCTTTGTGGATCTCGCGTATCAGGGCCTGGGCGACGGGCTGGATGTGGATGCCCAGGGCCTGCGCCTGCTCGCGGAGCGTCTGCCCGAGATGCTGGTAGCAAGCTCCTGCTCCAAGAATTTCGGCCTTTACCGTGAGCGGGTCGGCAGTCTGTCGGTGCTGGGGCAGAACGCACAGCGGGCCGAGATCACCGTCAGTCACGTCAACAGTATCGTGCGCGGTATCTACTCGATGCCGCCATCCCATGGCGGCGCGATTGTCGCCGAGATCCTCAACGATCCGGCGCTTGCGCAGCAGTGGCGCGATGAGCTGGATGTGATGCGCGATCGCATCAATGGCTTGCGCAAGTTACTGAATAACAAGCTGCACGCGCGTGGCGTCGACCGGGATTTTTCTTTTGTCGAGCGTGAACGCGGCATGTTTTCGTTTCTGGGTCTCAGCGCCGACCAGGTGACGCGTCTGATCGACGAATACAGCATCTACATGGTCAATTCCAGTCGCATCAATGTCGCCGGCCTCAGTCAGGCCAATGCGGACTATGTGGTGGAGGCGCTGGCGACAGTAATGGCGGGCTGAGGGCCGCAGTCGCGGCAAGCAATCACAGGAACGGAAATCGCGAGCAACAAAAAAGGGGGTGATGAACACCCCCTTTTTTGTTGCCGGTTTTGCAGCGGCTATTTGTCGCTTGCCTTGTAGCCGCCGTACATCTTGCGCAGCTCGGTCTTGAGGATCTTGCCAGCACCGGATTTCGGCAGTTCCGGGACAAAGTACGCGGTTTTCGGCACCTTGAAGCGGGCCAGACACTGGTTGCAGTGCTCGATCAGATCGTTCTCGGTCATGCTGGCGCCGGGCTTCAGCACGATGATGGCGGCAGGCACTTCCTGCCATTTTTCGTGGGGAATGCCGATGACGGCGACTTCCGCGACCGCTGGATGACGGTAGATCGCTTGTTCCAGCTCGGCCGGGTACACGTTCTCGCCGCCGCTGATGATCATGTCCTTCTTGCGATCGACGATGTAAAGAAAGCCCTCTTCATCGAGATAGCCCAGGTCACCGGAGTGATACCAGCCGCCGCGCAGCGCTTCGGCAGTGGCTTCCGGCTTGTTCCAGTAGCCTTTCAGCATATTGGGTCCGCGACAGAGCACCTCGCCTACCGTGCGCGCCGCTACGTTCCGGCCTTCGTCATCGATGATGCGCACATCGACGAAAAACGCCGGATAGCCGACCGAGCCGTTTTTGCGTTCGCAATCCCATTTGTCGAGGATGGCTACCAGCGGCGCCAGTTCCGTCATGCCGAAGCCTTCGTAGATGGCGAGACCGCGTTCCTGGAAGAACTTCAGGATCTTCAGTGGGGTCGGCGCGGCGCCGGTCATCAGGAACTCGACCGAGCTCAGGTCGTATTCCTTGTTGGCCATTTCCTCGACGATCATCTGCCACATGGAGGGCACACAGAACAGCCCGGTGAGACGTTCGCGCTCGGTGGCTTCAAGTACCGCGCGGGCGTCGAAAGCCGGCAGGGTGACCACGGTGCCGCCCTGGAACAGGGTCGGCAGCACGGTCACGCTGGTGCCGCCAATGTGGAACATCGGCGCCACGCCGAGCGCGACGGTGCCGGCATGAATCGGCAGCCGCTGCGTGGTGTGGATGACATTCCAGGTGTGATTCGCATGGGTCAGCATCGCGCCCTTGGGCCGCCCGGTGGTGCCCGAGGTGTACATCAGCAGGGCTACGTCGTCGGGATGCACATTGGCGTTGATTTCTGCGTCCGACGCGGCGGCCAGGAAGGCCTCGTATTCGCCTTCGTCGTCGCAGCTGTTGCTGCGTCCGCAGTACACCATCTTGTCAAAGTGAACGCCGTGCTGAAGGCCTTCGGCGAGATGGCGGAATTCGTTGTGATAGAAGAAGGTGCGTGCGCCGGAATCCTGAATGATGTACTCGATTTCCGGTACCGTCAGGCGGAAATTGATCGGCAGGAAGATGGCGCCCAGCTTGGCAACGGCGAAAATCAGTTCCAGTTGCGTGTGGCCGTTCTGCAGCAGCGAACAGACGCGGTCGCCGGGGCGCACGCCGCTGTCGCGCAGCGCATTGGCAAGGCGGTTGCAGCGCCGGTTCAGATCCCGGTACGTAAAGCGCAAATGGCGGTCCACGATTGCCAGACGGTCACCGGAGATCATCTCCCGTTTGGTAACCCAGTACCCCAACCCCTGATCCATAACAACCTCGCTAACGTTCTCATTAATATGGAATGGAAAAAATGCGGACAGCGTGCACAGCCGGAAAAGGGTAACAACTACTATCGCAATGGGCAAATTTGCCAAGCGGTTGTCGTTGCCATCCCGGCGGATTCTGGTCAGTTTGCCCCGTATAATTCCCGCGCCTTGAGCCCGCGGGATACCAATGCTACAGATTAGGCGGTCCTGGTTGCGCGCCAGTTTCGGAGCCGTACTGGCGTTCGCGGCCTGGATCTCATTGCGCCCGATCACGGCGGAGGAATGGTTTTCGGGGCAGGATAAATTGCTACACCTCGCCGCATACGCCGGCTTTTATCTGTGGGGTGGCGCGTCGTTTCCGGACGCTAGATGGCGGCTGCCGGCAGCACTGCTCGCCTATGGCATCGCGATCGAGTTGCTCCAGGCTCTGACGCCCTACCGAACCATGTCTTTTGCTGACGTGGTGGCCAATGCGCTGGGACTGGTGCTGGGCGCGGTGCTGCTGCGGATGGCACGCCGTCGGTGGCCGGAGTGGTGGTTCGTCGGGCAGCGGAGTGAAAGTTGATGTCGATAAACTGGAATCACACCCTGGCGGCGGTCTGGCGGCCGCATTCCGCCGGTCTGCGCGCGGTGCGCCGGCTCGATCCGATCCGCCTCGACGACCTGCTTGGCATCGATGCACAAAAGGTCGATCTGGTGCGCAACACCGAGGACTTTCTCGCCGGTCGACCGGCACGCAATGCGCTGCTGTGGGGCAGTCGAGGGACCGGAAAATCTTCGCTTATCAAGGCGTTGCTGAATGATTATGCCGCCGGGGGTTTGCGCGTCATCGAGATGGACAAGGCCGATCTCGCCGACCTACCGGACGTGGTCGATGGGATCCACGAGCTGCCTCAGCGCTTTATCGTGTTCTGCGACGACCTTTCGTTCGAGGCCGACGAAACCCTCTACAAGCACCTCAAGAGTGTGCTGGAGGGCTCCATCGAGCTGCCACCGGAAAACGTGCTGGTCTA
Source organism: Gammaproteobacteria bacterium (assembly GCA_046566625.1). GTDB lineage: Bacteria > Pseudomonadota > Gammaproteobacteria > Pseudomonadales > Porticoccaceae > JAGPUQ01. The sequence continues at coordinate 14,962 of JBKHWK010000028.1, forward strand.
TGCCACGTCGAATCGACGCCATCTGATTGCCGAGCCGAAGTCGGACAATCAGGGGGTGGAGATCGTCGCGGGCGAGCTGCACTACGGTGATGTGATCGAGGAAAAACTGTCCCTTGCCGATCGCTTTGGGCTCTGGCTCTCTTTTTATCCCAACAGTCTGGAGCAGTATCTGGCGATCGTGGATCACCTGTGCGCCGACGCCGGCGGGGATCGCGCGGAGCTCCACCTTGCGGCGCGCCAGTTCGCGATGACACGGGCATCGCGCAGTGGGCGCACCGCACGCCAGTTCGCGAACGCCTGGCTCAATCGCAGCGCCCCGCCGCAGGCCTGAGGGTCAGGCTTGCGCGCCGCGGCGCCCCTGCTCCAGGCCGAGGCGCAGATTGGCGGGATGAATGGCGTTGCGTCCGCACAGGGACAGCAGGACGTCGAGGAGCCCTTCCCAGGGCGATGCGTCGCGCACTCCCTTGATGGCACGATCAACGCTTGCCAGTTGGCGCAGCAGCAGGTTGATTTGCGCCGGACGGATGCGCCGGCTGATGTCGCGCAGCAGGTCTTTGCGACTATCCCAGACCCTCGCCTCCCGGAAAATCTGCTCCTGTTGCGCGCGCCCGGCGCCGTGCAGCCGCGCGATGATCAGCGCATCCCGGGTCAGTGCCCAGAGCACCACGGCCGGCTCCACCCCCTCCTCCTGGAGTCCGCGCAGCGAGCGGCAGGCGGCCTGGGTGTTGCCCGCCAACGCGTAGTCGGCAAGCTTGAAGATGTTAAAGCGCGCGGAATCGGCCACCGCGGTGGATATGGCATCCACGTCGAGTTCCCCCGCAGGCGCCAGCAGGCGCAGTTTCTCGATTTCCTGAGCGGCGGCGAGCAGGTTGCCCTCGACCCGCTCCGCCAGCAGTTCCGCTGCGGGGCCACTCACGGTGAGACCCGCGTGACGCAGCCGCGTGGTGATCCATTGTGGGAGCCCGGCGCGGTCGACCGGCCAGATCTGGAGCTGTGCTCCGGTCTGGGCCAGAGCCTTGACCCAGGCGGAGCCTTGCGCACTGCGATCCAGTTTGGGGGTGATCACCAGGAGCAGTAGTTCGTCGCCGGCGAGGCGGCACAGCTCGACCAGTACCTTGCTGCCCTGGTCGCCCGGCTTGGCGGTTGCGAGGCGGATCTCCAGGATCTTGCGCTCGGCGAACAATGAACGCGCACCGGCCTCGGCCAGCACGGAGTTCCAATCGAACTGCCGGGCATCGGCATGGTAGACCTGACGTTCGGTAAAACCGCGCGCGCGCGCGGCGGTACGAATCCGGTCCGCGCTTTCCTGGATCAGCAGCGGCTCGTCACCGCTCAGCAGATAGGCAGACGCCAGGCTGGCGCCGAGATGGGATTCCAGCGCTTCAGGGAGCAGCTGCATCGCCGCCAGTGCGCGGCCCGACCCGCTGCAGGTGGTTGATCAGCTGGCGCACCAGGCTGGCACGCATCTCCCGGCGCAGCAGCCGGGCTTCGTCGTCGGTGGCAAGGACGTTGTTTTCGTCGTACTCGAATACGCGTTCGTCACTGATCGTGGTGGGCGGGATCACTTCGGTACCATCTGCGGCGAGCACGGTGAATTTCAGTTCTTCGATGAGCTCACGCTCGGAGATACGGGCCTGGCCGCTGATGGTTGCGGTACGCCGTTTGGAGCGCTGATCCAGAAGTACCAGGCTGTACTGCGCTTCCTTGGCGCTTTCTTTCAGATCGATATCGAGCGCCAGCAAATTGCGCTCCAGCTCGCTCTTCAGGTCGTTATCGATCGGACGGCCACCGATGTGGAGGCTGCTGATATTCGCAGGGGCGTCGCCGTGCCCGCGCAGGTGCCAGCCGCAGCCGCTGCTGGTCAGCGTCACCAGCAGCGCCAGCAGCCAGATGTGAGGCGCTGTGCCCGGGCGTTGGCGGGGCAGGAAAAAAGGACCTGGGGTCATGGCGTGGTTCCGGTTGATGGGCGGCGGGAAGCGTTCAGTCGGTGACGATGTTCACCAGCCGCTCTGGCACCAGGATCACTTTACGGATGGTTTTCCCGGCGGTAAAGCGCTGCACATTCGGGTCGGACAGCGCGCCGGCCTGAATGCTGTCGCGATCCGCATGGGCGGCGACCTGTAATTGTGCGCGTACCTTGCCGTTGACCTGCACGGCAAGGGTTATCTGGTCCAGCTGGAGTGCGGCGGGATCGGCGGCGGGCCAGCGCGCGTCCACGATGGGTTCGGCATGGCCGAGATGCGCCCACAGCGCCTGGGTGATATGGGGCGCGACGGGCGCGAGCAGCAATACGGCAGTTTCCAGTGCTTCCCGTTCGGCGGCCAGCGCCGACGGCGACTGCGGATCGAGCCGGGTTGTTTCGTTCAGGAGCTCCATCACCGCGGCGATGGCGGTATTGAAGGTCTGGCGGCGGCCGTAATCGTCGCTGACCTTGGCGATGGTGGCGTGCGTCTTGCGGTGCAGCGCGGCTGCGCTTCCGGTCAGGGCGGTGGCGTCGAGCGGTGCGCAGTCGGCGCGACCCAGATGGGTGTGAACGGCTCTCCACAATCGGCGCAGAAAACGATGAGCGCCCGCAACGCCTTCGTCCGACCACTCCAGGGTCTGCTCGGGGGGCGCCGCGAACATGGTGAACAGGCGCACGGTGTCGGCGCCATGGCGGTCGATCAGCGCCTGGGGATCGACCGTGTTGCCCTTGGATTTCGACATCTTGCTGCCGTCTTTCAGCACCATGCCCTGACACAGCAGCCGCGTGAATGGCTCGTCGCTGGCCAGCAGGCCTTCGTCCCGCATCAGCTTG
>JBKHWK010000029.1:0-977 GCA_046566625.1 Gammaproteobacteria bacterium
AATCAACGTGCCAAAATTAACCAACTAGGCAAATATCCGCTCATGGGGCAGGGCACCCCGCACTGCAAGCTGTCAGTCGTCAAATCCCTGGTGCAAACCGGTCGGGTCAATGCCACCGCTAGTGCCTTCAATGGTGCGTGTGACCTTGGCATCAATGATTAGGCTGGAATGTGCGCCGTTATCCTCTCGCTCACCACTGCCGATTTCTACAAGAGCATGACAACCCATGCGGATTACCGCATTTGGCAGGATGTCTACCACGCCAAGACAGCGAACGATGCTGAGGTGTATGTGAAGCTGACCGTTATTGATGACGTGCTGATCGTGTCTTTCAAGGAGCTATGACCATGCAATGTCCTGTTTGCGGCGCGGCTGAACTGATCCACGACACGCGCGACATGCCCTATACGTACAAGGGTGAAACCACCACCATTCCAGCGGTGACGGGCGATTTTTGTCCCGCTTGCAGCGAGGTCATCCTGAACCGGGAGCACGGCGACCGCTACAGCGAAGGGATCGGGCTGTTCCAGCGGCAGGTGAACGCAGCCTATGTTGATCCTGGCTACATCGCCAAAGTGCGCAAGAAACTCAATCTGGATCAGCGCGAAGCCGCCGAAATCTTCGGCGGTGGCGCTAATGCGTTTTCACGTTACGAAAACGGCAAGACCAAACCGCCCCTGGCGCTGGTGAAGTTGCTCAAGGTGCTTGACCGCCATCCCGATTTGCTTAATGTGGTCAGAACGGCATGATGGCTCCGCGACCCTCCCACCTCACCGGCGGGGCCGCCAGCATCGCACCGGGCGGGCCACATGGATCACAGGCCCGCTGCACGCATGAAACCCGCCGCCAGCGTCAACCCGCGCATCCCGTGGGCACGGCCTCCGGCCTTTGCCCACCCTACCGGGCCGACGCGTTTCCAGTGTTTCCGCCATCCATGGCGGTCACGCGGGAATGACGGCAGGTGTGTCGTCCCCTTC
>JBKHWK010000029.1:987-17367 GCA_046566625.1 Gammaproteobacteria bacterium
AGCCTTGACGAAGGGCACGGCCTCCGGCCTTTGCCCATCCTACGTCGGTGACTCGTGGGCGCTTGGCCGCGCTTGCCGACCGGGGAATATTTGGTGGATGCGCCTGCGGCTTATCCACCCTACGTCGGTGACTCGTAGGGCGGATAAGCGCAGCGCATCCGCCATTCCCGCGGGTGTCACTCCGACGTCAGTCGATGCCCAGCTTCTTCAGCTTGTAGCGGATCTGGCGAAAGCTGAGCCCCAGCCGTTCGGCGGCCTGGGTCTTGTTCCAGCGCGCGGCGACCAAGGTGCGTTCGAGCACGGCGCGCTCGATGTCTTCGAGATATTTTTCCAGATCGCCGGCCGCCAGGATGTCGGCCTCGCTGGGCAGGCCGTCGTGGGGCGCGGGCGACTGCCGGGGCTGCGTATCGCCCGGCGCGCTCGGTGCCGTCATTGGGTCCGCCGACAGGCGCAGATCCCGGGGCTCGATACGCTGGTGTTCGCACAGGGTAAACGCCCGTTCCAGAATGTTTTCCAGTTCCCGCACATTGCCGGGAAAGCTGTACCGTTCGAGCTCGGCGAGCGCCGCCGGGCTCAGTAGCGGTGCCTCCATGCCGGTTTCGTCGCCCAGACGGTTCAGGAAATAACCGGCGAGCGCGGGGATGTCCTGGGGGTGATCGCGCAGCGCCGGCACCGCGATTTCGATGACGTTGATGCGGTAGTAGAGGTCCTGCCGAAAGCGGCCGTCGCTCAGATCCTGTTCGAGATCGCGGTGGGTGGCGCTGAGGATGCGGACATCGACATTCAGCTCGGTACCTTCGCCAACCCGGCGAATGGCCTTTTCCTGGATGGCGCGCAGCAGCTTGACCTGCATCGGCATCGGCAGCTCGGCGATCTCGTCGAGAAACAGGGTGCCGCCCTCGGCCATCTCGAACAGGCCGCGCTTGTCCTGGTGGGCGCCGGTGAAGCTGCCCTTGAGATGGCCGAAGAATTCGCTCTCCATCAGTTCCGCCGGAATCGCGCCGCAGTTCACCGGCACGAAAGGCCCGTCGGCGCGAGGACTCTGGCGGTGGATGGAACGGGCGACGATTTCCTTGCCGCTGCCCGAGGGGCCGCGAATGCACACCGGCGCCTGGCTGCGGGCGACGCGGGCGATCTCGCGCCGCAATTTCTGGATGGCCGGTGAATCGCCGACGAATTCCTGCGCGAGGCCGGGAGGCTCGCTGGTGGCCTGCGGGCTCGCCAGCTTGAGGGCGGTCTGCACCAATGTGCGCAAGCGTTGCAGTTGAATGGGTTTGGAGACGAAATCGAACGCCCCGCGCTGCAATGCCTGCACCGCCAGATCGGTATTGCCGTACGCGGTGATCATGGCCACCGGCAGTTCCGGGTATTTGAGCTGGATGTGATCGATCAGATTGAGACCGTCGCCATCGGGTAGGCGCATGTCGGTGATGCAGACGGCGAAGGAATCGGCCTTGAGCACGCTGATACCTTCGTTCAGGGTCGCGGCGGTGGTGACGTCGAGGCCGAGCTGGTGCAGCGTCATGGTGAGCAGTTCGCGGATATCGGGTTCGTCGTCGACGACAAGTGCCTTGAGCATGATCAGGTCTCGGTGGTGCGGGGTCGTTGGTCGAGCATGCGATCGGGATGCGCGAAGCCGATCCGGAAGCAGGCCCCGGTGGCGGGGCCTGCCTGCGTCCGGGGTCGATACTCGAGCGTGGCCCGATTCATCGCGCAGAGTTCGCGGGAAATATACAGGCCGAGACCGGTTCCGGTGCGCGACGTGGTGAAAAACGGTTCGAACAACCGCTGCTGCTCGACAGCGCCGATGCCCGCGCCGCGGTCGCGCACATCCAGCCAGGGGCGACCGCTGGCGGCATCGATGCCGAGTTCCAGCGCAGCCCAGCGCGCGTTGCTGTGTTCTTCGCTGTGGCGCAGGGCATTGTCGAGCAGGTTGGTCAGCACCTGATTGAGTTGTGACGGGTCGAATTCGACGAGCAGTGCGGGACCGCTGGTATCGGCCTCGATCGCGGCCGCCGGTTCGGGCCGCTGGGTGAACTCGGTGAGGAACTTCTGCAACCAGTTCTTGAGGTCGAAGCGCACGAGCTCGGCGGGTTTCTGGCGGGACAACTGGAGTACGTTTTCGACGATCTGATTCAGGCGCTCGGAATGCCGGACGATGATCTCCGCCAACTGCCGTACCGAAGTGTCGGCCGCGCTGCTCTCGCCGAGTAGCTGCGCGGCGTGGCTGATGGCGCCCAGGGGGTTGCGAATTTCATGGGCAATACCGGCCGTGAGCCCGCCCAGGGAGGCGAGCTTGAGCTGTTGCGCGCGCTGGGCACTGGCGCGGTTGTCTTCCAGAAAAATCAGCGTGCGCCGGCTGTCGCGCTGGTCCAGGGAGGCGAAGCTGGCCTGGATTTCGGTGCCGCCGGCGGCAAAGGTCGGCGATTGCAACCAGGGATAGGCTTTCCAGCGCTGATGGAGTCGCAGCAGCTCGGGGCTGACACCGAGAAACTGGCGCGGCGCGAGCGGCCGCTGCGGCTGATGGCCGCCGAGCAGACCGACGGCTGCGGTGTTGATCAGCTCGATGCGTCCGGACGCATCGACCACTAGGATGCCGGTCAGCATGCGCTGGATGATGAGTTCATTGAGCTGTTGCAGTTGCGCGGCCGTGTCGGCATGTACCGCTTCGCGCTGCTGGGCGCTGCGCAGGCGGCTGTTGGCGCGCTGCACGCTGATGGCCGTGGCAAACAGCAGCAGGCCCAGCAGGCCCGCCGCGACCGGACCGGGCTCGCCGTTGCGGGTCAGGGCGACGGCGACTTCCTGGCCGAGCACGGCGAGGCTCGCGATGGCGGCGAGCAGCAACACCAGACGCGCGCCAAAGGCGGTGCCGCCGCAGGCGACCGTGATCAGGAGTGGCACACCAAAGCCGCTCGCGACGCCGCCGCTGGCAAAGGTCAATGCGGCGATACAGCCAATGTCCGTCAGCAGATAGACGAACAGAGCACTGGGGCGGAGCGCGAAGTGACGCCACAGGGCGTGCGCCAGAAACAGGGCGGAAGTGGCAACGAAGGCGTAGATGGCGCCGGACTGGATCAGTGGTTGGGTCGCGGCGAACAGGCCGCGTGAGGCGCCGCTGAGCAGGATCGCCAGAAACAACAGGGAGAACGTCACCCGGTAGAAGGCGTACACGCGCACCGAACCAATGGCCTGGCTGCTGTTGTCCGCGGTGCGGTCCGTGGTCATGGCCTCCGGCCGGTGGGTTTTTGCTCGCGCCAAGATTTTAGCCGAAAATGCCGGATTCCAGCGGAATCAGGCGCCATACCATGAACCGGCTCACAGTGGCCCTGGCTCAGCTCAATCCCTTGGTCGGCGACATCCCCGGTAATACGGCCAAGGTTATCGAAGCGGTGCGCGCCGCGCGCGACGAACTGGGCGCGCAGGTCGTGCTGTTTTCCGAACTGGTGCTGATCGGCTATCCGCCGGAAGACCTGCTGCTGCGGCCCGCGCTGCAACCGCGCATCGAGCGGGCGCTGGCCGAAGTGCAGGCCGCCTGCCGCGGCATCGTCGCGGTGCTCGGCTATCCCTGGCGCGAACAGGGCAGGCTCTACAATTCGGCGGGTGTGATCCGCGACGGCGAACTGGTGGCGCGCTACGACAAGAGCTGCCTGCCCAATTATCAGGTGTTCGACGAGCAGCGCTATTTTGCTGCCGGCAGCGCGCCCTGTCTGTTCGATATCGCCGGTGTGCGCACGGCGGTGACGATTTGCGAGGACGTGTGGTTTCCGGGGCCTACGGCAGCCGCAGCCGCAGCGGGTGCGCGCCTGATGTTGAATCTCAACGCATCGCCCTTTCATCGCGGCAAACCGCACCAGCGTCAGCAAGTACTGGCGGCGCGGGCGCGCGAGGGCAAGCTGCCGATTGTTTATGTGAATCAGGTCGGCGGTCAGGACGAACTGATATTCGACGGCGGATCACTGGTGGTGGATGCCAGCGGAACGCCCTGTTTTCAGGCGCCGCAGTTTGACGAGGGGCTCTATCCGGTGACGCTGGAAGTCGATGCCAGCGTGGTGAGTGTGCCGGCGCAAGCGCTCGCGCCGCCGCTCGAACCCATCGCTTCGGTGTATCGCGCGCTGGTGATCGGGGTGCGGGACTATGTGCGAAAAAACGGCTTCAAGGGCGTGGTGCTCGGCCTTTCCGGCGGTATCGATTCGGCGCTGACGCTTGCCATCGCGGTGGATGCGCTGGGTGCTGAGCAAGTCGAGGCGATCATGCTGCCGTTTCGCTACACCTCGCAGCTCAGCAAGGATGGCGCCCGCGAAGAGGCGGAGCGGCTCGGGGTAAGTTATCGCAGCATTGATATCGCCGGGGTGTACGACGCCTGCATGGGTGCGCTGGCGGAGGAGTTCGCGGGCCTGCCCGCGGACAAGACCGAGGAGAATCTTCAGGCGCGCGCGCGCGGCCTGCTGTTGATGGCGATCTCGAACAAGAAGGGCTATCTGGTGCTCACCACCGGCAACAAGAGCGAAATGGCGGTGGGTTACGCGACGCTCTATGGCGATATGGCGGGCGGGCTCGATGTGCTCAAGGACGTGCCCAAGGTCACGGTGTTCGAGCTGTCGCGTTACCGCAACAGCATTGCACCGGTGATTCCCGAGGACGTGATTACGCGGCCGCCCTCGGCGGAGCTGGCGCCGGATCAGAAGGACGAGGATTCGCTGCCGCCTTATTCGGTGCTGGATCGCATCCTCGAACTCTATGTAGAGCAGGATGCGAGCGCCGCCGATATCGTCGCCGCCGGGTTTGCGGCCGAGGACGTCTATCGCGTGGTGCGCATGGTGGATGTCAACGAGTACAAGCGCCGCCAGGCGCCGGTCGGTCTGCGCGTGAGCGAGCGCGCCTTCGGCCGCGACCGCCGCTATCCCATCACCAACGGTTGGCGCGCGGGCGATTGAGCCCCACGACATGGGATGGCAGTTGTAGGGTGGATAAGCCGCAGGCGTATTCACCAGAGCCGATTCCCGTCGCAGTCGTAGTCAGTCCGGCGTTTCGGCTTCCGGTTCCAGCGCCAGTGTGAGCCCGGACCCGTTGGCGGTGGCTGCGCCTTCGGGTGCGTCGAGTTGAATCCTCAGCCGCAGGTTGTTCACCGAGTCTGCATTCTGCAGGGCTTCCTGAAGCGAGATTTTTCCTTCCTGATAGAGCTGGTAGAGCGCGCTGTCGAAAGTGCGCATGCCCTGGGTTTCGGACTTCGCCATGACTTCCTTGATTTCGTCCACTTTCCCGTTCTTGATCAGATCGCATACCCGCGGTGTGCCCAGCAGAATCTCGATGGCGGCAGCGCGCTTGCCGTCGACGGTGGGAATCAGGCGCTGCGAGACAATCCCGCGCAGATTCAGCGACAGATCCAGAAACAGCTGTTTGTGCCGGTCCTCGGGAAAGAAATTGATGATGCGGTCGAGGGCCTGGTTGGCATTGTTGGCGTGCAATGTGGAGAGACACAGGTGCCCGGTCTCGGCGAAGGCGAGCGCGTGTTCCATGGTTTCACGGCTGCGGATCTCGCCGATCAGGATCACATCCGGGGCCTGGCGCAGGGTGTTTTGCAACGCGTCCTCATAGCTGTCGGTGTCGATGCCGACCTCGCGCTGATTGACGATGCTGCGCTTGTGGCGGTGGACGAATTCGACCGGATCCTCGATGGTGATGATGTGACCGGCGGAATTGGTATTGCGAAAGTCGATGAGCGAGGCGAGTGAAGTGGACTTGCCGGAGCCGGTACCGCCGACAAACAGCACCAGCCCGCGCTTCTGCATCACCAGCTTGGGCAGGGTTTCGGGCAGACCCAGGCTGCTGTAATTGGGAATCTCGGTCTTGATGGTGCGGATTACCATCGCCACCTGGCTGCGTTGCTTGAAGATGTTGACCCGAAACCGGCCGATGCCGGGCTCGGAAATCGCCAGATTCATTTCCGGCCGGCGCTCGAACTCGGCTTTTTGCTCCGCATCCATCAGGGCGTCGGCGAGCGCCTCTACCACGCCCGACGCCAGTGGTTCGGCGGCGATGGCGGTGAGCTTGCCCTGCACCTTCATGCTCGGTGGGGCGCCGGTGGAAAAATACAGATCCGAACCGTCTTGCTCGACGATGATTTTCAGATAGTGCTGTAACTCCATCGTTGGATTCCCTGGCAGTAAGAGGATTGGGGGCAAGCTAACAAACCGGTCTCATCCGGAGCTTGAGCGGGTTCTCACAATGTCGGGCGCCGGGGACGAGCGGGCGGTTTGGCCGATGAGCTGCGCCAGCCTCGCCCGGGTCCGAAGTGCTGCGGTGGAGCGCGCGGGCGTCAGTCCGCGTCGGGTTCGAAGCGCACCAGTTCGGCACCGCCGTCCACCAGATCGCCAACGCCGTAGAAGATTTCCGTCACCACCCCGTCCGCCGGGGCGCGGATGCTGTGTTCCATTTTCATTGCTTCCATGATCAGGATCGCATCGCCCTTGGCGACCCGCACTCCGGGTTCCACACGCACTGCGGTGACGGTGCCGTTCATGGGCGCGGTGAGCCCGCCGGTGGCGTCCTCTTCGCTGGCGCCCGCGTCGGTCCGCACTTCATTGAAATGCAGCGCGCCGTCGCGGGTGAAGAGGCTGTAGCCGCCGTCGTGGGCGGTTACGGTGACCAGTTGGCGATGGCCGTCGAGGCTGGCGTGCAGCTCGCTGCCGCGCAGCGTGCCCGCGATCACGGCGCGACCCAGATCGCTGTGCAGGTAGTGGCGGTCGCCATCCGCGGTGGCAGTGAACAGAATCTCGCGGCCGTCGATCTGCAAATGAAACTGTTGCACCGGCGCGTCGTTGCAGCGCCAGCCGTGGGCGCTGTGCCAGGGCGACCAGGGGTCGGTGGTGGTGGCGGCGAATGCTCCCGCCGCCTGCGCGCGCCGCAACAGCAGGTAGAGCGCGGCGAGTGCTGCCAGTTTGGCATCGGTATCCGGGCTGCGCGCGAAAATGGCTTCGCGGTGGCGCTCGATAAAGCCGGTGTCCAGTTCCGCCGCGCGAAACGCGGGCGTCGTGATCAGATTGTAGAGAAACTCGATATTGGTGACGGTGCCGGCGATGCGGTAGTCGCGCAGGGCCCGCGCGAGGCGCGCGAGCGCCCGGTCGCGGTCCGCGTCCCAGACGATCAGCTTGGCGATCATGGGATCGTAGTGGACGCTGATGCTGTCGCCCTGGAGCACGCCGGTATCGACGCGCACATGCTCCGACTCTTCCGGCGGCTGCAAAAACGCGAGCGTGCCGGTGGCGGGCAGAAAATCGTGGTCGGCGTCCTCGGCGTAGATGCGCGCCTCGAACGCATGGCCGCGGATTTCGAGCTGATCCTGGGCGAGCGGCAGGGGCTCGCCCGCCGCGACCCGCAACTGCCACTCCACCAGATCCTGCCCGGTGATCATTTCGGTCACCGGATGCTCGACCTGAAGCCGGGTGTTCATCTCCATGAAGTAGAACGAATCGTCGGTGTCGAGCAAAAACTCCACCGTGCCCGCGCCTTCGTAGCCGATGGCGCGCGCGGCGGTTATGGCGGCCTCGCCCATCTGCGCCCGCACGATGGGCGAGAGTCCGGGAGCCGGCGCTTCCTCGATCACTTTCTGGTGGCGGCGCTGCACCGAGCAGTCGCGTTCGAACAGGTAGACGGCGCCGCCCTGACCGTCGCAGAACACCTGGATTTCCACATGGCGCGGGCGGGTCAGGTATTTCTCCACCAGCATGGCGTCGTCGCCGAAGCTGCTTTTGGCCTCGCGCCGCGCCGCGGCCAGCGCCTCGCTGAACTCGCCGGCGCTCGTCACCACCCGCATGCCCTTGCCGCCGCCGCCGGCGGTGGCCTTGAGCAGCACCGGATAGCCCATGGCATCGGCGGCGCCGCGCAGCGCGGCCTCGTCCTGCACCTCGCCGTGGTAACCGGGCACCAGGGGCACGCCAGCGGTTTCCATCAGGCGCTTGGCGGCGGACTTGGAGCCCATGGCGGCGATGGCGTCCGGGGGTGGGCCGATGAAGACGATCCCGGCCTTGCGACAGGCGGTGGCGAAGGCCGCATTCTCGGACAGGAAGCCGTAACCGGGATGGATGGCCTGGGCGCCGGTGCGGCGCGCCGCGTCGAGGATGGCCTCCGCTTTCAGGTAAGAGTCGCGCGCCGGCGCAGGTCCGATGGGCACGGCTTCGTCGGCCAGCGCCACATGCAGGGCGTGCTGGTCGGCTTCGGAGTAGACCGCGACCGTGTGGATGCCGAGCCGGCGCGCGGTGCGAATCACCCGGCAGGCGATCTCGCCGCGATTCGCAATCAGGATTTTGTCGAACATGGGAGCTCGCCTTGCCAGTAAGCGGGGCTGCGCCAGCGGCGGCAGCCGGGTGGGGTCACATGCGGAACACGCCGAAGCGCGATTCGCCGATGGGACGGTTCAGGGCCGCGGAAATGCCGAGTCCGAGCACGGTGCGGCTTTCCGCCGGGTCGATGATGCCGTCGTCCCAGATGCGCGCCGAGGCGAAGTAGGGATGGCCCTGGCGGTCGTAGAGCTCGACGGTGGGCTTCTTGAAGGCCGCCTCGTCTTCGGCGCTCCAGGTCTCGCCGCGCGCTTCCAGTTGCTCGCGCTTGACCTGCGCCAGCACACCCGCGGCCTGTTCGCCGCCCATCACCGAGATGCGCGCATTGGGCCACATGAACAGCAGGCGCGGATCGTAGGAGCGGCCGCACATGCCGTAATTGCCGGCGCCGAAGGAGCCGCCGATGATCAGGGTGAACTTGGGCACCTGGGCGCAGGCCACGGCGGTGACCAGCTTGGCGCCGTGCTTGGCGATGCCGCCGGCCTCGTACTGGCGGCCGACCATGAAGCCCGTGATGTTCTGCAAGAACACCAACGGGATCTTGCGCTGCGCGCACAGCTCGATGAAGTGCGCGCCTTTCTGGGCCGACTCGCTGAACAGGATGCCGTTGTTGCCGAGGATGCCGACCGGATAGCCGTGAATGCGCGCGAAGCCGCACACCAATGTGGTGCCGAACAGGGCCTTGAATTCGTCGAAGTCGGAGTCGTCGACGATGCGGGCGATCACCTCGCGCACGTCGTAGGGATGGCGCGAATCGCGGGGGACGATGCCATGAATCTCGAGCGGATCGTAGCGCGGTGGGGCGGGCGGGCGCAGGTCCATATTGACCGGCTTGACACGATTGAGCCGCGCCACCGCCTGGCGCGCCAGCTGCAACGCATGACGATCATCGCGGGCATAGTGGTCGGTGACGCCCGAGGTGCGGCAGTGGACATCGGCGCCGCCCAGCTCTTCGGCGCTGACGATCTCGCCGGTGGCCGCGCGCACCAGCGGAGGGCCGCCGAGAAAAATCGTGCCCTGCTGGCGCACGATGATGGATTCATCCGCCATCGCCGGCAGATAGGCGCCGCCGGCGGTGCAGGAACCCATCACCACGGCGATCTGCGGAATGCCTTTCGACGACATCACGGCTTCGTTGAAAAAGCTGCGGCCGAAGTGGTTGCGGTCGGGAAATACTTCGGACTGCATGGGCAAAAACGCGCCGCCCGAATCCACCAGGTAGATGCAGGGCAGGTGGTTTTCCTCGGCGATGGCCTGGGCGCGCAACTGCTTGGTGACGGTGAGCGGGTAGTAGGTGCCGCCCTTGACGGTGGCGTCGTTGCAGATGATCACACACTCCTGCCCCGAGACCCGGCCGATGCCGGTGACGATGCCGGCGCCGGGTACGAAATCGTCGTACACCTCCCAGGCCGCGAACTGGGAGAACTCCAGAAAGGGCGCGCCCGGGTCGAGCAGTTGTTGCACCCGGTCGCGGGGCAGCAGCTTGCCGCGCGCGACATGGCGTTCGCGGGATTTTTCGCCGCCGCCCAGTTTGATCTGCTCCAGCTTGGCGCGCAGATCGTCGAGCTGCGCCTGCATGTGCGTCTGGTTTTCGACGAACTCGGCGCCGCGGGTGTTGATCTTGGACTGAAGAATGGCCATGGAAGCTCAGGCGTCGCGTTGCAGGATTTTGGGGAAGGTGGCGCGGTGAAAGCCATCGTAGGCGGCATTGTTGCGTTGCGCGCGCTGGATCTTGCGGCCGAGCGGCGAGCTCAGGCACAGCGAACTGCCGCCGTCCACCCGCAGTGTGGTGCCGTTGACGTAGCTGGCGCCTTCGGTGAGCAGGAAGCACACCGCCGAGCTTACTTCGGATTCGGTGCCGACCCGGTTCAGCGGTACCGACTCGGGGAAGTGGGGGATGCATTCGAGCATCTCCGGATCTTCGTACGTATCGAGTCCGGAAGAGGCGAGATAGCCCGGCGCCACCGCGTTCACGCGTACCCCGGCGTAGGCCCATTCCACCGCCATGGTCATGGTCAGGTTCTCCATGCCGGCGCGGGCGGCGCCCGAGTGCGCCATGCGCGGCATGCCGCCGAAGTAGTCGGCGGTGATGTTGACGATGCTGCCGCCGTGTTCCTTCATCGAGCGCAGGAACACCGCTTTCGACACCAGAAAACCGCCCAGCAGGTTGGTGCGCACCACGGCCAGAAAGCCGTTGGCCGAGATGTTTTCCAGGTCGGACGGAAACTGGCCGCCGGCGTTGTTGACCAGGCCGTGAATGGGGCCGTGTTTGGCGACGAAGCGCTCGATCAGGGTGTTGACCGCGGCGTCGTCGCGGATGTCGGCGCAGCCGTAGTCGCAGTGGGCGCCGGGGTTGTCGCCCTCGATCTCGGCCTTGACGGTGGCCAGTTTCGCTTCGGTGCGGCCCATCATCAGGATGTTGGCGCCGAGCGCCGCCAGTTCATGGGCGATGCAGCGACCGAAGCCGCTGCCGGCGCCGGTCACCAGAATGGTTTTGCCGGCAAACAGACCGGGCTTGAACACCGAGTTGTAGGACATGGGTAACTCCCCGCTGCGGCACGCTCGTGCGTGTGCCTGTTATGTTGTTCTGCGTTCCCGCGGTCGGCGCTGATCAGCGCGTCTCGGCAAACAGCTCCCGTCCCACCAGCATGCGGCGAATCTCTGAGGTGCCGGCGCCAATCTCGTACAGCTTGGCGTCGCGCAACAGGCGCCCGGTGGGATATTCGTTGATATAGCCGTTGCCGCCCAGGCACTGGATCGCCTGCAATGCCATCTGGGTGGCGCGCTCGGCGGTGTAGAGGATCACCGCGGCGGCGTCCTTGCGCGAATCCTCGCCCCGGTCGCAGGCCTTGGCGACCGCGTACAGGTAGGCGCGCGAGGTGTTGATATCGACGTACATGTCGGCGACCTTGCCCTGCATGAGCTGGAATTCGCCGATGGCCTGACCGAACTGTTTGCGGTCGTGCAGGTACGGCAGCACGATGTCCAGGCAGGCCTGCATGATGCCGACGGGACCGCCGGACAGCACGGTGCGCTCGTAGTCGAGGCCCGACATCAGTACGCGCACGCCTTCGTTTTCCTTGCCGAGGATGTTTTCTGCCGGCACTTCACAATCCTCGAATACCAGCTCGCCGGTGTTGGAGCCGCGCATGCCCAGCTTGTCGAGTTTCTGCGCGCGGCTGAAACCCGCGTAATCGCGCTCGAGGATGAAGGCGGTGATGCCCTTGGGTCCGGCATCGGGACGCGTCTTGGCGTAGATCACATAGACATTGGCGTCGGGGCCGTTGGTGATCCACATCTTGTTGCCGTTGAGCACGAAGTGGTCGCCCTTCTTGTCGGCGCGCAGCTTCATGCCGACGACGTCGGAACCCGCGCCGGGTTCGCTCATTGCCAGTGCGCCTATGTGTTCGCCGGAGCAGAGTCTGGGTAGATAGCGGGCCTTTTGCGCGGCGGTGCCGTTCTTGCGGATCTGATTGACGCAGAGGTTGGAGTGAGCGGCGTAGGAGAGGCCCACCGCCGCCGAGGCGCGAGAGATTTCTTCGAGCGCCACGACATGGGCCAGATAGCCCATGTTGGTGCCGCCGTATTCTTCCTCGACCGTGATCCCAAGCAGACCCATGTCACCGAACTTGCGCCACAGATCGGCGGGAAAGTCATTGGCCTGGTCGATGGCCTCGGCGCGCGGGGCGATTTCGTTTTGTGCGAAGCGATGGACCGCATCGCGCAGTTGATCGACATCCTCGCCCAGATCGAAGTTGAGGCTTTTGAAGGCAGTATTCATGGCGGTCCCGCATGGATGAGCCGCGGGACTATAGCGAAGCCGCGCTGCCGCATCAATTTGGCGGGGGACCCGGCGGCGAGCCGGTCGGCTGCGGCCTGGGTTTTACCGTCCAGCGGGTCATCATGCCGGCGGTCATATGGTCGCCGACGTGGCAGTGATAGAGCCAGGTGCCCGGATTGTCGGCGACCATGTCGACCGAGACCATGGAGGCAGGGAGCAGCTCGATCACGTCGGTACGGCGGCCGTGCTCCAGCACGGTATCGCCATGCCAGTGGGCGGTGTGCAGGTCCACCTCGGAGCCCAGTGCCACCAGATGCCAGCGCACCCGTTCGCCCGCGATCGCCTCCAGCCCGCGCAGGTTGCCGAAGATGTAGCCGTTCATGGCGTGCTTGAGTCCGCCTTCGGCGCCGTCTTCCTCGTCGAATACCATGAACAAGGTGGTGAAGTTCCGGTCCACATCGCGCGGGCGCGGATCGGCCTGGGAAATCGCCATGCCCTTGCGGGTGATCACAATGGTGCCGATCAGGCCCTGGTAGATATCATCGACGTGGTCCACGTGGGAGTGATACAGCCAGACGATCGAGGAGGGATCGGCGGGGCCGGGGCCGGCTTTCTCGTCCACCACCCAGGTGTAGGTGTAGCTCGCGCCGGGCGCGATCGAAGCGCCGGCGCCGCGGTGATCCGCGCCGTCATTGTCCTCGTCGTAACGCAACCCATGGGGATGCATGGAAAAGGGCCGGTCGGCGCGGTTCCGGAAATGCACCTTCAGGGTATCGCCGACCTCGCCCACCAACTCAGGCCCCAGGATTCCCCGCCATTCCGGCTGCGGTATGGGAGTTTTGTAGCTGGCGTCGGTGTAGCCGACAAAGCGGTACTTGGCGTAGCGCAGTCGCTCGCCCCAGACACCCAAGTCCGCGCCGGGGTGAATCAGATTCTTGCCCGAGGGCGCGTAATCCCAGGTTACGGGTTCGGCGGCTACCCAGTACTCACGATGCTGGCCGGCGCTGGCGCTGAAGGGCGCGGCAGCCAGTGCCAGCAAAACTGCCAGAATCAGTGATTTCATGCCGAGGATAGCCTCCGGAATGTGGGTGATGACGTAGATCGGCGGCGATTGTAGCGGTCTTTGCTTGATCTCCCAAATGATAATGAGTTGCATTAGCGTATGGGGCTGCCCTAGAATCCGCCCCGGATCAACCACCCTTCAAATCCTGCATCAAGGAGACCCACGATGAAAACAGTTCTGCGAGCGGCCGCGTTGGCGACCGCACTTGGCTTTACAGCGGTGTCGACGGCGGCGCCTGAACCTTCCGCCGAGCCCACCATGGCCGAGGTGATGCGTCTATTGAAGGCACAGCAGGCTGAGATCGAGGCCCTGAAGGCCCAGTTGCGCCAGACCGACACCAAGGTCGCGGAAACCGTGACGGCGGTGGAAGCCACCGCCACTGCGGTCGAAACCGCAACCGAACGGAGCGACAGCTATGCCAAAGTCGCCGACTGGGCCGAGCGCACCCAGATTGGTGGCTACGGCGAGATCCACTACAACAACAAGGAAAACGACAGGACCGACCAGATCGATGCCCACCGTTTCGTCATGTTCCTGGGTCACGACTTCAACGACAAAGTGCGGTTTTTTTCCGAAGTGGAACTGGAGCACTCGCTGGCCGGCGATGGCGAACCCGGTGAGGTGGAGCTCGAGCAGGCCTATGTGGAGTGGGATTACGCGGAGCGCCAGAGCGCGAAATTTGGCCTGTTTCTGGTACCCATCGGCATCCTCAACGAAACCCACGAGCCCAATACCTTCTACGGGGTGGAACGCAATAGCGTGGAGAGTCGTATCATTCCTTCGACCTGGTGGGAGTCGGGCGTGATGCTGGATGGCGAGATTGCGCCGGGCTTGCGCTATGACCTGGGCGTACACAGCGGTTTCGAGACCGCTGCCACGGGTAGCGGCGCGTTCGATATCCGTGCCGGGCGCCAGAAATCCGCGGAAGCCACTGCCGAGGAGTTTGCCTACACGGGGCGGCTGCGGTACACCGCAATTCCCGGTCTCGAGCTTGCGGTGGCGGCGAATTACCAGGAAGACCTGCTCCAGGGTCAGGTGGCTGGCGCCGACGGGGCGAGCGGTCTGCTCTATGAGACTCACGCCATTTACCAGGCGGGCCCCTTCGGACTCCGGGCGCTTTATGCGGAGTGGCACATCGACGGCGACTTGGCCAAGGCGCTCGGCAAGGACGAACAGAACGGCTGGTATGTTGAGCCTTCCTGGCGTCTTACCCAGAAGCTTGGTTTCTTTGCCCGCTACAGCGAATGGGACACGACGGCTGGCGGTCATGTCGACACCCAGGTCGAAGAGATCGATTTTGGCTTCAATTATTGGCTGGTGGACAATGTGGTGTTGAAGGCGGACTGGGTTGATCAGCGTAACGCCAAGGGCGATGGCTTCAATCTCGGCGTCGGCTGGAGTTTCTGACGCTTGGCCAGTCGCGTTGGGCACAGTCGCGTAACTTCACGCGGAGCCGTGCCCTGATGGCGCTGCCATGGCTGGGTCCGAGGCCCGGTGCTCGCAGTGCGCCCGGTCGGCGGTGGCTGTTGGCCACCGTGCTTGTGCTGAGTCCGGCAATGGTCGCGGCCGAGGGGGTCTATCTGAGCGCGGAAGAATTCCGGACCCAGGTCTTCGCTGGCGTGGAGCCGACACCCCAGACCCTGTGGCTGTCGGCGCCCATGAAGGACGCGGCGAAGGAAATCCTCGGGCATTCCTTCGCGCAACTGCGGGTACGCTACTGGCGGCACGGCGACCGTACCGCCTGGGTGATGGACGAGATCGGCAAGATTCATCCCATTACCATCGGCGTGGCGGTGGAGCGGGGCACCGTTGCGGACATCCGGGTGCTGGAGTACCGCGAAAGTCGCGGCGACGAGGTGCGCCTGCCGTTCTTTACCGGTCAGTTCCGGGGTGTCGGGCTGCGGCCGGACGCAGGGCGCGAACTCGATCGCACCATCGACGGCATCACCGGCGCCACCCTCTCGGTGCGCGCGATGCAGCGGATAGCGCGGCTCGCGCTCTATTTTCACGGACAGGTTGCTCCCGAGGCATCGGGATCGGTTTCACATGCGGGTAACCCAGAATGAGTCTTCCCGAGCAGAGTGCTGAAAACGGTCAGAACAGCAGGCTCAAGCGCTGGCACCGCCGCATGGGCGTGGCGGCGGCGCTGTTTGTGATCCTGCTCGCCTTCAGCGGGTTTGCCCTCAATCATCCGAGGTTGCTGGAGCTGGATCGTCTGGTGCTGCGTTCGCCGCTGGTGCTGGGCTGGTATGGCATCGAACTGCCCGACGCCATCAACGGCTTTGCCGTTGGTGAACACTGGCTGAGTCAGGTGGGCGGCAAGCTGTTCCTCGATACTGCGTCGCTGGCCACCTGTCGTGGGGAGTTGGTGGGCGTTGCGGAAATCGGTGAGGAAATGGCTGTCGGCTGTCAGGGCGAGCTGCTGTTGTTCACTGCCACGGGCGAGCTGCTGGACCGGATCGACGCCACCTACCGCTTGCCGGTACCGGTGGAAGCCCTGGGCGCGCGGGATGGTCAGCTGCTGTTGCGTGGCCAGGGCAAGGCGTTCCGGGTGGAGCCCGAGGCGCCTGCGTTTACGGCGCTGAGCGGCGCCGAGCCCGCCTGGTCAGTGGCCGGGCCGCTGCCTCCGGCGCTGGTGGCGCAGCTCGCGCCCCAGGCGGCGGGCGATGCGATCACCCTGGAACGGCTGGTTCAGGATATTCACAGCGGCCGCATTCTGGGGCGCTGGGGGGTGTACTGGATGGATGGCGTGGCGGCGCTGATGGTGCTGCTCGCATTGACTGGCTTGAAGGCCTGGAGACGCGAACAGCGCTGACCGCTGGTTGAAAAGCTGCTGCGACAGCCATCTGCTTCGTTGCGCGGTGCTCGCTCCCTCGCCTATCTAACGGATATGTCTCGGTCGCTGCGCGACGCTTTTCAACAAGCTGCGATCGGCTTCAGTCATTTTCGTCGCGCAGTTGCAGGTCGATGCTGCCGTCGTCGCCGACCTGCACCCACACCGACATCGGGCGGCAGCAGACCGGGCAATCCTCGATGTACGACTGTTCCTCCACCGAGCAGTCCACCACCAGTTCGATGGTTTCGCCGCAGTAGGGGCAGTCGGTGGTGGCGCAGTCGGTCAGGTTCATGGACGGGGCAGGGCGGGGGCAGGCCCAGCAGTATAAATTGAACCGGCGCAGGTCCTGCGCTTAAATGGTCGC
>JBKHWK010000030.1:0-17365 GCA_046566625.1 Gammaproteobacteria bacterium
ACTTGCTCTTCTCGAGCATGTAGTCGACCGCTGCGTTGAGCTCGGCGTCCGAGCAGTCCATGCACAGGCCTTTGGGCGGCATGCCCCTGATACCCTTGATGGAGTTGGCATAGAGAGTATCCATGCCCTGCCCGATCCGCGGTGCCCAGTCGCCGGCGGAACCGACCTTGGGTGCGCCGCCGACACCGGGGGTATGGCAGACCCCACATTTGGCTTGAAACACCTCTTCGCCCGACCGTGCAGCACCGCTGGCGGCCGGTGCCGCTGCGCCCTGTTTGACGATTTCGCCCTCGGGCGCGATACGTTCGGCGATCTGGGCCTGGACCTCGGGTGGCGGTGTGCCCTTCTCTTTTGAACCACAGGCGACGAGCGCCGAACTCATACCCAGCCCCAATACGACCAAGGCTGACACGCCAAGGATTTTCTTCATCGCCCAATCTCCATTGCTGCACAGGAAGCGCGAACGCGCCGGTGCATTATAGTCGCTCGTCTTTTCAGGTACATGACCCTGGGCAAGTTCTGCTAACATGCGCGCCGCCTGAGCGAGGGGCCCGGGTCGAGCGACAGGGTTCCGCGGCCAACGCCGCCGATCGGTGGCCGGGACTGAGTTTCAGCAGGCGCCTCGCTTGCTGACGAAGTAACGAGTTTTGCACCCGTAGCTCAGCTGGGTGAGCCGGGCGTAGTATGGCAAGCACCGCTTGCCGTCCGGCGAACGCCGCCGATCTGCGATCGGTGGCTGGGACTGGGTTTCAGCAGGCACCTCGCTTGCTGACCAAGTAACGAGTTTTGCACCCGTAGCTCAGCTGGGTGAGCCGGGCGTAGTATGGCAAGCACCGCTTGCCGCCCGGCGAACGCCGCCGATCTGCGATCGGTGGCCGGGACTGAGTTTCAGCAGGCGCCTCGCTTGCTGACGAAGTAACGAGTTTTGCACCCGTAGCTCAGCTGGATAGAGCGCTGCCCTCCGGAGGCAGAGGTCAGAGGTTCGAATCCTCTCGGGTGCGCCATTTAGTTTTTCCCGTCTGAGATTGCCGCTAGCAGCTTGTTGAAAAACTGCTGCGGCAGCCATGTGCTTCGTTGCGCGGTGCTCCCTCCCTCGCCTATCTATTTGATATGTCTCGGTCGCTGCGCGCCGTGCGCCTCGCAGCTTGCGGCTTGCGGTGAATGTCGGCTACATTCTCCGCAAAAGGTGCGGAGAATACCGATTTATATTCACGAGCTGCAAGATTGGCCGCGTTTCCGATGGGACGACGCGGCGCTGGCTCAGCGTCTTGCGCCCGTGCGTCATCGGCAGGGACGGCTGATTGGACGCATGGAGGCGTTGGGCTTTGAGCTCCGCGCAGAGGCCGTGCTTGCGACCCTCACCGAGGATGTTCTCAAGTCCAGCGAGATCGAGGGTGAGATACTCGACAAGGAGCGAGTCCGGTCGTCAATCGCGCGGCGGCTCGGGATGGATATCGGCGCCCTCGCTCCGGCTGACCGCAATGTCGAAGGCGTCGTGGAGATGATGCTCGACGCCACCCAGAAATTTCAAGCGCCGCTGACCGACGAACGCCTCTTTGCGTGGCACGCCGCCCTGTTCCCGACCGGGCGCAGCGGCATGACCAAAATCATCGTTGGCGCTTGGCGTGACGACAGTGCAGGCCCGATGCAGGTTATCTCCGGTCCAATCGGGCGCGAGCGGGTGCATTACGACGCGCCCAAAGCGTCTCGCCTCGAATCAGAAACGGCAGCCTTCCTGAAATGGTTTGGCGAAGAGACCGCGCACGATCCCGTTCTCAAGGCTGCACTCGCGCATTTATGGTTTGTCACCATCCACCCGCTTGACGATGGGAACGGGCGCATTGCGCGGGCCATTGCGGATATGGCGTTAGCGCGGTCCGAGCAAAGCCCGCAGCGCTTTTACAGCATGTCGGCGCAAATCCAGCTGGAGCGCAAAGCTTATTACGATGTTCTGGAAGCCACGCAGAAAGGCGATCTTGATATCACCGCATGGCTGGAATGGTTCTTGGCGTGCCTTGACCGCGCAATTGGAGGCGCGGAGCAGATGCTCGCGGGCGTCATTCAGAAGGCGCGTTTTTGGGAGACCTTCAAAGATCACCCGCTTAATGAGCGTCAGCGCAAGGTTATCAATCGGCTGCTGGAAAGTTTTGAAGGCAAGATGACGTCTTCCAAATGGGCGACGCTCACAAAGTCTTCGCCCGATACCGCCCTGCGCGATATCAACGACCTCATCAACCGGGGCATTCTTGTTCGTGAGCAGGGCGGCGGTCGAAGCACGAGCTATGCGCTGACCGCAATCGATTAGCACCTGTAAGCTGCCCCAGGCCGGAAGACCTGTTTTACCCTCGAAAAGCTGTTCGAGCTAACGGTCCGATCGCGCTGAGCATCCCTTACTTCACGGCTTTTTGCGGATACCCGAACAAGCCACGATTGCGGATCAGCTCCGCCACCACCGGCGGCACCTGCCTGGCCCAGCCCGGGGCATCGGCGCGCAACGCGGGTAACACCTGGCGCCAGTCGATGTCGACCACCTCCGGGTTGAAGCCGGGCAGCGACAGGATGCGGCCGTGCTCTTGCAAGTGACGGTAGATGTGGTGCACCTCAGGGTCCGGTACGAAGTCGTCCGCGGTGATCAGGCTGCCATCGCCGGCTCTGCCGGGATACACGTACATCGAGGTCTGATCGCAAAAGAGCCGGCCGAACGCCTCCAGAATGCCGCCTTCGAGGTTCGAGTAAAACTCCGGATTGAAGATATCGCGCAGATTGTCGAGTCGCACCACGATACCGATGCGACCCTGGGTATAGCGGCGCAGAAACGCGCGCAACCGAAAATAACGCAGGTAATCGGATACCAGCACATGGTAGCCGAGCGCGGTCAGGGTATCGACGCGGGCCAGGAAGTCCGCATTGTCGACGTGGACACCGTCCTCCATGACGGTCGCCATGGTCATCTCGGCGACCGGCAGCACGTCCTCGCTGTGGCCGTCAAAGGCGGCGAGACCGGCGCGGAACATGTCCTCGTGGCGGCGTGTTGCCGGGCGGAAGTTCGAGCGCACTGCCAGCACGTCCTTGCGGCGCAGCGCTTCGCCCGGTTGCGTCACCTGTCCGTCGGGATCGAACATGATCGCCCGCGTCAGCCAGCTGCGGATCAGGTGCAGATTGAGCAGCCGGTTTTCGCAGCCGGCAAACGCCGGACCGCTGAACTCGATCATGTCGATCTCGATGCGATCCGAACCGGCGCTGGCGCCACCGGACAGATCATCGGCGAGACTTTCGATGAGCTTCTCCGGCGCGCCGGCATGGTGGAAAGCGCCGTAGATCAGGTTGACGCCCAATACCCCCAGCGCCTCCTGCTGCGCGCGTGCGTCCTGATCCAGCATGCGCACATGGAGCACGATGTCGTTCGGTGGTCCCTGGGGTACGAGCTGGAGGCGCACGCCGAGCCAGCCGTGGCACTCCTGGCGGTGCTTGAAACCCTGCGCCGCGACCGTGGCAGCATAGGCAAAAAAGGTGGTTTCGATCTCGCGGCGACCTTCGAGGCGCTCGATCAGCAGGCCGAACTCATGGTCCAGCATGCGCCCCAAACGCGTGCGGCTCACATAGCGGCCGCCCGGGGCGCGACCATAGATGGCGTCGGAGAAGGTCATGTCGTAGGCCGACATGGTCTTGGCCACGGTGCCGGCGGCGCCACCGGCGCGAAAGAAATAGCGGGCCGTTTCCTGACCGGCGCCGATTTCGACGATGCTGCCGTACTGCGCTGGGCTGAGGTTGACCGCCAGTGCCTTCTGTACCGCGCCTGAAGTGTCGCTCAGCGCGCTATCGTCGACGGGTGGCGAACTATCCATTCATAAATCTCCGATGGGGGTGGCGGTCAGGAGCGGTCGCGGTGCCCAGGTAAAACATGTGGCGGTTGCGGTTGTTGCCGATCTCGATCGGCGCGATGGCGTTCACGGTCGCCCGCAACTACCGGCATGTACCGCAAGTCCCATGCCGGGTTGACCCTTGCGCCGCCCCGCGGCTCCCGGGGCGCCCCGGAACCGCCTGTCAGCCGGATAGCCACGGTGGTGATACTGCCGCAGAAAAGCATACACACTCAGATCATGGTTGCGAGCAGTGCTCAGCGCCAATCGAACCCGGGCGCCATTGCGGCGGCCTTCCGTGCCAGTCTTTCCGCCGCCGAGATTTGGCGTTGTCGCCCGCCGCGATGGCGGAAAATGGCATCGGCGGCAATGATCGCAACGCCGACACCCACCGCGATAAACCGCATATCGACGCCGGCAAAGAGCCAATCGGGCAGCTTCACCGCGCCGAGAAAAACCGTCATCCAGCGGTCAGGCGTAAACCCAGTCAGGGTGACGACGACGCCCACGACCTGCGCTGTCGTCCAAAGGTGGTTGAGCGAGCGCGGTTTCGGTTCAATGCTCATCCAGTGATTCTCCGGTGACTCATTTTTTAGGCCGCGCGCAGTGGTTTGATGATCGCCGCATGGCTGTGCCGCGGTGATCTAACAAGGTCCGGTGCGGTGCACGTCAATCGCTCCACACCCGGCGTGTCAGGGCAACCATTATTTCGGCTTGCTCTGGATGGGGAAGCAAATGACGCCACAAGTCTGCAACGTACTGGCCGGTCAGGCCGGGGGCAAGCTCGCGCACTTTCGGCAGTTGCTGCCGGGCCTCGGCGTCACGTCCCAGCGCCGCCAGCGATAGGACTAACACCGCATAACTCCAGGCGGAGCCAGGCCAATGTCTTACCAGACTCCGCGCCGTTTGCTCGGCCTGTTGCGGGTCGTGGTTTGTCAAATGGCACGCTGAAAGAAAAAGGTAGGCGAGACCCATGTACGGATCCTTTGGCGAGCGGCGGATAAAAAGTTCCAATTGGGCGATGCCTTCCTCCGCCGGCCTTGCGTCGGCCCAGAGCGCAAAACCGTAGTAGAGCCGGGAGAAGCTGCTGTTGGGGTTGATGGCCAGACTGCGCGCCAGATAGTCGATGGCTTGCGCGGCATGACCGGCCGTAATAGCGGCCGACCCACAATAGCCCAACACGACGGGATCGCCGGGGGCCAGGCTCAACGCCGTGTTGACGAACGCCATCGCCTCCTCGGCGTCCCTAGCCAGATTGACGCTGAGCCCGGCGGATGCCCGCTCGCCGTAAAGCGCACCCAGCAGCGCCCAGCTAACGGCATAGCCGGGTTCGATTTCGGTCGCCCGCCGCGCCAGCTTTTCCGCTTCAGCCAGATACTTCGGCCCCACCTGTGAAAAATAGAGCACTTCCGCCTGCACGCACAGCGCCCAGGCCTTCAAATCCTCCGGCCGCTGCCGCGCGGCGCGTTTACCCTCGGCCACCCCAAGGTTGGAGCACAGCGTCATCACCAGGCCATCGACCACTTCATCCATGATGGCGAACAGCTCCGCCACCGGGCGGTCGATCTTGTCCGCCCACACATGGGTGCCGCTGGCGGTTTCGATCAACTGCATTGTGATCCGCAAACGGTCGCCGATGGGGCGGATGCTGCCCTCCAGCACATAACGCACGCCCAGTTCCTTGCCCACGGTGCGAATATCCGGCGACTGGCCCTTGTAAGCGAAGGTGGAATTGCGGGCGATCACAAACAGACGGCTGTCGCACGACAACCCGGTGATGATGTCCTCGGTCATGCCGTCGGCGAAATACTCCTGACTCTTGTCGTCCGACATGTTCACAAAGGGCAGTACCGCGATGGACGGCTTGTCCTTGATGGGCTCGATGGCCTCCGTCGGGGGTGGAGTCGCCGTGACCGGCGGCTCGGTCGAAACCGGGGTAACGGCAACGAGCGGCGCAGCGGCCGCTGCGTGAAACTGTTGCTGTGAAGCTCGGCGGTGTCGCAGAAAGGCATCCGTGGCGATGATGGCAACGCCGATACCCACCGCGATAAAGCGCACATCGATGCCGGCGAAGAGCCAATCGGGCAGCTTCACCGCGTCGAGAAAAGCCGTCATCCAGCGATCAGGCGTCAACCCCGTCAGGGTCACGACGACGCCCACGACCTGCGCGGTGTTCCACAGATGGTTGAGTGGGCGCGGTTTCGGTTCAGGACTCATTCCATGATTCTCTCGTTCGCGATCGCTGCGTTAACGGGAAGTACGCAGGTGATCGCCACTTTGTTGTTCGATGGCCGCTCTGCGGCGAAGACTTTGATTCAGGCTAGCCCCTCTCGGTCTCGACGAACACGCCCCGAATCCTGCCCGGCGACCACAGACTCTGTTATTCGGGCATGTTACGCGACAGCGGCGGACCGTGGCCAGAATGGCGCAGCACCCCGGTGCCGCGCTTGCGGGTGAAATCCGCCGCTGGCCACACCTGGCCGGGCACCGGAAATTCCCAGTGCTTGCCCTTGTGGGTGAAGGTACGCTTGCCGACTTCCATGAAACCTCCCCCTCGTTATGTTGTTAGGGGAGCTCGGTTGGTATGGCGCATACCCATCTTGGCCGATGCGCTTGACCACCGCGATGCAAAGGGTGAGGGCGGCGGGCATCGCGGGCTCCGAAAAGACCGGAAGGCCCGACTAAAAAGTTCTTTTCGGGCGCATTACCGGGAGAGCATTCCGGCGGTAAGGTCGAACCTGCGCGGTTTCAGATCGCCGCGCCGGGAATCACGATCTGTTCCGCCATCCGATGGATCTCGCGGTACAGGGGTTCAGGGTCCGCCGTCAGCGCGAACAGGATCACCTGATCGACACCGGCGTCGCGATAGCGTTTCAGCATGTCGAGGTCGCAGGGCGTGCCGTAGGGCGATACCGCGATCTGGATGTCCTTCAGCGTGCGTCCTTCAGCTTTCAGCAATTCGCTGAGTTGCTTGAGGTGCGCGGGCACGTCCGGGGGTAACAGTTTGACGCCGTACCAGCCCTGCCCGAAACGGGCGACGCGGGTCAGCGCGGCCTTGCTCTCGCCACCGAAC
Source organism: Gammaproteobacteria bacterium (assembly GCA_046566625.1). Lineage (GTDB taxonomy): Bacteria > Pseudomonadota > Gammaproteobacteria > Pseudomonadales > Porticoccaceae > JAGPUQ01. Next base: position 6,934 of record JBKHWK010000030.1, read on the forward strand.
CAGAGCGGTGGATAGGGCTTCTGTACGGGTTTGGGGCCTTGCACGCAGGGCGGCAGGCTGTAGAACTCGCCTTCGTAGCTGGAGGTTTCGTCGCACCACAGCGTTTGCAATACCTTGATGTAGTCGGCAGCGCGCGCGCCGCGACGTTCGAAGGGTACGTTGAGTGCGGCGAATTCCTCGGCGAGCCAGCCGACGCCGATGCCGATGTCGAGACGACCGCCGGAGATCACATCCACATCCGCCGCCTGCTTGGCGAAATACACCGGGTTGCGCTGCGGCAGGATGGTGATGCCGGTGGCGAGGCGCAGGCGACTGGTGTGGCCGGCGAGAAAGGCGAGCGCAGTGAAGGGTTCCAGCGGAACATGATGCGGATCGAGAGGCACCCTGCCGTCATCGGCGTAGGGATAGGGCGAAGCGTAGTTTTCGAAGAGCAGCACGTGTTCGGGCATCCAGAACGAATGGAAACCCGCGTCCTCCACCATTCTGGCGGTCTTCATCATGTGTGCCGCAGTCGCGGACTGACCGGCAAAGACGCCTTGCAAACCGATTTTCATGTTGTTCTCCTTATGGTGTTTTGTTGTTGAACGTTTTGTTGTGAAAAAAGTCGGGTGCCGAAAATGTTTCTCCGCTTGTTCGAATGGCTAGTGAATGCGTGGCTTGGGCGGCGTCGTTCCCGGCACCGCGGAACCATGCACCGCGGAACTGTGCACCGGGCCGGCGTGGTGAAGGATCATTTTGTAGACGCCATTTTCCAGCGCGAAACCGTTGGTTGCCACCAGCGCCGCGTCCGGCTGGGCCTTGCTCCATTCGTAGCAGGTGAGCAAGGCGATATCGCCGAAGTGCAAAATGGTCTCAACCCGATGTTCGAGTATGGGTGAGCGCGGGTTGGCAAGAATGTCGTGCCAGCTCGCGAGCACCTGTTCGCGAGTTGCCAGCGGCGTCGCGCCCGGATGAACGCACAGGACCGGCAGTCGCAGCGCCCACATGCGATCCATGGCGGCGAGGTCGCGGTCCAGAAAAGCCTGGTAGAAGGCGGAATTGGCGCGGCGGATGGCATCGTCGGAGTTCACGGCTCCATCAGCCTCCGTTCCTCGCGAGCCGGATCCGGCGCCGCTCGGCGAGCCAGTCGTCCATCAGCCAGCGCAGGCCGTGGGAGACGGCAGCCTGGCGCACCCGCTCGCGACCTTCCAGTAGATTCAGCCGTTGTGCCTGGCACCCGCTGGCATCGGCTTTTGCCATCCACACGGTGCCGACCGGCTTTTCGTCGCTGCCGCCGTCGGGGCCGGCGACGCCGGTAAAGCTGAGGCTGAGGTCGGTCTTGAAGCGAGTGCGCGCGCCGCTGGCCATCTGGCGCGCAACGGGTTCCGATACCGCGCCGTGGGCGGCCAGATCCGCTGGCGAGACGCCCAGCAACTCCTCTTTCACGGCGTTGGCGTAGGACACCACTCCGCCCACGAAGTAGGCCGACGAACCGGGCGCATCGGTAACGATTTTCGCGGCCAGTCCGCCGGTGCAGGATTCCGCGAGCGCGAGCGTCGCGCCGCGTTCGCGCATGAAGCGGGCGAACAGCGCGACGATGGATTCCCGTGAAAAGTCCACCAGAAACTTGCTCATGTGTTCGGCCGCGAAGACGCACAGGGCGTGCGCCTTGTCGGCGGCTGGCTGGTACAGCTTCACTTCGATTTCGGGAAAATCCTGGCGAAAACTCACCGGCCCCCAAATTTTCGACCAGGGTTCGAGCAATTCCGATAAATGCGATTCGCCGGCGCCGAGAAAACGGATGAACAGGTCTTCCTCGACCGCGCTTTGCAGTGGCGCGACCTGGTCGAGATGGGCAATCAACATGGGTTGCAGTTCGCGCGGTGGGCCGGGCAGCGCGACGATGGTTTTGCGCACGCCGTTGCGCGCAAAGCTGCAACTGAAGCCGGGCGCGGTGCCGTTGAGGTTGGGCAGCACGGTCGCGCCCACGGGAAACATCGCCTGCTTGCGATTGTTCGCAGTGGCTTCCAGATTGTATTTTTGAAACAGTGCGACGATGGCCTGCCAACTCGGCTCGTGAAAGAAAGTGCCGACGCCGGCAACTTCGGCGGCCACTTCGGTGGTGAGGTCGTCGTCGGTCGGCCCCAGTCCGCCGCTGATGAACAGACAGTCGGCGCGTTCGAGCGCGGTGCGCATCACGAAGGCAAGATCCTCGCGGCGGTCGCCGGCCGTCATCATCAATTGCACGGCAAAGCCGCGCTCACCGAGGGTAGTGGCCAGAAAGTGATTGTTGGAATCGAAAATCTCGCCGCGCAGCACTTCTTCGCCGGTGCTCACCAGGCAGGCGGTGGTCTTTTTCGTGGTCATGAATTACTCCAGCGCAGTTGCAGCCAGGCCGAAATATCGGCGATCTCCCGCGCACAGACTTCGTGCGCCATGGGATAGGTTTGGTACGCGGGCGCATAACCGAGCTCGCGCAGCGCGGCGACGGTGCGCTGGCCCATCAGCTCCGGCACCATGGGGTCGTGGCTGCCGTGCAGCACCAGGATCGGCAGGTTTCGGTTGGCCGCATGGGGGACGATGGTTTTATGCGTCGCGAAATACGTCGACATCGCCAGCAAGCCCGCCAGCGGTTCGGGATAGGCGAGGGCGGCTTGCAGCGCCACCGCGCCGCCTTGCGAAAAACCGGCGAGCACGATGCGTCGGGTATCCACGCCGCGGCTGACTTCCCGCTCGATCAATGCAACCACTGCGGCGGCAGAAGCCAGCAGCTGGCTGTTGTCGATCTGTCGTTCAATGTCGAGCGCCAGGATGTCGTACCAGGCGGGCATTCGCATGCCCCCGTTGATGGTGACGGGAATCGCCGGTGCGTGGGGAAATACGAAGCGCACCGCGAGGCTTGCGGGCAATTTGAGTTCGGGCACGATGGGCGCGAAATCGTGACCGTCGGCACCCAGACCGTGCAGCCAGATGACGGCGGCGTCGGCGGGCCGGACGGATTTTTGCGGCTCGATCTCGATGCAGGGAAGCAGACTCATGTTGTGGTACCGGGAGTCAGATGTGGACGGATGATGTCGGCGAAACTGTTGAGTACGTTCAGGGTCAGGCCCCAGATCACATGATCGCGAAACTGAATGCCCGGAAAGGTCATGGCTACGCCGCCGATCGGATAGTCGAGCTCGGTGGCGGCACTCGCGGCGAACAGGTGGCGCAGCGGTACCCAGAAGACATCGGCCACTTCATGGGCGTGGCTGGCGATGTCCAGCGTCTCGCTGCCGGCGCCGATGTAGTAGACAAAGGGTGACAGCGTGAGGCTGTTTTCGGTTTCCGGGCGCACCACCTCGCGCACCGGGAGGGGACCGATGCGGTGATCGGCGGCGAGGCTGAGACCGATTTCTTCCCAGGTTTCGCGCTCGGCGACTTCGTGCGCATCGCGGTCATCGCTGCCCGCGCGTCCGCCCGGAAACGCGACCTGGCCGGACCAGGGGTCGCCGGCGCGCTCGGCGCGGCGGATGAAACAGACTTCGAGATCATGCTCGCCGTCGGCCAGAATCATGGCGACGGCCGCCTGCGTCGGCGCGGGTTCAAAGGCGGCGGGCAGGTGCGCGCGGTGCTGCAGCGCGGTGCGAATCTGGTCGATGGTAATCACGGTGCCTCGTTGGATTGTCGTTGTGGAACGCAGCGACTTGTCGGTTAGCCGGCAATGGGTGAAGTATGTGAACGGCGCCCGGCTCAGCCCGCCAGCACACCTCCCGCCACCAGCCGCTCGATGGTCGCCGCGTCATAGCCAGCTTGGCGCAGCACATCGCGGCCGTCGGCGCCCAGTTCCGGACCCAGCCGGGCAGGCACTTTGGGTGCGTCCCGGAGCGAGAACGGGCTGTTGACGGCTTGGCGGCGGCCGTGGGTATGACCTTCGACCGCGATCAGCATGTCGTTCTCCAGCGCCTGGGGATCGTTCGCCACTTCCTCCAGGGTCGCGACCAGACTGAAGGTCACCTGGTGTGCCACCAGTCGCGCGTTCCAATAGGCGTAATCCCGGCTCCGGAAGACCTCATCGAGAATGGCCGCCAGCACTGCGCCATTGGCCTGGCGCGCGGTTTTTTCCGCGAAGCGCGGGTCGGTCAGCAGGTCGGTGCGGTCGATGGCCTGGGTGAACGGCGGCCAGTTCTTGTCTTCCTGCAGCACGATGATCGACAGCCAGCGGTCGTCGGCGGTGCGGTACTGATTGAGCAACGCATTGCGCGGCGCCTTGCGGCTGGAGCGCTGAAAGGGCGCGGTGCCGGCGAGCACGCCGGCCAGCATGGAGGACGCAGCCCACAGCCCGTTGGCCATCAGGCTGGTGGAGACCTTGGTGCCCGTGCCGGTGCGCTCGCGGCGATACAGCGCCATCATCACGCCGGCAAACATGGTCATCGCGCTGGGGTGATCGCCCATTGCGGCGGCGGGCAGCGAGGGATCGGCGTCCGCGGTGCGCACGATGTCCATCAGGCCGGTGCGGGCCCAGTAGGCATTGCCATCGAAGCCCGGCTTGTCGGCGTCGGCGCCGTTTTCGCCGTAGCCGGTGATCTGGCCGTAGATCAGGCGCGGGTTGGTATCCTTGAGGTCTTCGTAGGTGATTTTCAGACTCGTCAGCACCTTGGGCGGAAAGTTGGTCACCAGCACATCCGCCTGACCCACCAGCGCGAGCAGCGCGGCGCGGCCGTCGGGGTGCTTGAGGTCGAGCACGATGCTGCGTTTGTTGCGGTTGTCCTGCTGCCACATGTAGGCGAAATCGAGGGGCATGAAGGGTGGCGACTGGTGGGCGTAGCGGAACGGATCGCCGATCCCCGGCGCCTCGACCTTGATCACATCGGCGCCGAAGTCCCCCATGACCGCGGTGCTGCCGGGACCGAAGACAAAGGTCGCCAGTTCGATGACCCTGATACCACTCAACAGTGCTGGTTGATCGGACATGGACAGGTTCTCTCGGGTTATTGTTTGCCCTGATCTTACACTCCCCGGGCAGTGGGACAAGGCGCCGCCGCAATCGGGTCGACCTGCAACCGGCTTCTCGGGGCCGGAGGTCAGGCGTCGCGCGCCGCCGGCGTGCTAGGCTCGACCCTGGCCGCGCTGCCAGCGGGTGCATGGCGCATTTCAGTGAGGAGGAAGAGGTCCGGTGAAGATTCAGCAGCAGATCGAAGCCAAATTGCGCGCGGCCTTGACACCCCGAGTGGTGCGCGTCGAGAACGAAAGTCACCAGCACAATGTACCGGCGGGCTCCGAGTCCCATTTCAAGGTCACGCTGGTCGCCGACCGCTTTGCGCCGCTGTCCCGGGTACAGCGTCACCGGCTGGTGTACCAGCTGCTGGCTGAAGAACTGGCGGGACCGGTGCACGCCCTCGCCCTGCATGTCTACGCGCCGGCGGAGTGGGGCGACCGCGACGAGGCCCCGGCATCGCCGCCGTGCCTGGGCGGCGACGGCTAGCTGCGGCCTGCGCTACCTGCGCCGGCGGGCAGCGTCCCGGCCGGTTTTCCATCGTACTTAATCTGGATCAATACCCGGTGTCCTTTCCCCTGCTGCAATGGCGTCACCGATCCGTTGTAGAGGGGAAGCAAGATGAAGCAACGCAAGCTACTGGCGCTGGCTGTGGCCGGGGCGCTCGCCGCGGGCGCCACTGGGGGGGCGCAGGCGTGGCCTCGGTGCAGCCCAACGAAGACAGCGACCAGCTGGCGCTCAATGGCACCAAGTTGCCGGGCACCGGCGCGGGCGTCGATAACAACGAGGAATTGGGCCTGACGCTCACCTACATGTTGACGCCCCAGTGGGGTGTCGGTGTTCTGGCGGCGACGCCTTTCGAGCACGATATCAAGGCCAAGGGCGTGGGCGTCGATGCCGGCTCCATCAAACATCTGCCGCCCACCGTAACCCTGCAATATTTTCCGCTCGCGGCTACGTCGCGCTGGCAGCCCTATGTGGGTCTGGGCATCAACTACACCTGGTTCTTTGACGAGGACGTCGATAGTCAACTGGAGGGAGTGTTCGGCCCGGGGAAGCTAGAGGTCGATAACTCTTGGGGCTGGGCCGGTCAGGCGGGGCTCGACTACCAGATCGACGACCACTGGCAGGTCAATGCGGCGGTGTGGTACCTGGATATCGATACCGACGCCACCTTCAAATTCGCCGCCAATCGCATCACCGCGAGCGTCGATGTCGATCCCTGGGTCTACATGCTGGGTGTGGGTTACCGGTTCTGACCCGGTTCCTCGGCCATGATGTCGGGCCGGCCACTGCGGCCGGCCCGATTGCGTTTAGGGTGACTGTTCCTGATTAACAGCGCAGTCACCCGATGGCGCCAACGCCGCTCGGTGTCGCGCAATGCCTGCCCGGCGGCGCCCGGTAATATTCATCCGCGTGACCGGCATCTGTGCTAAACAGTGCTCTATCCAGCGCCATGCACAGCGACGCAGCGCGCCATCGAGGAGCCCGCGATGAAGCAGCAAATTTTCGGTTTTGACGCCTACGCACCCGCCGAGATTGCCGAGCGGGTGCAGAAGGTCTGCGTCATCAAGGCGCACATGCCGCTGCTGACCATGTGGATGCTGGCGATGCTAGCCGGTGCCTTCATCGGTCTCGGCGCGCTCTTTTTCACGCTGGTGGTCAGTGACCCCAGCCTGGGCTTTGCGAGTTCCCGTGTGCTGGGCGGCATCTGCTTCTCGCTGGGACTGATCCTGGTGGTGGTGGCCGGCGCTGAATTGTTCACCGGCAACAACCTGCTGGTCATGGCCTGGGCCGAGGGCTGCCTCTCCACCCGCGATGTGCTGCGCGACTGGGCAATCGTCGGTGCCGGAAATTTCGTCGGCGCCGCCGGGCTGGCCGTGATTGTTTACCTGTCCGGCTACGGCGCGCTCAATCAGGGCGAGGTCGCGCGCACCGCCGTGCAGATCGCCGCAGCCAAGTGTGTGATCCCGTTCTGGGAGGCGTTTTTCCGCGGCGTGCTGTGCAACGTGCTCGTGTGCATGGCGATCTGGATGGCGATGGCGGGGCGCAGCGTGGTCGACAAGGCGGTCGCGATCATCTTCCCCATCGCGGCCTTTGTCGCCGCCGGGTTCGAACACAGCATCGCCAATATGTATTTCATTCCCCTGGGCATGCTGCTGCGCGATGGCCTCGCAACGCCCGTGCCCGGCGCCGAATTCATCGGTTGGGTCGGCATGGTTCGCAACCTGGTCCCGGTGATTCTCGGCAACCTGGTGGGCGGCAGCGTGCTGGTCGCGCTGGTCTATCACCTGATCTATCGGCGCGGCGCAGTGCGCTTGCCGCCGGGGTAATCTCGCCGCCAAGCCACTGTTGGCAGCCATGAGATTTTGTCCTCAGCGGTTTTGAAAAAACTCGCGCGGCGACGATGCTTCCGACGCTCAACCCTTGGACATCGCCAGGATCTCCGCGATCGACCGGGTTTCGGTGTACTGGCGCAAGCCCGCTTCTCGTCGTTTGATGGCGATGACAGACATGCGATCGGCCAGCTCGTTGCCTTCTATGCCGGCATGACCGGCCACATGCTGCACCCGGATGCGGTCGGCGATCTCGACATAGAGCGCATGAGCCGACTGGATCAGGTCGAGATTCATGATCGCGCCACCCTTGCGTTTCCAGTCCCTGGCCTTCCACCCGAAGGCCCAGGTCGTGACGCATTCAATGGCGTATTTCGAGTCGCAGAGGATCGCCACGCTCTGGCCGCTCGCGCTGAACTTGTCGGCAAACACCAGCGCATGGTGGAGGCCCAGCAGCTCTGCTGTGTTGTTGGTGCCGGCGGGGTTGTAGAGCCCATACCACAGCTGATCCAGTACGCCACTTTTGTAGATGGCGATGCCGGTCCCGGCCTGCCCCGGGTTGGGGTCGCAGGCACCGTCGCAGTAGATTTCGATGTCGGCACTGGCGCGTTCGGCGGGGGCAGCGCTCTGTGTCCGGGGCGATGCCGGTTTCCGAACCGTTGCCGGTTTGCCCTGAGCGTAGGCTTCTTCGGCAAGCGCGAGGCTGGGGAACGATTTGAACTTCGCGCCCGGAAAACCCTTGATCTGTCGTTCGGCTTCGGGCCAGATCGAGTAGATGCCAGGGGCTTTCCCGACCCAGACGACGTAATATTTTTTCGGTGGCACGGCAAGGACCTTGAGTAAAAAACGTGGGTAAAGGGCGCCGCCCGGCGCTGGGTTCACCGGGGGCGCGACAGCTTAGCCGGTGTGACGGGCTGGTGACGCAGCGGGATTATCGCGTTTCCCGGCCGGTCCGCGGGAGGGCGCCCGTCCGCCAGGGGTGACCCGATCCCATCCGCCTGTGTCGCGGCGCTCGATCGGCGATATCTGTCGTGCGGTCGAAATGGCGTAATATCGGAAAACCAATGCGCCGCGCACAGCGACCCGACCCCAATAAACGAACGGGCGCGACACCGGCCAATCTGCATGAGCCGTAACATTCGGGCGCCCGGGCGCCGGGTTGAGATTCGGCTGACTGGAATAACGAATCGGCACTATGGCCGATACAGGATGACCGCATGAAATTCAGTTTCACCGATGAACAGGAGCAGATCCGCGCCATGGTGCGGCGATTTCTCGCCGAGCAGTCGCCGACCACGGAGATCCGCCGCCTGATGGCCACCGACCACGGCTGGGAGCGCGCGGGCTGGCAGCGGCTGAGCAGCGAGCTTGGGCTCACCAGTGTGCACATTCCCGAGGCCTATGGCGGCCAGGGTCTCGGCTTCGTCGAGCTCGCCATCGTGCTCGAGGAAATGGGCCGGGGGCTACTGTGCGCACCCTATTTTGCCTCCGTGGTGCTCGCGGCCAACGCCATCCTCAACGCCGGCAGCGAGGACCAAAAACAGGAATTGCTGCCGGGTATCGCGGCGGGCGAGACCGTGGCGACTCTGGCCTTTACCGAAAACAACGGCCGCTGGGACAGCAGCGGGGTAGCCCTGACGGCGACGCCCGCCGGTGGCAGCTACCGGCTGTCCGGCGTCAAAAGCTTCGTGCTGGATGGGCATACGGCGGATCTGATCATCGTGCTGGCGCGCGCCCCGGGCAGCAGTGGCGACGCCGGCCTGTCGTTTTTCAGCGTGCGCGGCGATGCCGCCGGACTCGACCGACAGCTGCTCAAGTCCGTTGACAGTACCCGCAAGCTGGCACGACTGACCTTCAACGATGTGCGCGGGGAATTGCTGGGTGAACTCGGCGCCGCCGCTGCGCCCTTTGCCGCAACCCTGGATCAGGCGGCGGTCTGCCTCGCCAACGAGATGGTCGGTGGCGCCGACCAGTTGCGCCAATCCGCCCTCGACTACGCGATGATGCGCATGCAGTTCGGCCGCCCCATCGCCAGCTTTCAGGCGATCAAGCACAAATGCGCCGATATGCTGGTGGACGTCGAGCTCGCGAAATCCGCGGCCTACTACGCGGCCGAGGCGGCGGAGGAAAATGACCCGGAGCTGCCCGCCCTGGCGTCACTGGCCAAGGCCTGCGCGGCCGACGCCTTCATGCAGACCGCCCGGGAAACCATACAGCTGCACGGCGGCATCGGCTTCACCTGGGATAACGACACCCATTTGTGGTTCAAGCGCGCCAAGAGCTCCGAGGTTTTTCTGGGCAGTCCGAGTTACCACCGCGAACTGCTGATGCAGCGCTGGAACGTGTGAGAAGCGAGGCAAATATCATGAGCCAACCAACGCAAGAAACCGTCCGCGCCGAAGCGCGCGCCTGGCTGGAAGCCAATTGGGATGCCAACCTCGATCTCAAGACCTGGCGTACCAAACTGGTGGATAGCGGCTGGGGCATGCCGGCCTGGCCGCAAGAGTGGCACGGCAAGGGGCTGTCCGCGGCGCTCGCCGCCGTCGTCGACAAGGAATTCCGCACGCTCGGCGCCATCGGCGTCGCCCGCAGCGGCCCGCGCATGCTCGCCGCCGCCACGCTGCTGGAACACGGCTCGGATTTTCTCAAGGAAAAATTTCTGCGCCGCATCCTGACCGGCGAAGACCACTGGTGCCAGCTGTTCAGCGAACCCGGCAGCGGCTCAGACCTTGCCGGCGCCATGACCAGGGCCGACTTCACGGACGGCCAATGGATCGTCAACGGCCAGAAGGTGTGGACCACCAGCGCCCATCACGCGCAATACGGCTTCCTGCTCGCGCGCACCGACTGGGATGTGCCCAAGCATCAGGGGCTGTCCTATTTCATCATCGAGATGGAACAACCGGGCGTATTGGTGCAGCCGCTGCGGCAGATGAACGGCCACGCCTCGTTCAATCAGGTGTTTTTCACCGATGCGGTGGTGCCGGCCGAATACCTGGTCGCCAAGCTTGGCGAAGGCTGGAAGGTGGCGACCACCACGCTGATGCACGAGCGCCGCGCCGCCGCCGAGGGTATGGCATCCGGGCCGCAGAGCGCCAAACGGGTGGGGAAGGCCTACGACCAGGAACGCGCCGAATTCGCC